>CAZMXB010000272.1:3619-4999 GCA_964569855.1 uncultured Rhodoferax sp.
AAGAAGTCCCGAGCAAAGGCGGTCCGTGACGGTTGGTTCAGCATGAGAAAGCGCTGGATGGTCATCCACAGCGAAGAATAGGGTGGCGTTGACCCGGGGTACCAGACGACCCGTGAGCGTCTGCAGTGGCGTCCCAGGTTGTCCAGCGAATCTGCGCTCATGTGTTCAGGTTCGTCAGTGTGACTGGGATGGGCGTTTGCGCTGAACCGCTGCTGAAATCAGTCGCATGTGGTCCGTGAACTGCGTTTGTGCGAGGGCATCAATCCATCGTGCTTGTGATGTTGCGGTCTCCCAATCCTCGCCACGCGAAACATCTACCAGGACTTCTTCGACTGCACGGGCAATGTGCTGCATAGGAAACTCGGGATCTCCTTTGTAGTGCGCCGGCAGCAGGGAATTCAGGACTTGCCACAAGACGCCGGCACAATTCGCCAGGCGCCAACCGCCGGCGTAGGCGTCCGGTGCGAAGTGGGCCAGATAGGAAATACCGCTTTGCGGCGGCCACTCGGAGGCCTCGTCATACCCTTTCAGGACAAACTCGATTTCCTCTACGCTGGTGATGCCGGGAAACGGCCAGTGCGCCACCAAGAAGCGGGCGGCGACATGGGCATGGTCGGACATGCCCAGCAACTCATAGGTGTAGTCCATCTGGTGGGAGGCGATGGAGAATACGCTCAGGCGATAGCCCTCCCAGTCCATGGCGTTTTGCAACCCAAGCAGCCAGTTCCATTCTCGAAACGTCATGGCCTGCGCTTCGTCGACTAACAAGGCCACGAAGTTGCTTTCACAGGCGGCTGCGGTGGCGATCAAGAACTCCATCAGCAGACGGCGCCGGTCACCGCGGGTGGCACGGGTGGGTGCGTAGCGAAACCCAACCGCCAGACCCAGGGAGACCCAGAAGTCGCTCTCGCTGACATGGCTGTCCGGTGGCCTGGTCCAGATCTGCAAGGGAATGCGCTTTCCAAATCGATCTTCCAGTATCGACTTCATGTGCCACTTCACCCCGCGGGATTTGCCAAAGCGTGAGGGGCCATGGATGTAGCCGCCCGGTTGGCGCTGATCGATCCAGTCACCAATCTTTTGCGCCATGGCGTGCACCGGGGGTGTGAATACCGCGTATTCCTGCAGCAGTACTGGATGCTGGGGATTCAAATGGGGTGGCAGGTTGCTGCGCATGGTGTCACCCCTTCAATTGGCCGCTTTGCGCATGGGAGGCAGAGCCACTTTGGACTTGACTTGTGATTTGTCTTTGGACTTTGCGACTGCCTTGCTGGCAGTGGCAACCTCTAAACTCCGATCCGACACGTTCTCAAGCGGCCGCTCCGCAGCTGAGGTTGCGATGCGGGCTTTGGCCGCCTGCACCTCAGCATCACTGGATCG
>CAZMXB010000272.1:5009-6947 GCA_964569855.1 uncultured Rhodoferax sp.
ATGCTCGAGCAGGAGTCTCTTGAGTTCAAGGTAGCTGCAGTGGATGGGCAGCTTCCCATTCGCGTTGGATTCCACAAAGTCCATAAAGACCAATACTGCGTCAGCGCCATTGGCCAGCGCAAAGCGCCGGTTGCGCACCATGGCGTTGATAGCGCTGCGGATGCTCAGGCTGTGTGGCGTGCGGTGCCACGGTGGGTGGGCGCGCAAGACGCCCAAACGGTGGCCGTCCCTGGTCGTTGCCAGCGCAATGCGCGCATCATCTTCCAGGTGGTTGATGACCCAGATCTGCTTGCCAACCAGATCATGGCGCTGCGCGAGTTCTTCATTGGAATAACTGGCACCCAGGAAATTCACGTAGGGCCGGCGGCCTTGCTGATAGCCGCCGCGTACGGTGCAGAGCTTGCGAACGCTCAGCAGTCCTTGGACCGCGTTGGGGTCCGCATACCGGGTCGGCAATTTGCCCATGGATGCTTGAAAGTCCAACATCTGCAATGGTGAGCGATATCCCAGGCTGCTGTGCGGCGTGGCGTTGTAATTGGCGATGAGCACATCCAGCAGCTCGGCGGCGTATTCCAGTTGAAACTCACTGATGACCGCGACCTTGGCTGGATCGCGTCCGCGTTTGTCCTGGACTTTGGCGCCCGTCGTGTTGGACATCCGGTGCAAGCCGCGCGCGGCCAGAGTCTTGAAAAACGATTCGATGAAGGGCCTGTCATCTTTGCTCCTGCGCTGTGCAAAGCCAACAGAGGGATCCATTAAAGAGGAGCCCACGACGTCGAGCAATTTGGATTTGACGGTCTTACAGGTTTCGGCCAAAGCGCCATCAACGCTGGTTTCCTGCCAGCACAATCCAACGTAGCGGTCATGGTGCCCACTGGGCAGGGCCGCATCTTCAAAGTACGCCTGGTCGCTAAAGCTCAGTTCCCGTCGCGACCATCGGACCAAGGCACTCTTGATGGCAGCGATGACGTCCTCCTTGTTGACCTCCACCCGCAGGCTCAAGTAATAGCCAATCACCGCCCGAGATGCCACATCCAGCAGCACGATGACCCAGAGCCGATGGATCAGCCGTGGACTCCAGCCGCCGTCGAGCTGGGGAATCATGACGACAAAGCGGCCATCCAGCTTGTGGGCGTCCATCTCAATGCGGCCATAGGGCTGGTGCACGGGACGATTGATGCCGTCTCCCGACACCATCTTCCTCTCCAACTGGGGGCCACCAACAATACGGGCCGCCTTCAAAGGGTTCTCGCTCAGGACGGCGTCGGCGTACCGGCATAGGGACATGTACCCCATCGACTTCACGGTGAATGGCCACTCGTTGCGTGTTTCATAGCCGCGCACGCGCAATTCTTTGAGGAACCATGCCCAAAGTGCATGCCGGGGGCGCCGGATCTCACTCAACTTGAGGTCAGAACAAGTCTTGAGAATTTGCTTCTCGAGAAGCTTTGTAAAGTCCGGCTCCGTTTGAAGCAGGTTTGCCATGGCGCCTGCCGTGCCCCGACCGCTGTCCGTAGCGCGGACTTTGAGGTGCCGCTGGTATTTAACGACATGAACACCTGGCACCAAGCCTCTCCAGCCGTAAATGCGTCCGTCAGGATGGAGATGCATGCAGCGCTCCCGGATCAAGCGATTCAGATGCCGCGCTTGGTGAGCGGTGGCTGCGTATATCTCGGCGTATGCGATGCCTTGCAAGTAGAGCGTGACAGCTTCTTTGCGTTTGAGGAACCGCTCAATTTCTGTTGGGTCTAGTGTGCCCAGGTCTGGGTGAGGCCATTGCTCAATAGAAAAGTCTTCCCTGTCAGTGATTCCCTTCAGATTCCTGCCAATGAGAACATCTTCGTCCACAGCAATCCTTGGTTATTAGCTTCCACAATATGGGAAATTCGTTCAACCCAGGTACGTCCTTCGTAGGATTTCCACATCAGGTACCGTTTT
>CAZMXB010000273.1:0-5203 GCA_964569855.1 uncultured Rhodoferax sp.
AGCTAGGCGCGCGCTCGCCCCTGCATAGAATGGGTTGCAAGAGGCGACTTGCTGCAAGTCGGACAAGGCGAATAACAATGACAAGCAAAAAGATTTTCATCAGCTACAGCCACGATTCCGATGCACACCGCGCGCGGGTGTTGGCACTCTCCGAGCGCTTGCGCCAGGACGGCCTGGAAACGATCCTCGACCAATACATCAACGGCGCGCCGACCGAGGGCTGGTCGCGCTGGATGCTCAACCAACTCGGCGCCGCAAGCTTTGTGCTGGTGGTGTGCACCCCAACCTACTACCGTCGCTTTCGCGGGCACGAGGAACCCGGCAAGGGCAAGGGCGCGGATTGGGAAGGCGCCCTGATCACCAACGAGATTTACGAGGCGCGCAGCAACACGCTCAAGTTCGTGCCCGTCTTTCTATCAGCGGCCGATGACACATCCATTCCCGAGCCACTGCGCGGCGGCACCCATTACGAAATCACTTCTGAGGCCAACTACCAAAGTCTGTACGACTTCCTGCTCGGCCAGGCTGGTGTGCAGCCAGGGCCAGTCGGTACCCCCAAGACCAAACTCCGCCCACAAGGCACACCGCTGAGCTTTGCCGCTCCGGCGCCAATAGCGCCCGCCCTACCCGCACTACCCGCAACTTCCGCGGCCTCCGCCGTGCCCGCCCCCGCAGCCCGGCACGCCGACTCCCGCCTACCCCACGCCGCCGACAAACTCGTCGGGCGCGAGGTCGAACTGGCGCGGCTGGGCGAGGCCTGGGCCGACCCGGCGCAGCGCGTGATCATCATTCGTGGCATTGGCGGCGAAGGCAAAACGTCGCTGGTGGCCGAATGGTCCCGCACACTGGGCGAGCGCGATTTTGATGGCGCGAGCTATTTCGATTGGTCCTTCTACAGCCAGGGCACGCGCGACCAAACATCGGCGTCATCGGATGCGTTCATCGCCGAGGCGTTGGGCTTCTTTGGCGGCGAGGCTGGCCGCGCACTGGCCAACAGCGCCGCCTCTGGCCGCGACAAGGCCAGCCACTTGCTGGACTACCTGCGCGCCCACCGTGCCCTGCTGGTGCTCGACGGCCTGGAGCCGCTGCAGCACCCGCCTGGCCCCCTGGCCGGGCACTTGCGCGACGAGGCCATGGCCGTGCTGCTCAAGGGCTTGGCGCAGCGCAACCCCGGCCTGTGCGTGGTCACCACCCGTGAGCCGGTGCGCGACCTAGCACGCTGGGAAGAAACCAGCGCACCCGAGTTGGAGCTGACACAGTTGTCCGACGCCGCAGGCGCCAGCCTGCTGCGGCGCCTGCTGGAGCCGCCCAAGCCCAAGGGCGTGCACCAGGTGCGCAGCACCGAGGCCGAGCGCCAGGAGATCAGTCGCGCCGTCAAGGGCCACGCGCTCACGCTGCGTCTGCTGGGCGGCTACATCCACCGCGCACTGCGCGATGTGCGGCGCTGGCGCGAGGTCGACTACACCCAGGCCGATGCCCAGTACGTTACCAACACCAAAGCTGCAGGCGATGCCAGGGCTGCGGGCGATGCAACGGCGCGCTACGGCCACGCCTTTACCACCATGGCCGCCTACGAACGCTGGCTTGCCAGCGGCGGCGTAGCGGGCCAGCGCCAACTGGCGGTGTTGCGCCTGTTGGGACTGTTTGACCGCCCGGCCAGTGCCAGCCTGCTGCACGCCCTGCGCGCCAGCCCGGTCATCCCCCACCTGACAGAGCCACTGCAAGGCATGAGCCTGGAAGAGTGGAACACCACCCTGTCAGAGCTGGAAGAATGCGGACTGGTCGAGCCGCTCGCAGCCAGCACGGTCAGCGATGCCGCTGCGGTGGATGCCCACCCCCTGTTGCGCGAGTACTTCGCCACACAACTCAAAACCCAACAGCCCGAAGCCTGGCGCGCTGGCCACCGGCGGCTGTTTGAACATCTGTCCGCCACCACCCAGGAAGGTAAACAACCCAGCCTGAAAGACCTGCAACCGCTCTACCAGGCCGTGGCGCATGGCTGCCAAGCCGGGCTGGCGCAGCGGGCCAGTGACGAGGTTTACTACACCCGCATCTGCCGCCAGGGCGAGGCCTACAGCACTGCAAAACTAGGCGCCTTCGGCTCTGAGCTGGGGGCCGTGGCCTGCTTTTTTGAGCAGCCGTGGAGCCGGCTCGCGCCCGCGTTGCGTGAGGCCACCCAGGCCTGGCTGCTGAACGAAGCAGCCTTTAGTCTGCGCGCCTTGGGGCGGCTGGGCGAGGCGCTGGAGCCGATGCAGGCCGGTCTGCAGATGCGCGTGCAGCAGGAGAACTGGGAACAAGCCGCCCGTTCTGCCAGCAACCTAAGCGAGCTGGCGCTGACGCTGGGCCACATCGACGGCGGCGGCCCCAGCGCGGCCCTGCAAGCTGCCGGGCAGGCGGTGGACTACGCCGACCGCAGCGGCGACGCATTCCAACAAATGAGCAAGCGCACCACCCATGCCGATGCCCTGCACCAGGCCGGCCAGCAGGACCAGGCGGTACGGCTGTTCCGCGCGGCGGAAGACATGCAAGCCAAGAATCAGCCCAGCTACCCGCTGCTGTATTCCGTGGGGGGGTTTCGGTATGCCGACTTGCTGCTGGCGCAGGCCGAACGTGCGGCCTGGCTGGTCTGCTTGCAGGCTGCGCTTGGCGACACGACAACGCTTGCCGAAGCATTGACCGCTGTGGAACGGCGTGCAACGCAGACCCTGCAGTGGGTGTCAACTCAAAACTGGCTGCTCGACATCGCCCTGGACCACCTCACCCTGGGCCGCACCGCCCTGTACGCAGCGGTGTTGCAGGCCGGCACCCTCAGCCTGGTTGCACCCGCCTGGGCCGCCAGCGGGCGCATCGCTCCTGAAACAGACCAAGCCGTGGACGGCCTGCGCCGCGCGGGACAACAAGACCAACTCCCCCGTGCCCTGCTCACCAGCGCTTGGCTACGCCACCTGCAAGGCCACGCCACCGGCCCCAACAGCGCCCAATCCGACCTGGACGAAGCCTGGGAGATTGCCGAACGGGGCCCCATGCCGCTTTTCCTGACCGACATCCACCTGCACCGCGCCCGGCTGTTCATGCGCGACGCCCATTACCCCTGGGACAAGCACGAAAACGGCACCAACCGAGGCCCGGCAGACGACTTGAGCGAAGCGCGCCACCTGATCGAAAAACACGGCTACGGCCGCCGCAAAGAAGAACTGGAAGACGCCGAGGAAGCCCTGCGCCAGTGGCAGGACAGCACTCCCGCTGGCGGTGGCGCGTCATGAGCACCGGGATTTGCAATGCTTTTGATAGCTGCAACCCCATATTCGACGAGGGCTTCCGGCATTTTTCGCACTCACAATTCGACTCTAACCCCGCTCAACGACTTTTCAATATCACCCACGATATTGAAATCTTAAGACCCACCCCATGACCAAGCCCACCGTCTTCATCAGCTACAGCCACGACTCCACCGAACACCGCGGGCAAGTGCTGGCACTCTCCGAGCGTTTGCGCAGCGACGGCATTGCCACCGTCATTGACCAGTATCTGAACGGCGCGCCACCCGAAGGCTGGCCGCGCTGGATGCTCAATCAACTGATCGCGGCGCAATTTGTTTTGGTGGTCTGCACCCCCACGTATTACCGGCGCTTTCGCGGCCAGGAGGAGCCCAACAAAGGCAAGGGTGCGGACTGGGAAGGTGCATTCATCACACAGGCGTTGTACGACGCTCGCAGCAACTCCAACAAGTTTGTCCCGGTGTTGTTCTCTGCCGCCGATGAGGACCACATCCCCGAGCCGCTTCGCTTAACAACGCATTACCTGCTCAACGCCGAAGAGAGCTATCTGGCCCTGTATGACGTCTTGCTGAACCAGGCCGGCGTCGAGCCCGGACCCATTGGCGTGCTGAAGGTGAAGGCGCGCGCTACGGCCATGCCCATGACCTTCGGCGTTGGCGCCACGGCCGTGCCGGTCGCGACACCTGCGCGTTCGCCCGCAGTGGTCATATGGCGCGAGAAGCTTGAATTCTTTTTGGTCGAAGACGCGCTTTGTGCGGACCCAGCGATGAAGTTTCGATTGAAGCACCTCATCGAAGAAGCGCGGAGCAAAATTCAGGCGCTGGCAGCGAGCTGAAGCCATGAACCAAGCGCTCGACATTTGGATGGAGAGGCTGGCATTCCTTCAAGGGGACGAAGCCATTGCTTCCGACTCTGCGCAAAGATTTACGCTGGCCAAGCAGATACAAGAGGCGAAGGAAAAAATCGCTGAATTGCGCGGGAGCGATGGCGATTCGGTGCCCACTTCACAGCCTGCATTCCAAGCCGAGCTCTCCCACATTGACCGGCACGCCCCGGCAGAGTTGATTGGTCGGGAAGCTGAACTCAGCTTGCTCGACCATGCCTGGGGCCAGGCCGTCAACGCCGAAACCTCGCGCCCCCGCGTTCTTGCCCTGGTCGCCATGGGCGGCGAAGGCAAGACCTCGCTGGTCGCCAAATGGGCAGCGCAGCTGGCGCACACTGGCTGGAGCGGCTGCAACATGGTGTTTGCCTGGTCGTTCTACAGCCAGGGCACGCGCGAGCAAACAGCCGCATCCAGTGATTTGTTCTTGGGCGAAGCCCTGCGCTTCTTTGGCGATGCCGAGATGGCGCAGGGTAGCCAGAGCGCGTTTGACAAGGCCCGGCGGCTGGCCCAACTGGTGGGCAAGCCGCGCACGCTGCTGATTCTGGACGGGCTGGAGCCACTGCAGTACGCCCCCACGTCGCCCACCCCCGGCGAGTTGCGCGATGGCGCCATGTCGGTGCTACTCAAGGCCTTGGCCGTCAACAGCCAGGGCTTGTGCGTGCTGACCACACGCCACGCCGTTGCCGACCTGCGCAACTACCTGCAAACCACCGTGCTGGAGCATCACCTGCTGCGCCTGAGTCAGGCGGCTGGCGTGCAACTGCTGCAGTCCCTGGGCGTACACGGCAGCGCGCCCGAGCTGGCCGCCCTGGTGCACGACGTGCGCGGCCACGCCCTGAGCCTGAACCTGCTGGGCAGCTACCTGCGCGACGCGCATGGCGGCGACGTGCGCAAACGCGACAAGGTCAAGCTGGAGGAAGCGGACTCCGAAGCACAAGGCGGCCACGCCTTTCGCGTGATGGACGCCTACGTGCAATGGTTTGCCAGCCCCGACAAGAACGCCAAAGAGGCCAAGCGCGGCCAGCGCGCCCTTGCCGTGCTC
>CAZMXB010000273.1:5223-6120 GCA_964569855.1 uncultured Rhodoferax sp.
ACCCCTCAATTACGGGCCTGACCGAAGCTTTTGCCACTATCACCGAGGCACAGCGCAACGTTGACTACGCACGGCTGGAAGCGGCAAAGCTGATCAGCGTGAACCGCAGCGCCACCGGAGTGCTGCTGTCGCTGGATGCCCATCCGCTGGTGCGTGAATACTTTGGCAAGTCGTTGAAGGAACAACAGCCGCAAGCCTGGCGCGCCGCGCATCGGCGGGTCTATGAATACCTGTGCGCCAGCACCAAGGAAGGCAAGAATCCCAGCCTGGAAGATTTGCAGCCGCTTTACCAGGCCGTGGCGCATGGCTGCCAGGCGGGGCTGACGCGGCGGGCCTGTGACGACGTTTACGGCACCCGCATTCAAAAAGGTAGCGATCGAGGGAACGAGTTCTACAGTGGCAGAAAACTTGGCTGCATCAGCTCTGACTTGGGCGCACTCTCCTATTTTTTTACAACGCAGTGGAGCTGCGTTGCATCCGAGCTCACTGAAGGCCACCATGCCTGGCTGCTCAGTGCGGTCGCCCGCAGCCTACACGCCTTGGGCCGACTCGGCAACGCACTGGATCCGATGCGTGCCGGTCTGGCGATGCGCGTGAAGCAACAGGACTGGAAAAACGCAACTTTCGGTGCCTGCAACTTGAGTCAACTAGAGCTGGCGCTCGGCTACATTGATGGCGACGAAGCTTGTTCTGCGCTGCGGGACGCGGCCCAATCCGTGGCCTACGCCGAGCTCAGCGGTGACACATTCCGGAACATAGTCGCGCGCGCGAACCATGCCGACATTTTTCACCAGGCGGGCTATCGAGACCAAGCGCAGCAGCTATTTCTCGATGCAGAGGTTATGCAGGCAAAGATGCAGCCAGCCCCCAAATTGCGATCATTGAACACGCTGACGT
>CAZMXB010000273.1:6130-6941 GCA_964569855.1 uncultured Rhodoferax sp.
TTGCTGTATTCTTGGCGAGGTTTCCTGTTTACCGACCTACTTTTAGCGCAGCCTGAACGGGATACATGGCGCGCGTGCTGGCACAGCGGCAACCCGTCGTCGCATTTCAAGTCACTGGATGGTGTTGAGTGGCGCGCGAGGAAGTCACTTCAAATAGGTGAGCGCGAAAACATACTCCTAGATATCGGATTGGGCCACCTTACACTTGGCAAGACCGCACTGTACGCCGCCGTTTTGAGAACCGAATCTCTTAGCCCGGACGCACCCGCTTGGGCCGAAGACGGACACATTGCTGCCGAACTCCTCCAAGCAGTGGACAGTTTGCGCAGCGGTAGTCAGCAACGGTACGTCCCCCTCGCCCTACTCACCCGCGCCTGGCTCCGCCACCTGCAAGGCCGCGCAACCGGCCCCGACAGCGCCCAAACCGACCTCGACGAAGCCTGGGAAGTGGCAGAGCGCGGCCCCATGCCGCTGCACATGACCGACATCCATCTGCACCGCGCCCGGTTGTTCTTTCGCGACGCCCACTACCCCTGGAACACAAACGACGACAACACCCCGCGCGGCCCATTGGATGACCTGCGCGAAGCCCGCCGCCTGATCGAGAAGCACGGCTACTGGCGCCGCAAAGAAGAATTGGAAGACGCCGAAGAAGCCTTGAACCAATGGCTCACAAACACCCCAGCGCAACAGAACCAGCACCCAAACCGGGCTATCCTTAACGCCTCAAGCCCACCCGACCTCTGAAACCTCTCACCATGCCGCAACAATTCCCAAAAAGCGCCCTCGCCCATGCCACCGCATTGGCCCT
>CAZMXB010000274.1:0-6862 GCA_964569855.1 uncultured Rhodoferax sp.
AAAGGTCTGCCCATTCCCGGTCGCGCTGCGCCCCGTTTAATTGCGGCCGATGTTGTCACGCAAATGAAGCCCGGCGCAGTCATTATTGACATGGCTGCTGAGCGGGGGGGTAACTGCGAGCTGACTGAACCCGGTCTGTCCGTCGTCAAACATGGTGTGACCATCGTGGGCTACACCGATCTGGCCTCGCGTCTGGCCAAGCAGTCATCGACGCTGTACGCCACCAACCTGTTCCGCCTGACCGAGGAATTGTGCAAAACCAAGGACGGCGTCATCAACGTCAACATGGAAGACGATGCCATCCGTGGCCTGACTGTGGTCAAAGACGGCGGCATTACCTGGCCAGCGCCTGCACCCAAATTACCTGCTGCCGCTACTGCTCCTGCGAAGCCTGTAGCAGCACCCACGGCGAAGAAAGGCGGTCACGGGCATGGCGGTGGAGACAGTGAGCCTATGGCCGGTAATAAGCTGGCGATCATGTTCGGTGTCGCAGCGGCGCTGTTCTGGCTCGTTGGCAGGAGCGCACCACCGGCCTTTCTTTCGCACTTCACCGTTTTTGTGCTGGCCTGTTTCGTAGGCTACATGGTGGTATGGAACGTCAAACCGGCGTTGCATACACCTCTGATGAGTGTGACCAATGCCATCAGCAGCATTATCGCCATCGGTGCCTTGGTGCAGATTTCGCCCATTGTTGGTGCCGCCAATCGACCGGACAGCCTCATTACTTGGGTGGCTGGGGCAGGCATCGTGCTCACTGCCATCAATATGTTCGGCGGCTTTGCCGTCACCCAGCGCATGCTGGCCATGTTCCGCAAATAAAAGAGGCAGCACATGTTTACTTCAGAACTTGCAACCGTTTCCTATATCGGCGCGACGATTCTTTTCATCCTGAGTCTGGGCGGTCTGTCCAACCAGGAAACCGCGCTACGTGGCAACCTTTACGGCATGATCGGCATGACCATTGCCGTGCTGGCGACCATCTTTGGACCACAGGTGACCGGAGCCGGTATCCCTTGGATTATCGGGGCCATGGTGATTGGCGGAGCAATTGGCCTTTATGCGGCGCGCACGGTGCAGATGACACAGATGCCCGAGCTGGTAGCGTTGATGCACAGCATGGTCGGTCTGGCAGCGATGTTGGTGGGGTTTTCCACGTTCATTGACCCGGAGGCCTCCAAAAGCTTTGAGGGTGCAGCCAAGTCCATCCATGAAATGGAAATTTACATTGGCATTCTGATTGGTGCAGTCACTTTCTCTGGATCCATTGTTGCGTTTGGCAAACTCTCGGGCCGTATTGGCGGTAATCCCCTGTTGCTGCCGGGCCGCCACTGGATCAACCTTTTGGGCCTGTTGGTTGTGATCTGGTTCGGTCGTGAATTCATGAATGCCCACACGATCGAGGACGGCATGTTGCCGCTGATCGTAATGACCGTGATCGCGTTGTTATTTGGTATTCATATGGTGATGGCTATTGGTGGTGCAGACATGCCAGTGGTGGTCTCCATGCTGAACAGCTACTCTGGTTGGGCCGCAGCCGCCACCGGTTTCATGCTCTCCAACGATTTACTGATCGTCACGGGTGCGCTGGTGGGCTCCAGCGGCGCGATTCTGTCGTACATCATGTGTAAAGCCATGGCGCGCAGTTTCATCAGCGTGATCGCCGGTGGTTTTGGTACCGCCAGTGCCGCGCCCGCGCCCGCCGGTGGCCCGACGCAACCCGCCGGCGAGGTATTCCCAATTCTTGCGTTGGAAACGGCCGAATTGATGCGCGAAGCCAAGAGCATGATCATCGTTCCTGGCTACGGCATGGCGGTCGCTCAGGCACAGCACACCGTCTACGAGATTACCAAGCTGCTGCGTGATAAGGGAGTAAATGTCCGATTTGGCATTCACCCAGTTGCGGGTCGTATGCCCGGGCACATGAATGTGCTGCTTGCCGAAGCCAAGGTGCCCTATGACATCGTGTTTGAGATGGACGAGTTGAACGATGACTTCCCCAAGACCGACCTGGTCATGGTGATTGGCGCTAACGATATTGTGAACCCTGGCGCTCAGGACGACCCGAACAGCCCGATTGCCGGCATGCCGGTGCTCGAAGTCTGGAAGGCCAAGACCTCAATCGTGATGAAGCGCAGCATGGCCTCGGGTTACGCGGGTGTGGACAACCCGTTGTTCTACAAAGACAACAACCGCATGTTATTCGGAGATGCCAAGAAAATGCTGGTCGAGGTTTTGGCGGCCTTGAAATCTTAGACTTTGCGCCTAGGGAAAACACCAAGAGAATCGCAAGTGCTGCCGTTCGGCAATCGCAGGCAGAATAACCGGTTACTTCACTGTTGGAATAGGCAAGCATGACAGACCGCATTTGGCTCAGTAGTTACCCCGAGGGCGTAGCGGCCGACATCAACGTTTCTGTGTATCCCTCGCTGGTCGCCCTACTGGAGGAAAGCTTTGCAAAATATGCAGACCGGGTCGCCTATAGCTTTATGGGCAAGGACATCAGTTACGCGCAGACCGACAGCTTAAGCCAGGCCTTTGCCGCATACTTGCAGAACTTGGGGTTGGCAAAAGGTGACCGCGTTGCGATCATGATGCCCAATGTGCCGCAGTACCCTGTCGCAGTAGCTGGCATATTGAGGGCCGGATTTGTGGTGGTGAATGTCAATCCTTTGTACACACCGAGGGAACTGCAGCATCAACTCAAAGACTCGGGCGCCAAAGCGATTGTCATTGTCGAAAACTTCGCGACGACATTGGAAAAATGTCTGTCTGCCACACCTGTCAAACATGTCGTTTTGTGTGCGATGGGGGACCAACTCGGACTGGTCAAAGGCGCGTTGGTCAACTATGTGGTGCGCAATGTAAAGAAGATGGTGCCGGCCTACAACCTGCCCGGCGCAGTGCGATTTAACGCGGCAATTGCAACTGGAACCAAGGCACCGTTCAAGAAGCCGGATATCAGGGCTGACGATGTTGCTGTATTGCAGTACACGGGGGGCACCACCGGTGTATCCAAAGGGGCGGTTCTGTTGCATCGCAATTTGATCGCGAATGTTTTGCAGTCCGAGGTATGGAACGGGCCTGTGATGAAACTGGTACCCGCCAACGAGCAACCAACGGGCGTGTGCGCGCTGCCGCTGTACCATATTTTCGCTTTCACCGTCGGAATGATGTTGTCAATGCGCATGGGCGGCAAGTTGATCCTGATTCCAAACCCCAGGGACATACCGGGAGTCCTCAAGGAACTGAGGAAACACGTCATTCACTCGTTTCCAGCGGTGAATACTTTGTTCAACGGCTTGGCCAATCACCCGGATTTCAATACCGTGGACTGGAGCCATCTCAAAGTATCTGTTGGGGGAGGAACAGCGGTTCAGAGTGGTGTGGCGAAGTTGTGGTTTGAGAAGACCGGCTGCCCCATTTGTGAGGGCTACGGGCTAAGTGAGACCTCGCCGTCGGCCAGTTGCAACGTGGTCACCGCCAAAGAGTACACGGGTACTATTGGTGTACCCCTTCCCAATACCTATATGAAGTTGTTGGACGACGACGGCAACGAGGTCGTTCACGGTCAATCTGGCGAGATCGCCATCAAAGGCCCGCAGGTTATGGCCGGGTACTGGCAGCGACCCGATGAAACGGCGAAAGTGATGACGCCTGATGGCTACTTCAAAACTGGGGATGTCGGTGTCGTGGACGAGCAAGGTTTCTTCAAAATCGTTGATCGCAAGAAAGACATGATTCTGGTCAGTGGTTTCAATGTATTTCCCACTGAACTGGAAGACGTCGTAGCACAGATGCCGGGCATTATGGAATGCGCCTGCGTCGGTGTGACCGATGCGAAATCCGGTGAGGCAGTCAAGCTGGTGATTGTCAAAAAAGACCCCAACATCACCGAGGCAGCCGTACGGGCCTATTGCAAGGAGAACCTCACGGGCTACAAGCAGCCCAAGGTGATCGAGTTCCGTGGCGAGTTGCCCAAGACCCCGGTTGGGAAGATACTGCGCAGGGAATTGCGCGACAAATAGGCATTTGAATTGCTATGGCAAAGCGGCCCAAGGGCCGCTTCTTCATGGGCGCATGCTGGCCACTACCGGAATTGCATCACACAGTAGCGTGGTGACCTTCCGGGCGTTGCTGTTGAACACCGTCAGAATGGCATCCCAACTGACCGGATCTTCGTCGGTCTTCCAGCAATCGTAGTCGGTGCACATGGCCACGGCGGCGTAGGGAATGCCGACCTCGTTGGCCAGGGCGGCCTCGGTTGCTACCGACATATTGATGACATCGGCACCCCAGGCGCGGAACATGTGGGACTCGGCCCGCGTGGAGAAGCGCGGGCCTTCAATCGTGACAACGGTACCGGCTGGATGGAAGGCAAAGCCATGCTGTTCACACACCGAGATCAGGATGGAGCGCAGAGCCGGATTGAATGGATCGGCCATCGGTGTGTGGATCGGCTGGTGCGGCTCGAAACGCTCATGGAAACTCATGGCGCGTTGCTTGGTGAAGTCGATGAACTGGTCCAAGATGACCAGGTCGCCGCGACCAATCTCGTTCCGCAGAGAACCCACAGCCGTCGTGGCCAGGATATGGGTGCAACCGGCGTCTTGCAGTGCCTGAATGTTGGCGCGGTAGTTGACTTGGCTGGGGGGAATTGTGTGCTCACGGCCATGGCGCCCCAGCAACACAACCTCCACACCCGCTATCCTGCCAATCTGCGGCGGTGCAGACGGGCTCCCCCAGCGGGTAGTGACAGCGCTGTCGCGTGCACCCTCCAGAATGTCCGGATTGTCCAGGCCGCTGCCGCCGATGATGCCAATTCGGGTCATGGTGTCGATATCCTTTGATGCAATGCGCACAGCGCATCCAGGGTTGATGGCGTGTCAGCACCGTAGGCGACTACGCCTTCGTCGTGGCCGGCCATGGCAAACACGGTGGGTAGATGCGGTCGCCGTGTCACCAGTTGTGCCACACTATGGGCCATGGTCGGCGTTCCGTAGGGGACATCGGCAGGCGTTGCTGGATCGCCGGTTTGCAGCAGGTGGTCAAACAGGACGCGGCTGTGCACATGGATGATGCAATGCACACCGGGATGGGCAGCGTAGATGGCGCCATGCGTCATGGACTCGGACGACGCGGGCAGTCGCCCCATGGATTGCACGTGGTTATTCTCGATGGAAAACGATTCGACCAGGCAAAACTGTTCCAGTTGCAATTCACGGTGAGCCCCAGTGGCGCTGGCGGTGATGACGAACTGGTTGTCATCGGTGACGCGAACGCTGAGGTTGCCATAGCCCACACCGTTGTCGTAGACACCAATCAGGCCCAGATCAAACAACGTCGTGCGGGCGCGGTTCAGTGCATCCAGTGTGGCGGACGGCGGCACCCTGCCGTCGCGTCGCGTGCTGGTGTACTTGATGTAGCCGTCGTCGATGGGCGCGTCCATGCAGCGGTGCTCCGGATACAGCGACAGGATGGCCTCCTCGTTCGCTGCGCAGATGCCGCGTTCGCAAATCAGTTGGGTGATCAGGCGGGCGGGCGTCACATCAAATCCCCAATTTCGCGCCGGTGTGGTGGGTGGGCAAATGCGCACGGATTCGACCTTGCCGTGTGCGGTCTGCCCCGCCATGAAACGCACCTCGCTGGCATCCCGCTCTTCGATCGGGATATTCGAGACGCCATCCCGCAGCGAAAAATCAAACGTGGATGATGGCAAGGCGACGTACATGGGAATGCTGTTGTCGCGGGCGGCCAATGCCTTCAGGTAGGTGCCGATCTTGTTGGCGGCATCCCCGTTGCGGGTCACCCTATCCGCACCAGTGATCACCATGTCCACCATGCCATGCTGCATCAGATGACCGCCAGCGTTGTCCGCAATCAGAGTGTGCGGCACACCGTGTTGGCCCAACTCCCAGGCGGTCAGGCCGGCTCCCTGATTGCGGGGGCGGGTTTCATCGACCCAGACGTGCAGGGCAATACCCGCATCATGGGCAGCGTATATCGGTGCCGTGGCAGACCCGATGTCCACAAATGCCAGCCAGCCGGCATTGCAGTGGGTCAGGATATTGACAACCTGACCCTGCTTGCGTTGTGCCAGGGATTTGATCAAGGGCAGCCCGTGGACACCGATGCGCCGGCAATGCTCCACGTCTTCGTTGGCGATCGTTTCGGCCGCATCCCGGGCGAGGGCCCGCTGCTGCTCGGGCGTGCCGCTGACACCAACCGTAGTCAGTACGCGGTCAACGGCCCAGGCCAGGTTGGCGGCTGTCGGGCGTGTCGCCTTGAGCGCGGCTCCTGCGCGTGCCATGGCTGCATGGAAATCGCTGTCCGGCGCTTCCAGCGCCGCCAGGTACATGCCATAGGCCGCGCAGGCACCAATCAGGCCGGCGCCACGCACGGTCATGTCCCGAATGGCCACGCAGGCGTCTGCTGCCGATCGCAGGTCCACGATGGCAAACGCGTGCGGCAGTTGGGTCTGGTCAATCACCTGGACGACGCAGGGATCATCCGGCTTGAGCCAGATAGTGCGGTAGGGACGGCCGTCAACGCGCATGGATGCAGGTAGGGTGGATCCCTATTTCAACCAGCCGCGCTTGCGGAAGTACCACATCGGCACCAGCGCACTCGCCACCATCAATGTCAGCGCGTACGGATAGCCCAGCGACCACTCCAACTCGGGCATGAACTTGAAGTTCATGCCGTACAAGCTGGCGATCAGGGTAGGGGGCAGCAAGGCAACGCTGGCCACCGAGAAGATCTTGATGATCTTGTTCTGGTTGATATTGATGAAACCGACCGTGGCATCCATCAGGAAGTTGATCTTGTCGAACAGGAACGCCGTGTGGGAGTCCAGCGAGTCGAT
>CAZMXB010000275.1:0-6852 GCA_964569855.1 uncultured Rhodoferax sp.
TCGGGAGGCAGACCGGCGCCCAGGCGCTCGATCTGGTGGTAGTACCAGCCCGCCTGCGCCTGGTTGTTCAGGGCGCGCATGACGCTTGAGGTGCTGTTGGGACCCCAATAGCCCTTGCCCAGCACCAGGCGGTCTTCCGGCACGGGCAGGCGGGCCATCTGACCGGACAACATCCGCGCCGGAAAATCCGGGTCCAGGCAAAACGGCCGCGCCAAGCCGATCATGTCGGTGTGGCCGCCCGCCAGCGCCGCCTCCATGCCGGCGAGGGTCCGAAAACCGCCCGTCACCATGATCGGCATGCGCGCCACGGCTTTGATGGACTTGGCGTATTCCAGAAACATCGCCTCGCGCTCGCGCGTGCTGTCGCGAATCTCCGCCACGGCCTGGGGCTTGAAGAACTCAAGCTGCTCGTAGGTGCCGCCGGAAACTTCCAGCAGATCGACGCCCGCATCGTTGAGCCACTGCACGACCTGGATACTTTCCTCCAGCGTGAAGCCGCCCTTCACGAAGTCAGACGAATTCAGCTTGACGGAAACCGGATACCCGAGCCCGACGCGCTCCCTGACCGCGCGGATAACCTCGCGCAGCAGGCTGGCCCGGTTCTCCAGCGAACCACCCCAGCGGTCGTGCCGCTGGTTGGTGCGTGGCGACAAAAACTGCGACAGCAGGTAGCCATGCGCCGAATGGATCTGCACGCCGTCGAAGCCAGCCTCCCGCAAGAGCGCGGCGGTGTTGGCGAAGCGCTGGATGACGTCCTGGATGTCGGCTTCGGTCGCTGCACGCGGCTTGCCGAAATTGCCGCCCATGCTCAGCTGCACCTCGGAGGGCGCCAGCGGCGTCAGGTTTACCAGCCGCGGGCACTGGCGGCCGGGGTGGCTGATCTGTGCCCACAACTGGCTGCCACCGTCATGTACCGTCTGGGCCCAGGCGCG
Organism: uncultured Rhodoferax sp.; assembly: GCA_964569855.1. GTDB lineage: Bacteria > Pseudomonadota > Gammaproteobacteria > Burkholderiales > Burkholderiaceae_C > Allorhodoferax. The sequence continues at coordinate 933 of CAZMXB010000275.1, forward strand.
CAGCTGGGGCAGGCCTGAATCGCCCTCGGCCACCACGTTGCCGGATCGCTCCAGGTAGCGCCGGTCGATCATGATGTTGCCGCTCATCAGGATTGCCGTCCCACCGCGCGCCCAAGTGCTGTACAGACGCTGGTGCGCCTCTGTGGCGTTGTCTTGCGCGTCGGCCAGCCCTTCCGTCATGGCGGACTTGCACAGACGGTTGACGACGGAATGGCCACAGGGAAGGGTCAGGCTTTGTTCGATCAAGTGCAGGCTCCGGTGGATTAAAACCGCGGGTTCCGATTCAGTGTAGCGGCGACATGCGCCGACCTGAGTGAACGCAAGCGGCGTGCCCCTGCGCGGCCTGTGGCTCAAGTTCCGCGGAAACTCAACCGCATGAGGCCTGGTGTTGCACGGGTTTGGGGCCACCAAACGCCTTTGATCTGCGCTATTTGATCGGTCGTAGTTGGCCAATGACCAGAGGGTTTTCGGCACGTCGGGTTCTCGGAAGTGGCAGACGCAGCTTGACCCACAGCGCTCGCGAAATCGCGGTCTCTATTCCTCACCAGTTGACAGACGGGGGCACCTTGCAGGCCGACGCGAGTTAAGCTGCCAGGTCCCAGTCCGGCTCGATTTCGACACCGTTAACCGTTTGCGAATCACAGTTGTCCCACAACGGCGGTCTGCGCGCCGTATGGTGCAGACCTCAACTCCATGGCGAACATGCCGTACCCACGCTTCGGGAAGTTTCGGTTTGTGACTAGTAGCCACTCCTCGCACTCAGCCTTGGCGATGGGCTGGCCTACTCCAACCCACTTCATGGCGTCTTCATCGCCATAAACCGCCATCAGGTTCAGCAGTTCCGAATCGCGCCAGCGTCGCACCACAAGGCGCTCGGTTTCAAACACGGCATCGATCAACGCAACGGACTCCCCTGTATGGCCTAACGAAGTGAGGGGGCGAGCGACCTTATCGCGAAGCTCCCCTCGACTGCCGATCAGGCGCTCCTGAAACGAGCACGAGCCCAACCGACTGTCAGCACAAGAAGCCCTGGTGAAAAGCCGACGATATTCGCATCCATACCCAAAATAGGCGGTACTGCTCCCTTGACGCTGAGCGAGCCGCCATAAACGCATAGCCCCAACGCTCCTGCCAGCCGAATTCCAAACGCGCGATCTTCCTTGAACAGCCAGAGTAAGAAAAGCGCCATTACAGCCAAGCTTGAGTTTGTCCCCAATAGCCAGACCATGTGCATGCGGGAGTGCGGTGTCAAGTCCGGGTGGAAAACGTGAGTCTCTGTCAAATCTACGAACAGAGGGACGATTCCGTAGATGAGTGTTGCAACGGTCATCAGAATCCGGCCAGTCATGGATACCATTGATGCGCTTCGCATTGATGACACCTTTCGCCTATTGAAAGTGGGCAATGTGACCGTCAAACGAATGTGGAGGGGTAAGTCGTCGGGAACGATAGCCCAATAGAGCACACTACCGACCGATCGATATCGCCCCAGTGCCGGTGTAGGCATTTCTCCACTGCCGACTTCCAAGAAATGTGGCTACCGGCCAAAGACGCATTCCGACTGCTCACCCAAATCAGAGAATTTTCTTCGGATTTTCGAAGCCGACCTTCGTTTTCGCCAGAAGCTGCCGGTTGTTGGCAGTGCAAAAAAACTCGATGTCATTCGCCCTCGAATTCCACTTTGTCCAATCGGCTGTCAGCAGCGTTGCGGGGGAAGCAGTCCATCGTCATTGACACATCCCGCCGCCACAGATGCCAACATGTGCGCTCGCTAGAATACTTTATAGATCCGCGCTTGCTCCCGCTGCCACCATAGACCCACATGATTGCGTCGGACCAGGTAGGCAATGACAGCTCACGCGGGCAGACTTTTAGCACTGGAGAGCTTCCATGAGGCGCCTGAAAGTTCATACCGTTTGGACCCGAACTCCTGGCAACGAAAAGGCTCATCGACGAGATGGCAATTTGTGGCTTGACGCTTTGATTGGCTTTGCCATCGGGTTGCTGGCTGCGGGCGCCACCCATGCAGCGCAACCCATGGTGGCCATGGGTGCGAGCCATGCGCTGGCTGTGCGTTCCGACGGCACCGTGTTGACATGGGGTGCCGACACCTATGGCCAGTTAGGACTTGGGCGCGCGCTTCTCTCGCCGGTACCTGTCAAGGTTGGCGGCCTGTCCCAGATCAAGGCCGTGGCTGCCGGCTCGGGCCACTCGCTGGCGGTGCGCGCGGACGGCACGGTATGGGCCTGGGGCAGCAATGAACAATTTGGCAAGCTGGGTGACGGAACGACGGTTGACCGCCCCACTCCGATACAGTTGGGCGGTGTTGATCAGGCCAGCGACATTTGCGCCGGGGGATGGCATTCGGCGGTGCTCAGACGCGATGGCACCGTTTGGGCCTGGGGCAATAACTGGCACGGACAGACCGGGCATGGACCCCTGGTCGTGAATTCAGCGCCTGGGCCCGTGGAAGGGCTGACTGATGTCACCGCGATTGCATGCTACGCAAATCAGACCTTCGCCCTGAAACGCGACGGCACAGTCTGGGGCTGGGGCGCCAATGCACAGGGCGGCCTGGGTGATGGCACGCAGTTGGATAGGGCAACACCGGTGCAGGTGTCGGGCTTGACCGATGTGGTTGCGATCAACGGAACCGCTGCCTTGAGGCGCGACGGAACCGTGTGGGAGTGGGGTTACACCACATGGTCAGGCAAGCCTGCCAATCTGGTGCCGTTGCAGTCTGTTGGCATTGCCGATGCTGCCGCGCTGGGCAGGAATTTTGGCGGCGAGTGGGGCGGCAGGTTGCAGGCACTCCAATCGGACCGCACCACCTGGTGGCAATGGACGCCGGGTTTGGTGCCGGAAAAGCAAGCGGTGTTGGGCCGGTTGAAAGCCCTGGCCTCGTCACCGTTCTTCAGCCTGCTGCTCAAGGAGGATGGCCAGGTGCTCGCATCGGGCTTGAACAACTCCGGCCAGTTGGGCAACGGAGTGGCGCCCAGCGGTGGATGGGACTGGCAGGCCGACTTTCTTCCAGTGGTCGGGCTTGCCAACATGGTGGCAGTCACTGCCGGAGATAGCCACGCGCTGGCACTGGACGCCAGTGGCATTGTGTGGGCCTGGGGCGATGATGCCCATGGTCAGCTGGGTCGGGGCACTGTGATGTCCAACACCATTGCCAGTGTGGTACCTGGTTTGTCGAACATTGTTCAGGTGAGCACGGGGGAAGAAGGCTCCAGTTTTGCACTCGATGGCCGTGGCAGGGTCTGGGCCTGGGGGCTCAATGCCCACGGACAACTGGGAGACGGAACTGGTTCCAATCGGTCGTCACCCGTGCCGCTTGCTGGTCTTGAGGATGTTCAGGCCCTGGCGCTTGGGGCCAACTGGACCTCGATGGCCCTGAAGAAAGATGGCACCGTGTGGGCCTGGGGCAATAACTTCTCCGGGCAGTTGGGCAATGGCCGAAGCGGCGACTTCAGCAACACGCCAACGGCCGTACCAGGTCTGACCAACGTGACGGCCATTGCCGCACATACCTTTCACGCGCTGGCCGTGCGACAGGATGGCACCGTATGGGCCTGGGGCGGCAACGACAACGGGCAACTGGGCAATGGGACCACCACCGCCAGCCTGGTTCCGATACAGGTTCCGGGGCTGAGTGGTGTAAAAGCGGTTGCAGCAGGGTGGGCTCGCAGCTTTGCGCTCAAGCGCGACGGCACCGTCATGGCCTGGGGTTTTGGAAATTGGGGTGCGCTGGGGGACGGCTCGTGGAGCGAGTTCAATCGGCTCAGTCCCCAGCCAGTGCCCGGCCTGACGGATGTGGTCGAGATTTCTGCTGGCACCCATACCCTGGCAATGCGCTCTGATGGTTCGGTCTGGGGCTGGGGGCAAACCTGGGGAACCAATGAACTGGGCGGTCGCGCGATGGGCTCGGTCTCAGGGCCGGTCACCAGTTATGGTCCGTTCCAAGGCATAGCGGCAGGACAACAAGCCAGCGCGCTGCTCAGTACCGATGGCCTGCTTTACATGGCAGGCGACAATACCAGCGGTCGGCTTGGAGACGGTACTTTTGCCAATCCGTCAGACTGGGTGCTGGCCGTGTCGGAGTCCGTGACGGATTTTCTGGACTTGATGCCGGGAACCGTGAAGCAGATTCCTGCGGGCCTTGTGCCGGTATTTCTGGTTCGAACCGAAAAGTCCGGAAATCTGGCCAACCTAAGCTTGCGGGCCAATCTCCGCGGGCTGCTGGGAAGCGGGGGTCTCGCCCGCTCAGTGCGGTCAGCTGGTTACAACGTTTATGTGGTCGCCCTTGCTGGGGGGACGGGTGACACCGTGAATTGGTATCAAATGGATTCCCAGCGCCGTTGGGGCGCGCTGACGTTTCCCGTCGCGCAGTACCTGTCTGGAGTGGCACTAGCGGGTAGGTTTGACTCCATCCTCGTCGAGATTCTCGATGGCTTGGATGTTTCAGCACTGGCTAGTAGCAGGTTTTTTGTGGGCTACGGAACCGATGCCCTTGAAATGGTTGAAGCACGGCGTTATCGGGAAGTGATGACGATCATTGCCCCAAAGTGAGATTGAAAAAGTGACAGGTGCTTCCGTGTCTCTCCACCTTGGAGAGTTTCTAATAGCCACTTGAAGTAGAACCGCCGAGTGACAACCATTTTTGACGAAACTGCGATGTTCTAGAGAGCAGTCCAATCTATGCGGGCTAAACCGGAATACGCACACCCTGTGCTCTGAGCTCCGTTTGTGGTTGTTGCGGAAAGTGGAACTGGGACATCCATGCGCTGAACGACCGTTCCCGAGTTTTTTGGGTTCGAAAAGAGCCTAAATTGGACCAACTTTTGGAAAGAACGGTCTGGAAAACTCGGCAAAGAGTCAAGGCTCACCTCAAATGTCGACTACCGCCCCAGTGCCGGTGTCGGCATTTCCTCATTGCCGACGGTAAATTTTGAATGCCTGCTTCAGCGAAATGTGGGTACCTGCAAAAGACGCATAGCTGTCACTTCCGATGCGCAGCCGGATGTCAGGTACGAGCGTTTCCGCCCAATCGCGAATACCCGCTTCAGGACAGTCCACTATTACGCCCATAACTCAAAAAAGTAACGCAGCCGTTTGGGCACCGACAGCACCTAACGACGCACCGGCAGGCGGGGAAAGACGTGATCCGTAAAGTGCGCCGCCGTCTCCACCATCCGACGGGTGTTGCGCGAGGGGCACACGCCCCGGCCTTTGAAGGAATAGGCGACAAAGTAGTCGTGTCCACAATCGTCGCACCACCGCCTGAGTGCAGTGCGGGTGCGGATGCTGGTGCAGCAGGCCATGAAAGCCCGCACGCGCCAACCCGGCCCCGGGGGCTGACAGCGAAGTTGGTGCGGCGGTAGCGGCAGCGCCTGACAGTGTTTCCTGATCGGTGCTCTGTACCCCGGTTGCGGGTTGGAACGCCCGTGGTGTTTGAGGCCCCCCTGCTTGTCCTCGAATCTGCCTCTGCTAATATACGAAACATATACGTTTCATATATTGGAGTCGAGTATGGGAATAGTGAAAATTTCAGACCAGACGCATGAGAGTTTGCGCCGTACCAGTGCGGCGCTCAGCCGATCTATCAATGCCCAAGCCGAGCATTGGCTGCGGGTGGGCATGCTGGCCGAGTTGAACCCGGTGTTGAGTTACGGCGAAATATTGCAGCTGCTCTTGCAAGAGGGGCCGACCGCTGAGCAGGGCGACAAGGGCACAGACGCAGGGTATTTGGCAAGAGTGGCGTGAGATGGCGCAGCCCCATGTAGAAATCAAGTCGCCCGCCGACATGGCGATGACCCGCCAGGCGGGGGCCTTGGCCGCCGAGGTGCTCGCCATGTTGGCCCCGCATATCCAACCCGGCGTCACCACCGACGCGCTGGACAAAATCTGCCATGACTAT
>CAZMXB010000276.1:0-6833 GCA_964569855.1 uncultured Rhodoferax sp.
TTCTACCTGCGCAGCGTGGCACCGATCAAGGAATACGCCGACCGCATCACCAAGAAGACGATTCAGCCGGTGACGACCATGCAGATCTACTGGGGTGCCGTGCCGTTTGTGATCATCCAGGTCATCATGGTCGCACTGATCATCTTCTTCCCTGGCATTGTTTCCAGCGGGCTGGACAAGGAAGTGAAAGTGGACCTGGACCAGGTGCGGTTGCAAATGGAAGCCGACAGCAAGGTGCCCGAGATGCCAGCCCCTGTGGCTGGGCAAGATGGCGCAGCGCCAGCGGATGCCAAGGCTGCCGAGGATGACCCCATGAAGGCCATGCAGGATTCCCTGGACAAGGACTCCAACAAGAAGTAACTGGCGACCCAACGCAGCCACCGGAGGCTGCGACGACACCCTTTCAAAGGCCCCGCACTGCGGGGCCTTTTTGTTGGAGCGTGACTGGCCACTGTAGGCGATGGCACACTCGCCTAGAATGCACCAGGGTGTAAATGCCGCATAGTGGGCAAAACAGGATGATGCGCTGGTCGGGCCGCCACGCGGAGTAACTATGACCATGCCACTGCTGTCCAGCCACCCTCCTTTGGTGCTCGCCGCACTGATCGCCATCTTTGTGATCGCCTACGCTGCGATTGCACTGGAACACCCGCTCAAGATCAACAAGTCCGGTTCGGCCCTCGTCGGCGCTGGCCTTCTGTGGACGATCTACGCCCTGTCCACCGGGGATGCCAACCTGGTAAACGAACAATTGGGCGCATCGTTGATGGGAACGGCACAGATCGTGTTCTTCCTGATGGGTGCCATGACCATCGTGGAAGTGGTGGATGCGCACAACGGCTTTGATGTCATCACCGCACGCATCAAGACCACCCAACTGTCCACGCTGATGTGGCTGGTCGGGTTTGTCACCTTCTTCTTGAGCGCCATTCTGGATAACCTGACTACCACCATCGTCATGATTTCCCTGATGCGCAAGCTGCTGGCCAAGCACGATGACCGACTGTTCTTTGCCGGCATCATCGTCATATCGGCCAACGCCGGTGGTGCCTGGTCGCCGATTGGTGATGTGACGACCACCATGCTATGGATTGGTGGGCAGGTCACCAGCCTGGCCATCGTCAAGGCGGTGATATTGCCCTCCCTGGTCAGCATGCTGGTCCCGTTGGCCATCGTGGCCTATGTCCTGCGTGGGCAACGAGTGGTGGCGCCTGCAAAGGACGACAACAATGCCAGGCCGCACGGGTCAGTGTTTCGACGCAACCTGATGTTTTTCCTCGGACTCGGTATTCTGGTAGCAGTGCCTGTTTTGAAAACGGTTACCCACCTGCCACCGTTCATGGGTATCCTGTTTGGCCTGGGCATTCTGTGGGTGGTGGGTGACCTGGTGCACCGCAATATGGACGAAGGTACCCGCCAGCCGCTCACGCTGGTGCATGCCATGAGCCGCATCGACATGGCGTCTCTGGTGTTCTTCATCGGCATCCTGCTGTCGGTCGCAACTCTGGAGCACACGCACATCCTGACTGCGCTGGCGCAGTGGCTGGACAAGACCATACGCTACCAGTCGGAAATCGTGATGCTCATCGGCGTGGCTAGTTCCATCGTTGACAACGTACCGCTAGTAGCGGCAGCCATGGGCATGTACAGCCTGGCCCAGTACCCGCCGGACCATTTCTTCTGGGAGTTCCTGGCCTACTGTGCCGGCACCGGTGGATCGATCCTGATCATTGGCTCCGCAGCCGGTGTTGCGGCCATGGGGCTGGAGAAGATTCACTTCTTCTGGTACGTCAAGAAGTTCAGTGGCCTGGCCCTCGTAGGCTATCTGGCGGGTGCGGGGGTGTATTTGGCACAGCACCAGTTGCTACATTAATCGTCGGCCAGGGTTTGCTGCCAGGCGATTCCCCAACCAATTGAACAAAGAATTGAACGCTAGCCCTCGTGAAATGTAGTTAGTTTGCTACTATAAACATAGCAATTGTTTTGCAAGACAAACGCGCTGCCACTTGGCTCGCGTCTAGAAAGGCTCTTACATGCGACTGTCCCTGCGCTTTATTCTGCCGCTGTTTCTGGTACTGGCCGCCATCGCCTATGCCATGGCGCCCTTGGTCGATCAAATGACCTTGCGCTGGTTTGTGCGCGACATAGAAATCCGCTCGTCCCTGATCGCCAACACCCTTCAGGAACCTCTGCAGGAGCAACTGGCCGCTGGAAAGAAAGTCAAAATTCTGGAGTTTTTCAATCGCATCACCCAGGATGAGCGGCTCTATGCGTTGGGCTACTGTGCGGGCTCGACCAGCGCCGTTCTTGCCAGTCGATCCTTGCCTGCGGACATCCGTTGCGACAATCTGGATCGCTGGCAGGGCGCCGACGATCACCTCTTGCCCAGCGCAAGGGGGCCGCTACACATCGCGGTTCGGGCCATCGCAGCGGGTGAGGTGGCTGCGGCCGGCCAGTTGGTAATGGTTCACGATATGAGCTTTGTCACCCGGCGCAGTGAAGAGACCAAGCGCTATGTGTTCTACGTGTTTCTGGCGTTGGCGGGTGTCGTGTCGCTGATTACCGTGGTCATTGCCCAATTGTCCTGGCGCGGCTGGATGGCAGGGATGCATTCGCTGTTGCGAGGCGAAGGCCTGTTGCGCCGCCCCGCATTTGAACCGCAGCCCAGCATGCCAGGCTTCCAACCCATTGCCCGTGACTTGAAGCGGCTGATTCGTGAATTGGAGGCAGAGACACGCACCCGAGACGAAAGCCAGGTGACATGGACGCCGGACGCATTGCGCACCATTCTGCACAGCGAGCTGCGTGGAGAAGACGTCATCGTGGTGTCGAACCGCGAGCCGTACATTCACCAGCGCAAGGGCGACCGCGTCGAGGTACAGCGACCCGCGAGTGGGCTCGTGACCGCACTGGAACCCATCATGCGGGCCTGCTCGGGCACCTGGATTGCGCACGGCAGTGGCACTGCCGACCGCGAAGTCGTCGACAAGAACGATTGCGTCAAGGTTCCCCCTGACAAGCCGGCTTATCAAATTCGGCGGGTCTGGTTGAGCGCCGAAGAGGAAGCCGGCTACTACTATGGCTTTGCCAACGAGGGCCTTTGGCCGCTGTGCCACATTGCCCACGTACGCCCTATCTTCCGCTCCAGTGACTGGGCGCACTATGTCGAGGTCAACCGAAAATTCGCCAGAGCCGTGGTGAACGAAGCCAAGACCAAAAACCCTATCGTCCTGGTTCAGGACTACCACTTTGCCCTGCTGCCAAAGATGATCCGCGAAGAGTTGCCTGACGCCACCATCATCAGCTTCTGGCACATTCCTTGGCCCAACCCTGAATCGTTTGCGATCTGCCCTTGGCGTGAGGAGCTCTTGGCGGGCATGCTGGGCAGCAGCATCATGGGCTTTCACACCCAATTCCATTGCAACAATTTCGTCGACACAGTTGATCGTTTTCTGGAGGCGCGGGTCGACCGGGAGTCTTTCAACGTGTCGTTTGGTGGAAAGCTCACCGCAGTTCGCAGGTACCCCATTTCCATCGCCTGGCCACCGGAGCCTGAAATGGTGCAAAAGTCCCTGCCGGATTGCCGCATGGAGATCCGCAAATTAAATGACCTTCCCCCCGAACACAAGCTTGGTGTAGGTGTAGACAGGCTGGATTACACCAAAGGCATCGTCGAGCGGTTTCGGGCGATCGAACGCCTGTTGGAGCTGAACCCCGACTGGATTGGCCGCTTCAGCTTTGTGCAAATTGCCGCACCTACACGCTCGGGCATTGACGAGTACCAGCACCATGAAGCGGAAGTACGTGCTTTGGCCACACGCATCAACGGGCGGTTTGAGCGACAGGGGCCGCCACCCATTCTTCTCAAGATAGAGCACCACGATGCACTGGCCGTTTATGCGTACTATCGCGCTGCCGACCTTTGCTTCGTGAGCAGCCTGCACGATGGCATGAACCTGGTAGCTAAGGAATTCGTCGCAGCCCGCGACGACGAGCGCGGTGTACTGGTGCTCTCCGAATTCACCGGAGCGGCGCGCGAACTGCCCGAAGCACTGATCGTCAATCCCTACGACGCTGACCAATGCGCGGCGGCACTGCATTGGGCACTGACCATGCCAGACAACGAGCAACGAGACCGTATGCGCTTGATGCGCGGACTGGTTGCCGAGTTCAATGTGTTTCGCTGGGCTGGACGCATGTTGCTTGATGCTGCATCCATGCGCAGGCGCAGCCGACTCACTGGCAGGAAAGGAACACCAACGCCATGAATGCGCGCCGATCTTCTACCCCACCAGTGGCGCGCCTGGAATGGGCCTTCTTTTTGGATGTTGATGGGACACTGATTGGCATTGCTGACACGCCCGATGCGGTACAGGTGGACCAGCCGCTGCTGGATTTGATTGGAAACCTTCACCGCCAGAGTGGTGGCGCCGTGGCACTGGTCAGCGGGCGCATGATCGCCGATCTGCAAACCCGCATCGGCCTGCGCCAGTTGCCAATGGCCGGGTTGCACGGACTGGAGCGGCGCGACAGTGCGGGGCGACTCTGGATTCACGCAGCGCAACCCACTACCAAAAACGCCATCAAGGAGTCCCTGGCACCCATTTTGGCACGCCACCCTGGGCTGCTACTTGAGGACAAAGGGCTGACGCTGGCCCTGCACTACCGGCTAGCGCCCACCATGGCCGCGTACGTGCATCGGACCATGGCGCGCTTCGCGAATGCACCAGGCGAAGGGCTTGATCTGCAGCGCGGCAAGTATGTCGTTGAGATAAAACCAGCGGGCTTCGACAAGGGTAGCGCCGTTGCCGAGTATTTGGCTGAGTACCCATTCAGGGGACGCCGCCCCGTATTTATTGGCGACGACCTGAACGATGAACGCGGGTTTGCAGAAGTCAATAAACAGGGTGGGATTTCCATCAAGGTAGGCAAGGGCAAAAGCTGCGCACGCTTTCGACTGCCAGACGTATCCGCAGTACACCAATGGCTGGGTGCTGCCCTAAAAGGAATGACATGAAAACACTTGACCTCGCCTTGATCGGCAATGGAACCGTTGGTGCATTGATCGACGAACATGCCACTGTGACCTGGGGCTGCTTCCCCCGAATGGACGGTGACCCCATATTTTGTTCACTGCTGAAGGAAGTTGATGACTATGGTTTTTTTGGCGTTGAACTGGTTGATTGCGAGCGCTCCGAGCAATCCTATTTGGAAAACACGGCAATCCTGGTCACCCGGCTCTATGACAGGCATGGCGGCGTTGTTGAGGTGACGGATTTCGCTCCGCGCTTTGGGCAGCATGGCCGCAAGTTCCGGCCCATGATGCTGGTGCGGCGCATCCAGCGTCTGGCCGGTAGCCCGCGTATCGTGCTGCGCTTGCGACCGGCCTGCGACGACGGAGCGAGCCGACCGGCGATGACGTGGGGCAGCAACCATATCCGTTATGTCGCCCCGCAGCTGACGCTGCGACTCACTACCAATGCATCCTTGACCGCCATCATGCAGGAGACAGCGTTCTTCCTGAGCGATACGGTGACGCTGCTTCTGGGGCCTGACGAGACCGTACCCGAAGGCGCCGCCGAAGTGGGTCGCCGCTTTCTTGAAGAAACCACACACTATTGGCGTGAGTGGGTCCGCAACCTGGCCATCCCTTTTGAGTGGCAGACTGAAGTGATTCGCGCAGCCATCACGCTCAAGCTCAACGCGTTCGACGACACGGGGGCCATCATTGCCGCCATGACCACATCGATTCCCGAGGCAGCCGGCAGCAGTCGTAACTGGGACTACCGATTCTGTTGGCTGCGGGACAGCTACTTCGTCGTCAACGCACTCAACCGGCTGGGTGCCACACGCACCATGGAACGCTACCTCGCCTACATCATCAATATCGCAGCCGACGCCAATGGCGGCCCACTGCAACCGGTCTACGGCATTGATGGCCGAACCGAATTGCTTGAGCGCGAAGTCCCGGCACTGGCAGGCTACCGTGGGATGGGACCCGTGCGCATCGGCAATTTGGCTTACAAGCAGGTGCAACACGATGTCTACGGTTCGGCCATCCTGTCGGCAGCACACATCTTTTTTGACCAACGCCTCACACGGCGCGGCGACGAGGCTTTGTTCCACCGGCTCGAAACTTTGGGTGAACAGGCCCGACGCTGCCATGACCAACCTGATGCTGGCCTGTGGGAATTGCGGGGTAGCGCGCGGGTTCACACGTTTTCGGCTGTCATGTGCTGGGTGGCGTGTGACCGCCTGGCCAGGATTGCCCGCCAACTCCAGTTGGTTGGGCGTTCCAGTTATTGGCAAGAACACGCCGACCACATCCACGTGACCATCAGCCAGCGCGGCTGGAGCCCGTCGCGGGGCGCTTTTGTCTCCACGTTTGAGGGTGACGCCATGGATGCCAGTTTGTTGCTTTTGGTGGAAGTGGGCTTTCTTGCGGAAAGCGACCCGCGCTTTGAAGCCACGGTTTCGGCGGTTGCGCATGACCTGCGCCGTGGCGACTTTATTTTTCGTTACGTTGAGACCGATGACTTCGGAGAGCCGGAAAACGCGTTTTTGGTGTGTACGTTCTGGTACGTCAACGCGCTGGCCACGCTGGGTCGGCGCGATGAGGCCCGTGCATTGTTTGAAAAGCTACTGGCATGCCGCAACCAGCACGGCCTGCTGGCAGAGCACATTGACCTTAGGAGCGGCGAACAATGGGGCAACTTTGTACAGACCTACAGCATGGTCGGGTTGATCAATGCAGCGATCCGTCTTTCGATACGCTGGGACCAGGCGTTTTGAACACCTTTTTGCAATGCAACAACTCCATCTCACATGGCTCC
>CAZMXB010000277.1:0-5156 GCA_964569855.1 uncultured Rhodoferax sp.
TGCCGCTTGCCAGCACCCGGAACGGCCGCAAGGTCGGCCTGTGTGACGCCGGGCCGGACATGACGTTCCACTTCGGCCAGCTGATTGCCCACCTGGCCAGGACGCGCAATGTGCGCGCCGGCTCCATCATCGGGTCGGGCACCGTCAGCAACAAGGGCGTGAGCAAGGGCACGGGTGACAAGGCCCGCACCGACTGGCCCAATGGCTACAGCTGCATTGCCGAAAAGCGTGCGATGGAAACTATTCTGGACGGCAAGCCCAGCACTGAATTCATGCAGTTTGGTGACACCATCCGCATCGAGATGAAGGGGTCGGACGGCCAGAGCATCTTCGGTGCGATTGAGCAGGAAGTGGTGGCTGGCGGCGCCAATTCTTAAGGGCGTTACCTGCCGTAAATTGGGTAACAAACCGCGACCCTTAAGCCTTTCTTAAGTGTTTTGTGCGCCAATAGCCGCACGAACAACTCCAAGGAAAGACTATGCGGCGTCGACTACCGTATCAGCTCACGGCGATAGCCGGAATCGTCACTTTATTGAGTGCATGTGGTGGTGGATCGGATGCGTCCACTGCGGTGGCCGAGGCCAGTTCCGACAAGGTGCAATTGGCCGCAACCAGTGCCACCGGCCTGATCCAGCAACCCGCCAACACGGCCGGCAGGCTGCTGGCATCCAACTGTTTCCAGTGCCACGGCACGTTGGGGCGCGGCGGCTTTGATTCCATCCGTGGATCAGACGCTGCCGAGGTGGTTGAGTACCTGCGCAAGCCTGCTGATTCCAGCATCATGGCCGCCCATGCACAAGGCTACACAACGGCCCAGCTGCAGAGCATCGTCAGTTACCTCAAGCAATAAATGGGAGTCACAAAAATGGCAATTCAAAAACTCGACAATTTGAATCGGCGCAACGCGTTGGTGCTGTCTGCCACGGCAGTGATGGGCGTTCTATACCCACTGGTCGGGCGCACAGACGACGGGGACGACGGTGGGGGAAATTCCACATCGCGGTCCGGCTCCAGCGGGCAGAAAATCGCGCTGGCCTCCACCGGGATCAAAGCAAATGTAGTGGTGGTCGGTGGCGGCATGGCCGGTGCTGCTGCCGCCAAGTACCTGAGGTTGTGGGGCGGCGCGGGCGTAAACGTCACGCTGGTGGAGCCAGACGATGCCTATACGTCCAACATCATGAGCAATTTTGTGCTGACCGGCGCGCGGGGCATCTCCACACTGCGCTACAACTGGGATCAACTTGCTTCCGCGTATGGTGTGGTCCGCAAGAAGGCCCGGCTTCAGTCGATCCATGTTGCGAACCGTCAAATTACACTGTCGGATGGAAGCGTGTTGCCGTACGACCGTTTGGTGGTAGCGCCCGGAGTGGATTTTGACAGTGCTTATGGCTTGACAAGTCAGGACTACGACACCCGCACCCCGCACGCCTGGCGCGCCGGTCCCCAAACTACGCTGTTACAGCAGCAATTGGCCGCCGCCGTGAATGGCGACACCTATGTGCTGACCATTCCACTCGCGCCCTATCGATGCCCTCCCGGCCCCTATGAGCGGGCGTGTCTGGTGGCCGACTACCTGAAGACCCGCAAGGGGCCGAATTGCCGGGTGCTGATTCTGGATGAAAACCCCAAGATCCAGGCCGAGGCGGTCAACTTTGGCAGGGCCTTTGGTGTCATCCACGCGGGCATCGTGAACTACCAGCCAGGCGTCACCGCAATCGCCATTGATCCGCTTACCAAGGTGGTGTCCTACAACGACAAGTCGGGTGTTTCCCAAACCGTTCAGGCCAACATTATCAACCCCATTGCGCCGCATCGTGCCTCCGGCAGTGGGGCAGGCGGCTGGATGTCTGCCGCCGGTCTGAACAACAGCACCGACGGGCGCTGGGCCAAGGTAAGCCCGCTGTCTTACGAGTCGACGTCGGTTGTTGGCGTTCACGTGATTGGGGATGCCGCCCAGTGCGGTTTGCCCAAGGCCGGGCATGTGGGTAACCAGGAGGCCAAAATCTGTGCGGATGCCATTGTTCGCATCCTGTCTGGCCAGAGCCCGGACAGCGCACCGGTTGCCAACTCCGCGTGTTATTCGCCAATCACGGCGAGTACCGCGTCGTGGTTGACTGCCGTTTACCAATACGACGTTACCACCCAAAGCATGAAGGTTGCAGCCAACGGCGGGGTCCTGGCCGGCGCCGCCCCGACAGAAGCTGCGGCTATCAACTCGAACAACTTCAAGCAAATGGGAACGTGGTTCAACACCCTGATGGGTGACACCTATGCCTAGCCGAACAGGCGCCTGACCAGCCCGGTTCTCCCGGAACCGGGGGTGGCATCGGGCGCAGGCCGGTTCTGCGCTGCCAGCCATTTGCCGAAGCGCATGTCGTGGGTCATGATGTGGCTGATCAGCCATTTGTTCAGGAAGCGGCGCAGGTCCTGCACCCGCTCCTCGGTCCACCCGTCATTACCCATCAGGAAGTCGGCGATCTGGGATGCAAACGCCTCGTGTTGTTGCAGATGCGCCTCGAATGCCGGGTAGCCACTCTCCTCCATGGCCTCCTGCTCGTTGGAGAAATGGGTCACCACGTAGTCGAGCAATTGCTCCACGGTCTGTTCGACCGTGCCCAGGTTCAGCATCATGACCAACGAAAACAGCTGGCGATGTTCACGGTCCAGCTGGGCGACGCCGATGCAAAAACCCTCCCGCCACTCCACCGCGAACGGGGTCTTGGATAGCGGGTGTGCCTGTGTCATCGGATGGTGTCCTGGTGTGTCAACGTTCCACGCGCCTGCGCGAGGGCAGCAGGCTGTGCGGAACCAATCCGCGAAACATCTCGGTGATGCCATCCAGCGTCTTGCGGGCGGCCATCTCGCCGTGGCGATCGGCGATCAGGCGCAACAGCTCGCTGCGCGCCTCCCAAAGCGATTGCACATCGGATGCCTGGGTGATGGTCACCAGTGTCTTTGAAAAAGCGTGGGGTTGCGAGCTTTCAATGTCCGCCAGCGAGGCCAGCATGGCTGTGCGAATCTCTTCCTGGCGCCCACTGAGGGCCTCCTGCGAATTCTGGCCGTGCAGCAATTCTGAAAAGCTGGAGGAAAAGCTTGAAAGCGTCTTTCGCACAAGGGATTCCAACGGTGGTACGGCAGATGTTTGCCGGTTGAGTGAATTCTAAGCGCCAACGCCGCGCGACCGATGACTTGGGTCAAGAAAGCACCACAACGTGGCCACACCCGGCTGCGCGTGATTCGCTGGGTGCGGCCGGTCTGGATCAGGCGAAGTATTCCACTTTGCCGTCGTCCAGGTCGTAGCGCCCGGCCAGCACTTTGACTTTGCCTTTCTTGATCAGGTCGGCAACGATGGGGCTTTTGGACGCAATCTGCTTGGCCGTGCGCATGGCGCTCTCGCGCACTGCGTTGTCGACAAAGTCGCCTGGCTTGCCTTTGACGGCCTGCGCTGCCGGAACGATGGCGTTGACCATGGGCGCAATGGAGGCGGGGAATTTGGTCTTTTTTTCCACCACTTCACAGGCGGCAGCTACCGCGCCGCAACGCTCATGGCCCAGCACAATGATGAGCGGAACGCCCAATACACCCGAGCCGTATTCAATGGTGCCCATGGTAGCGGTGTCGACCATGTTGCCGGCATTGCGGGCGACAAACAACTCGCCCACGCCCAACCCGCCAAACAGCAACTCGGGTGGAACGCGGCTGTCGGCGCAGGACACAATCGTGGCCCAGGGAGCCTGGCTCTTGGCCACGTGGTCGCGCTGTGCTGAGAGTTGCGCGGCGCAGAGTTCAGGGCCTTTGACATATTTCTCATTGCCTGCCTTGAGCTTGGCCAGCGCCTCGTCCGCCGTCACCGTGGTGGTGGCGCCACCCGCGGCAAACGCGGGTACGGAGGTCAAGGCCAGCCCGGCAAGTGCGCCGGTCGCCGCAACCGACAAAAAACCGCGCCGCGAAGGACGGCGCTCTTCATCACAAACGTAACACATGGTTCATCACCCCTTTGGAATGCAAGTTGGATCAATTGGCCGGTGTGGCCAGAACGGACGGCGGGAGTCTGGCGGCAAAGCCCTCTGCCGCAGGCCACTATATCCATTTGGGTGAAAAAAACTAGCCGTGCATTAACTGCTGTGCAAAGGTTTTGAAGCCGCGCAACATCATCTCGATGGCCACGGAAACCAGCACCAGACCCATCAGGCGCTCCACCGCCACCACCAGGCGCGAGCCAATGATGCGATGGATGCGTTCGGCGGACACCAGCACGATGGCGCTGATGGCCATGGTCACGCACAGGGCGCCAATCCACTCCAGCCGGCGCTCGGGTTGTTGCGAGACCAGCAGCAGCACGGTGGCCAGCGCCGACGGCCCGGCAATGGCGGGCACCGCCAGCGGCACGATCAGTGGCTCGACCATCTGTTCTTCATCGGCCGCTCCGGCGGGCGGCGGGAAAACCATGCGCAGCGCGATCAGGAACAGGATGACACCGCCGCCAATCTGCAGGGACAACTCGCTGAGGTTCATGACCCGCAGAAAACTCTCGCCGACAAACATGAAGGTCAGCAACAGCGCAAACGCAATCAGGATTTCGCGCAGGATGACACGGGCGCGGCGTTCAGGAGGCACATGTTTGAGCGCATTGGCAAATATGGGGATGTTGCCAATCGGGTCGGTGATCAGCACCAGCAGAATGGTTGCGGACAAAAACGTGTAGTGCATCATGGCGAACCTTGGTATGTTCGGTGGCGCTGACCCTTCTTCAGCTTCAGGAAGTTGACCGAGGTTAAGGCGGGGTCTGGCGCCTGGATGATAATTCAGCCCATGCGAACCCTGCGCCACTTCAGCTTGATCACCCGCCTGGTGCTGGCGTGGTTCGTGCTGTCGCTGGGCGTTGCGGTGGCCTCGCCCATTGTCAAACCGCAGGACATTTTGCTGGTGTGTACCGGCGCAGGTGCCATGAAGGTACTGGTACAAGCCGAGGATGGCACCGCCACCGAGGTCACCAGCACCGGCATGGATTGTCCGCTGTGCGCGTCACTGGCCGCACCACCACCGGTTGCACGCTTGGCCGCGCAACCGGCACAGCCCCTGGCCTATGCCCTGCAAAGCATCCCCAGCGCGCACATCGCCGCACGTACCGCAGCGCCGTTGCCGGCGCGCGGACC
>CAZMXB010000277.1:5256-6815 GCA_964569855.1 uncultured Rhodoferax sp.
TCCCCAGCGCGCACATCGCCGCACGTACCGCAGCGCCGTTGCCGGCGCGCGGACCCCCCATTCTCTGAGCTATCAAATCAGTAGCGCCTGACGCCCATTTCACGAGGGCTAGAGGCTGGTTTTCTTGATACTCGGAAGTATTTTCATGCAATTTCATCGCATCGCGCTGGCCGTGGTCGCCGCATTTCCTCTTGTCGCCCTGGCCCAAACACAGGCGTCCAGTTCCATCCATCTTGCATTGGCCCGTGGCGATACCCAAACCAAGAACCTGGGCGTAGTGACCATCACCAACAGTGGCCAACCCACATCCCTGCCCACGCAGATCCCCACCACGATCGAGGGCATCAGCAAGGAGCAGATTGCACAGGCCATCAACGCCACCGACAGCGAAGACGCCATCCGTTACTTCCCCAGCCTCTTGGTGCGCAAGCGCTACATCGGCGACTACAACCATGCGGTGCTGTCCAGCCGGGCATCCGGCACCGGCAACAGCGCGCGCTCGGCGGTGTATGCCGATGGCATCCTGCTGTCCAACTATCTGGGCAATGGCGCTACGTTCGCGCCGCGCTGGGGCCTGGTCACGCCCGAAGAAATTGAGCGGGTGGATGTGATGTATGGTCCGTTTTCCGCAGCCTACCCCGGCAACTCGGGCGGCGCGGTGGTGGACTATGTGACCCGCATCCCGCAAAAGCTGGCGGCCCATGTGAAGGCGGGCTATGTGTTGCAACCGTTCAGTCTGTACAACACCGATGACACGTTCAAGGCCTGGCAAACCAGCGCCTCGCTGGGCAGTCGTGAGGGTGACTGGTCCTGGTTTGTGAACCTGAGCCATACCAACAGCCATGGCCAGCCGCTGACCTTTGCAACGCGTCTGGTGAGTGCCGGAGTGAAGAGCAGCGCTGGTACCCCTGTTAGCGGCGCCGTACTGGACGCCAACAACGTGCTGGCACCCTGGTACAACATGGGCACCGGCACCGAATACACCACCATCCAGGACCACGCCAAGATCAAGGTCGCCTATGACGTGACACCAACGGTGCGCGCCAGCTACACCTACGGCCTGTGGAAGAACAACTCCGAAGGGCGCCCCGCCACCTACCTGCGCGATGCCAATGGCCAACCGGTTTTCAGCGGCCCCATCAATATCAATGGTCTGGCTTTCACCGGTGCCAATGCGCTGGCCGGGGGGGACTACGCCCTCACCAATGAAGATCTGGTGCACACCATGCGTGGCGTATCCGTCAAGAGCCACACCCAGGGTGTATTTGACTGGGAAGTGGCTGCCAGCCAATACAACTACGGTACCGACACCAACCGGCGCAACGGCGCTGGCAACTTCTTGCCGACCGCCCAATGGGGCGGCGTGGGCACCATTGCGGACGCCGGTGGCACGGGCTGGAACGCACTCGCCCTCAAAGGCATCTGGCGCCCCCACGGTGTGCAGGGTGCGCACGTTGCGGATATTGGTCTGCAGCAGGACCGCTATACCTATCGCACCGTCACCTCCAACATTACCGGCAACTGGATCACCGATGCCGCAGGCTCCCTGGTCACTGATG
>CAZMXB010000278.1:0-3217 GCA_964569855.1 uncultured Rhodoferax sp.
TGCCGTGGTCAATGTGCGCAATGATCGAAAAATTTCTGATGTGATTCATCAACGAGAACGCTTAAGTGGTTGAATTAAAAAGGACGCGCAAGAAAAAAGGGCGCGTCGGATAATGACGCGCCCTGA
Organism: uncultured Rhodoferax sp.; assembly: GCA_964569855.1. Taxonomy (GTDB): domain Bacteria; phylum Pseudomonadota; class Gammaproteobacteria; order Burkholderiales; family Burkholderiaceae_C; genus Allorhodoferax. The sequence goes on from CAZMXB010000278.1 coordinate 127, forward strand.
ACCAACAATCATTGGCAACTGCGAAGGTTGGAGCTTCATTGTAGGCAAAAAGTCTCGAAAACAAAGCGTCGGAAACAGCTTGGCAATGTCGTTGTGGCTCAGCAACAGTTATTTTATACACAGCTTATCAACAATTACAAACGAGATCTTCTGCACAACTTGTGGGCGATCTGTGGATCAGCTGTGGGGGACTTTCCAACATCCCATATGATGGATTTTTTAGCATCCATATGTCTAAAACGGACGCTTAAGCCACTACATTCTAACCAATTTTACAAATTTCCCCAAAGTTAGCAAGTGCACACATAGCAAGTTGCTTGAACAGAACGGAATAAAAAATTTCTTGCCCTCGACGCAAACAACCCTGAAACCCCCCAAAGTTTGAGGGTTGTTTGGCGACAAGACTTCAACGGGAAGGCTTGATTAATACCCACTGCACCAGATCAGCACGGCGAACCAAAACGGGCAATGTCTTGGATTTGTCGTGTTTGCCAAGTGCCAATTCGAAGTCTTTGACGGAAGACACCTCGGCATTGCCCAACGACAGAATAACGTCGCCTTCGCGCAATCCAGCGCGGGCGGCCGCTTCTACGGCACTCTCAACCCGTACGCCGCCCTTGATCTTCAATTCCTTTTTCTGGGCGTCCGACAACTCACTGACCGTGAGGCCAACTGCCTGGCCAGCGCCAGTTGGTTTGGTCTTTTCATCACGGCCGGATGCCTTGACCGCTGGTTTGTCAGCTTCGACCTCGGCGACCGTAATGCTGAGATCCTTGTAGGAACCCCGTCGGAACACTGTGATGGCGCTCTTGGTGCCCGGCTTGGTGCCACCAATCATGCGCGGCAAATCGCTTGACTTCTCGATGGCCTTTCCATCAAACCGTGTGATGATGTCACCAGCCTCAATGCCCGCCTTGTCCGCAGGTAATCCTGGCTCCACCGCGCGCACCATCGCGCCTGTCGGTTTCCCAAGCCCCAATGACTCCGCAATCTCCTTGCTGACTTGTTCAATCTGCACACCAATACGACCACGCGATACCCGACCGGAACTACGCAACTGGTCGCTGACGCGAACGGCCTCATCCATGGGAATGGCAAACGAAATTCCCATAAAACCGCCGGATCGCGAATAGATCTGGCTGTTGATGCCAACAACTTCACCACGCATATTGATCAGCGGGCCACCGGAGTTGCCCGGGTTGATAGCGACGTCCGTCTGAATGAAGGGCAGGTAGTCACCAGTGTCACGCTGCTTGGCGCTCACGATACCAGCCGTCACCGAATTCTCGAGTCCAAATGGCGAGCCAATGGCCATGACCCATTCACCCACCCGCAAACGACTGACGTCGCCGATCCTGACGGCGGGCAAACCGCTTGCTTCGATCTTCACAACGGCCACATCACTGCGTTTGTCGGTGCCAATGATCTTCGCTTTGAATTCACGCTTGTCGGTCAACGTGACCAAAACCTCATCCGCGCCATCCACCACATGGGCATTCGTCATGATGAAACCGTCAGCGGTCAGGATAAACCCGGAGCCAACACCGCGCGGCTGTTCCTCTTCTGGCTGAGGACGGTTCTGCCGGGGTGCTTGCCGCGGCAAGTTGGGCATCGGCAGGCCGAATCGCTTGAAAAACTCCAACATGTCTTCGTCACCGATTCCGCCGTGAACGGAGCGGGAGGCAAGCTTTTCCATGGTGCGAATGTTCACGACAGAGGGTCCAACCTGGTCAACCAATTCTGTGAAATCAGGCAGACCCTTTACCTGTGCAAAGGCCGGTTGCAAGGGCGAAACGGCAACAAAAGCGGTACCCGCCATCGTCAGCGCCACAAAGAAACCACGCAGGGGTTTGAGCAGTTGGTGTGTCATCATTTTTTCCATTCAGCGGTTTAATCTTGACATTGAGCAGCATCTCGACTGCAAAGTTCAAGTTAGGGGTTTATTTCTTGCGTTCAAGGGCTTGGGCAAAGGCATTCAGCGTGACCGGCGGAACCTCTCCCACAACAGTCACCCACCAATCGTTGGTGCGCCGCGTCAGTGTATGGGTTGCGCCACCCATGCTTGCAAGTCCCTCGCGCACATGCCGCGCGCGGTCATAGGCCTCAACAAACAGCGAAACCGTTGCAACGCCGTCAGAAAACATCCATTGCAAGGTTTCGTACCCATTTGCATCGCCACCTTTAACGCCAGCGACACCCCGCCGTTGAAAGCAGGCCATGGACTTGAAACCGTCGACCTCTTTCTGCAGAGCCCAACCTTGATCATGTGCTGTCGTTTTTTGGAGCTCGGGTCGCACCACCTGGTAACCTTCTGTTTCACCCATCCTCAAGAGCTTCCCGACATTGACGGGCGCATCGAGTTGCAGTTCAGAAAAAGCCGCTTGCTCCAGGACTTTGCCGTCCAGGTCAAGCGTCTGCAACTGCACGATCAGGCCCGTCTTGCGTTCGCTCCAGACCCTGTATCCATATCGCAAGCGGTCAACCGGTAGAAGCTGAAACACATCGGACTCAAACCCGGCGATGCGATCTGCACCCAACCCTCGCAATCGATAGAAATCACCAATAGAAGCCGCGTTGGTCTTTAGCAGGCTCGGAAACAAACTCAAAGACTCGCGCACTTCCGCGACTGCGATTTTTGACTGCGGAAAAAAGGTTACAACCTGATCATTGCGCCGAAAGATCGAGCGCGGCGTGCCACTCAATGACTCCACTCGCTCCAATTGCTGTGCTGCGTCGCAGAAATGCCAAATTCTGGCACTTGCCATGTTGGCGCCAGCTGACACAACAAAAGTTCCGGTATAAACACTTTGGCGCGAAGCCTCATGGACCCGCAACAGCCAGACGTTGAGGGAGAGGTCGACGGATGTCGACTGACTCCACGCCAACCCCTGCGACAACCACATCAGGCATGCCAGCAGCAGCAAACGACACCGGCCAAGCGGTTGCGTCACCGACCGACCCCCTCGAATGTGGCATTGCGCAAGAACCCGGCTGGCACCTGCAGGGCAGAATGTCCACCCAATTGACGGTGGGCCGCCATCAATTCATCCAGCCGTGGATCACGCAACATAGCTCCTGAGCCGACATCCGA
>CAZMXB010000278.1:3317-6804 GCA_964569855.1 uncultured Rhodoferax sp.
CCGACGGGAGCGAGACCGACGGACTCACGGCCGCCACCTCTGGCCCATTGTTGCGCTGCCCCGACTGCATCCACAACGACGAAACAACGACTCCCAATAAAGCTGCAAAAGACACACCTGCCAACGCCTTCCAGCGAAAGACAGACTCATTGGAGGCGATTTGATGCCTTTGGGCTGGGACTTTTGATGCCTGACCCTCGGCGCCAGATCCAGCCTCAACGGTGTCGGCGCGGAAACCATCGGGTTCTTGTGCCAGGCGCAGCTGCAACTTTTCCAGAAATGCAAAGTCATCGCGCCAGGGAGCCAACTCGGGGCTGCGCATGACATCGCCAACGACCTGATAAACATGCCATGTCTGCAAAGCTTGAGGATCTTGCAACAGCGAATCAAAAACAATCTCGCGATCCCCGGCGTGAATACCACCATCGATCAGCGAGGAAATCCACTCATTGGTGTTCGGTTTGCGATCATCCATTTGAATTTCTCACCAGCGTTTTCCCGTCTGTTTGTCTAACAATGGCCGCACCCGCACTGATATTGCTTCCCGGGCACGAAAAATACGTGACCTTACCGTTCCCACTGGACACCCCATTGCGAGAGCGATCTCTTCATAGGTCAAACCTTCAATTTCTCTCAACACCACCGCTTCCCGCAGATCGGCGGGCAAGGCTTCTATTGCCGCATTGACAACGGCAGCGATTTCTTTGGCCGCCAGAATGGATTCCGGTCCTTCATCGGTCGTTGGTTCGTCTTTTCTCCAGGAAGTTTCATCGCCGTCATCGTTTCCCGGAAAATTATCGAAGGCCGCAGGCGTATGTTTTAACTCCAACAGAAACTTTTTGGCGGTGTTCACCGCAATGCGGTACAGCCATGTGTAGAACTGCGCGTCACCCCTGAACTGGTGCAAAGCCCTATAAGCACGCACAAAAGTTTCTTGCGCAATGTCCTCGACCAAGTCAACATCTCGAACCATCCGACCAATCAAGCGCTGGATTCTGCGCTGATACTTCAATACCAGAAGCCCATATGCGCGTTGGTCGCCAGCGACCGTACGCGCCACAAGCACTGCATCACTGTCCTGAGGGTTTTCTGGTTGCGCTTGGTTCACACAGATCCTTCCAATCGCGGTTTCGTAGACTCAAAACTGTCTGTCCCAGCGACTGGTGAAGACACGATCGCGCGCCGCAGCGCGTTCCACAGAACAGCATCCCGACCCTCTTCCAGCCAAAGCCACATCCGCCGTCCCGTCCCATCGTGCAGGGACACCAAGAGGACCCTCCCACCATCGATTTGCAAAGTCAAGCAGGGCACCGCGACGTTATCAAAGGCAGACGCGAACCAGCGATGGCCGTCCCACCGCAAATACCCAGGCCGCGTTAGCGCCCACTGCAGAATCGCTATTGAGGTGGTCAGCAATACAAATAGGGATATTGCCAATACATTCCAACCGGGTTGCGACAGTTCTGCCTGAAAACACAAAACCGATGCCACGCTCAATAAGGAAAGAACGAGAATGCAACGCAAATGCCACAGCGACCTGGCAGTAGAAAAATGGACCGCTGGCGCCCGGTGCATATCCTGGGGCGGGTAGCCAGCGCGGGTCAGACGCGCTTGAATACCAGAGAACCGTTGGTGCCGCCGAAACCGAAGTTGTTCTTGAGGGCAACATCGATCTTCATGTCACGTGCGACATTGGCGCAGTAGTCCAGGTCGCACTCTGCATCCTGATTGAAGATATTGATCGTCGGCGGACTCTTCTGGTGGTGTATCGCCAGCACCGTGAAAACGGATTCGATTCCTCCAGCCCCGCCGAGCAAATGCCCGGTCATGGACTTCGTGGAATTGACAACGACTTTTTTCGCATGGTCACCCAGGGCCGCTTTGATGGCTTGGGTTTCGTTGACGTCACCCAGAGGAGTCGATGTGCCATGGGCATTGAGGTAGTCGACCTGATCCGCGTTAACCCCCGCGTTGCGCAAGGCGCCCTGCATCGCACGGCGAGGCCCATCCATGTTGGGTGCCGTCATGTGACCCGCATCGGCGCTCATGCCAAAGCCAGCAAGTTCCGCATAAATTTTTGCGCCCCGTGCGACGGCGTGTTCGTATTCCTCGAGAACCAGGATCCCTGCGCCCTCGCCCAATACAAACCCGTCTCGGTCCCTGTCCCAGGGACGGGAAGCGGTAGTCGGATCATCGTTACGTGTGCTCAATGCGCGCATGGCCGCAAACCCGCCGATACCTAGGGGAGAGACCGTCGCTTCTGATCCCCCTGCAATCATGACGTCAGCGTCGCCGTACTCGATCATGCGACCCGCATCGCCAATGCAATGCAAGCCGGTGGTGCAAGCAGTCACGATCGCGATGTTTGGTCCCTTGAAACCAAACCGCATGGACACATGGCCAGCCGTCATGTTGATGATGGTTGCCGGAACAAAAAATGGTGAAATTCGGCGTGGTCCACGGTTGGTGTACTCAATGTGCATGGTCTCAATCAGCGGCAGTCCGCCAATACCGGAACCAATCACACAACCAATGCGTGTCGCGGCCTCTTCACTCAGTGCATCACCGGTGGGCAGGCCTGCGTCTGTAACCGCCTGCACCGCGGCCGCAATGCCGTAATGGATAAAACTATCCATTGTTCGGGCCTCTTTGGAACCAATGTACGTATCCAATTGGAAGTCCCGCACTTCCCCGGCAATTTGACAGGAAAACGCCGACGCGTCGAACCGCGAAATTTTCGAAATACCGGATTTACCGGCAAGGAGATTCGACCAAGCCGCATCCACAGTATTACCCACGGGACTCACACAACCCAAACCAGTAACAACAACGCGACGACGGGACATAGCAATCAGTTTTCAGATTTCGTCAAAAAAAGGCCGTGGGAAACGGCCCTGGTTACAAAGCACAGACAACCAACTACGACAAGTTCACAGTTGTCGCGACTTACGCGGCCTTAGACGCCGCGAACGTTCACTAGGCTTTCTTGTGTGCCGTTGCGTAGTCGATGGCGTTTTGCACGGTGGTGATTTTTTCCGCGTCTTCATCGGGAATTTCAATTCCGAACTCGTCTTCCAACGCCATCACCAATTCAACGGTGTCCAGAGAATCAGCGCCCAGATCGGCCACGAAGGCTTTTTCGTTGGTTACTTGAGACTCTTCCACTCCGAGTTGCTCGGCAATAATTTTTTTGACGCGAACTTCGATATCACTCATGGCTTCCCTCTAAGGGTTGTAAAAGAATCCGTAATTTTACCCGGGCTTAGAGCCTCTGCTCTAACCAGGTCGCCGAACGGACAAATCGGCTGAACTTTCAATTCTTACATGTACATGCCGCCGTTGACATGCAGCTCCTGGCCGGTCACGTAGCTGGCGCCGGCAGACGCCAAGTATGCAACAGCGTGTGCGATGTCGGCGGGCTTACCGAGATGGCCCAGCGGGATCTGACCCAGCAGTACGCCTGCGGAATTGTGCGGCACCGATTGAA
>CAZMXB010000279.1:0-6776 GCA_964569855.1 uncultured Rhodoferax sp.
AGGGGCCATAAAACGCGCTGGCGTACTTGGCGCTGTAGGCCATGATGCGGGTGTGAATATGGCCCTTGGCCTCCAACGCTGCGCGGATGGCACCAATGCGCCCATCCATCATGTCGCTGGGGGCGATGATGTCGGTACCAGCGTCGGCCTGGGTCATCGCCTGCTTCACCAGCATAACCACGGTTTCCTCGTTCAGGATGTAGCCGCTCTCTTCGGGTCGTTTGTCGGGCAGGCCGTCCTGGCCATGGTTGGTGAACGGGTCCAGTGCCACGTCGGTCATGATCCCCAGCTGCGGAAATTCCTTTTTCAGGGCGCGCACCACGCGGGGAATCAGGCCGTCGGGGTTCAGCGCTTCAGAGCCATCGTAGTCCTTGAGCGACTGGTCAATCACCGGAAACAGCGCCATCACCGGAATCTCCAGTTTCACGCATTCTTCGGCCACCGGCAGCAGCAGGTCCAGGCTCAGGCGCTCGACACCGGGCATGGAGGCAATCGGCACCCGCTGGGTTTGCCCGTCCACGACGAACACCGGGTAGATCAAGTCGTGCGCGGTCAGCGTACTTTCGCGCACCAGGTTGCGGGTGAACACATCGCGGCGCAGGCGGCGCGGGCGGCCAAGGGGGTAGGGGGCGTATGGAGTCATGGGGAAAATTGTGCCTCATTCCAAACCAGTCACTGATTTTTGCCGTGCAATGCTGCGCCGCAGCAACCATTACCCATGGTCAAGACTGCGCAAAGTTACTTGCAAAGCCCCGGCAATTTTGATAAATTCCCGGATGGGTAGCTTGCTACCTCCCGCTTTTCCTCCCTGAGCGGGGCCTTGATGTGTGACAGCAAATAGGCTTACCACCCCAGCCCACGTGCTGGGGTTTTTTTTGGTTGAAGCCTGTCCGCAGTGCAACAAAATCCGCTCCAGCAACGGTGGCTTCGTGAGCACCGGAGCTGCGGCGCTAAACTTCAGCCATGGCATACCTCCTCATCAAATCGTTTCACATTGTTTTTGTCGCTAGCTGGTTTGCCGGTCTGTTCTATCTGCCGCGTATTTTTGTGAATCTGGCCATGGTGCCGACGGGATCGGACGCTGAGCGTGCCCGTCTGCTACTGATGGCGCGCAAGCTGTACCGGTTCATGACCCTCATTGCGGTTCCCGCCTTGGGATTGGGTGTCTGGTTGTGGGTGGGCTACGGAATTGGCTGGGGCCCCGGCAACGCCTGGATGCACGCCAAACTGGCGGTGGTGGCCCTGGTGCTGGGGTATCACCATGGCTGCAATGTCATTTTGAAGAAATTTGAAGCCAACACCATGGCGCGCAGCCATGTGTGGTTTCGCTGGTTCAACGAAGCGCCGGTCATCATGATGGTGGCGGCAGTGATACTCGTGGTGCTGAAGCCTTTCTAATATTTTGTGGGACAGACCGAAGCGAAGCGTAGCTCTGTCCCCAACCGTTCAGGGGTGTCCTGTGGGACAGACCGAAGCGAAGCGTAGCTCTGTCCCCAACCGTTCAGGGGTGTCCTGTGGGACAGACCGAAGCGAAGCGCAGCTCTGTCCCCAACCGTCGATAAAGGCGCCGCATGCACAAGTCCGCCGCTTGGCCGCTTGCCCTTCTTTATATAGGGCTGATTGTTTACGCCAGTCTGTACCCCTTCGCCGATTGGCGCGACCAGGGGATCGCTCCCTGGGTCTTTTTGACTGCACCGCTGCCACGGTACTGGACCGGCTTTGACGTGGCGATCAATGTGGTGGGGTACGCACCACTGGGTGGCTTGCTCGCCTTGGGGGCCATGCGCAGTGGCCGCACCCGCCAAGCCATCGTGGTACCCGTTCTGGCCGCTGCTGTGCTGGCACTGGCGATGGAATCGTTGCAAACTTATTTGCCAGCGCGCATCCCCTCGCGCGAAGACTGGCTGCTCGACACCGCAGGCGCCATGGGCGGCGCGCTCGTGACGGTGGTCCTGGCCAAATTGGGGGCGATTGACCGCTGGAGCCAAATTCGGGCACGCTGGTTCGTGCCGCAGTCGCGGGGGGGCATGGTTTTGTTGGCGTTGTGGCCGGTCGCCCTGCTGTTTCCTGCGACGGTACCGTTTGGTTTGGGGCAGGTGCTGGAGCGGCTGGAGGGCGCCGTGGTCGAGTACCTGGTTGACACTCCGGTGCTGGAATGGATCCCGATTCGGGAGTCCGAGTGGCAGCCTTTGGCGCCCGGTGCCGAGATGCTGTGTGTCATGCTGGGGCTGCTGATCCCCTGCCTGTTGGGCTTCTGTGTCATTCGCCATTTGGCGCACCGCGCCATATTTGTGCTGATGGTCGTAGCGGTTGGTGCCTGTGTTTCAGCGCTTTCGGCGGCCTTGAGCTGGGGGCCCTTGCATGCCTGGGCCTGGATCAGTTTGCCGGTTCAGGTGGGTATGGGTATGGCCGTCGTGCTGGCGCTGTTACTCGCTTTTGTTCCCTGGCGCGCCAGCGCTGCGGTGCTGTTGCTGTGTCTGGGCATCTACTTGAGTCTGTTGAACCAGGCACCAGCGAGCGCCTATTTCACCCAGACCCTGCAGGCTTGGGAGCAAGGGCGATTCATTCGTTTTCATGGCCTGGCCCAATGGTTGGGATGGTTGTGGCCTTACATCACTGTGGTGTATGTGTTATCGCTGTTTTCGCAGCGAGACCTGAAAAATTAGAATACGGCTCATGACTGAGCAAACCACATCCCCGGCGCCGTATTACGAGCGCCACATTTTTTTCTGTCTCAACGAGCGCAAGAACGGCGAAGCATGCTGCGCCCAGCACCAGGCGCAGGCCGCCTTTGATCGCTGCAAACAGCAGGTCAAGGAAGCGGGCTTGGCGGGTCCGGGCCAAGTGCGGGTGAACAAGGCAGGGTGCCTGGACCGCTGCGCGGCAGGCCCCGTTGCCGTCGTTTATCCCGAGGGCGTGTGGTACTCCTACATGGATGCCGATGATGTGGATGAGATTGTGGAATCGCATCTGAAAAACGGGCAAGTGGTTACCCGGCTGCTGACACCCCCCAATCTGGGCCGCTAATGCTGTGTTGCCACTCTTCTGCATCAAATCACCGGCTAGCCCTCGTCAAATCTCCGATGGCAGCTACTAAATTGGTAGCAAATTTGTGAACGCGCAGTCGCGTCGCTTCACCGTTCAAGGTCCTGCGGGCGCCATTGAGGCGGTGGAAGACTTGCCGACCCCGCGCGCCGGTGAAAAGCTGAGGGGAGTTGCCGTCATCACGCACCCGCATCCCCTGTTCGCCGGGACCATGGACAACAAAGTGGTGCAGACGTTGGCGCGCGCTTTTGTGCAATGTGGCTGGCGTGCGGTCCGATTCAACTTTCGCGGCGTGGGCGCGACCGATGGAACGCATGATGCCGGTCGCGGTGAGTTGCTGGATTTGCTGGCTGTGATTGACCATGTCAGTGCGCTCGACGCGGTATCTTCGGACGTGCCGGGAGGCGCAGGTTCGACGGCTGTACCCCTGGCTTTGGCCGGGTTCTCGTTTGGCTCCTTTGTTGTCAGCCATGCTGTCGAAGCGCTGGGTCCGCATCGTGCGCCGCAGCAACTGGTATTGATTGGTACAGCAGCGACCCGCTTCGACGTGGCGACCGTGCCGCATGACCTGCACTTACGCACTCTGGTAGTGCATGGTGAACTGGACGATACGGTACCGCTGGCGGATGTGATGAACTGGGCTCGCCCCCAAACCTTGCCGGTGACCGTGGTTCCCGGGGGCTCGCACTTCTTTCATGGACAATTGCCGCTGTTGCGCGGATTGGTCGTGCGCCATCTGATGGCGGACCCGCAGCGCATTTTTTAGCCATTTACCCATCTGGACACCCATCCCGGTTTGTTTTTACTCCTCTGCCAGCCGTCGCATTTATGGCTGGGTGACTGACCTACTTCCATGAAATCTCTCTTTGCAGCCCTTGTGGCGACCCTGTGTTTTTCCGTGGCGGCCCAAACGCCGCAACCACCCGAGGTGGCGGCCCGGGCCTATTTGCTGTTGGATGTGACCGCCAACCAGATTCTGGCGTCCAAAGACCTGGACATGCCGGTTGAGCCGGCTTCCCTGACCAAACTGATGTCGGCCTATCTGGTGTTTGATGCCCTGCGCACCAAAAAACTGGATTTGCAGCAAACCCTGCCGGTCAGTGAGCGCGCCTGGAAGATGCCCGGCTCGCGCATGTTTATCGATCCCAAAATGCAAGTCCCGGTGGAAGACCTGATCAAAGGCATGATCGTGCAGTCGGGCAATGACGCCACGATGGCGCTGGCCGAAGGTGTGGGAGGTTCGTCAGAACGTTTCGTTCAAATGATGAATGACCAGGCCAAAGTACTTGGAATGAAGTCCACCAGCTACAAGAATCCTGAAGGCCTGACCGAGGCGGGACACACCACCACGGCCCGGGATTTGAGTATTCTGGCAACGCGACTGATGGCCGATTTTCCGGACTATGTCGGGTTTTATGCGATCAAGAAGTACCGTTACCCGGGCACTCCGGCGGCCAATGACAGCAACCGAAACTTGTTACTGTTCAGGGACCCCACCGTCGATGGCCTGAAAACCGGCTACACCGAAGCGGCCGGTTATTGCATGGTGGCTACTGCCCGCCGTGACTTTGCCAACCTGGCCAATCCAAATGCGCCGGCCGGGGCCCCCGCTACAGCGGGACGCCGCCGTTTATTGTCCATAGTGTTGGGAACCGCCAACGAAAACGCCCGCGCCAACGAATCGCAAAAGCTGCTGAACTGGGGTTTTACTGCGTTTGAGGCGGTTAAATTGTTCGAAGCAGACCAGGCCGTGGTCACCGCCAGTGTCTGGAAAGGTGTGCAAAACACCGTCAAGATCGGCCGGCCTCAGGCGATTGTGGTGTCGGTCCGCAGCGGTGGTGCAGCCAAACTGAAGACCCAGGTGGTGCGCACTGAGCCTTTGGTGGCACCCATTGCCAAAGGACAGCAATTGGGCATTGTCAAGATTCTGGCCGAGGATCAACTCGTCGCGGAAGTGCCCTTGCTGGCATTGGAAGCGGTTGAGCAGGCGGGCGTACTGGGGCGTGCCTGGGACGCTGTCCGATTGTGGATCCGCTAGTCCAATGGACTTGATGGAGCAATTGCAATCTGCAGCAGGGCCAGCCCACGGCAAATGGGCTACCTTTGGTCTGAAGGCTGTGTTTTCCAATCAACTTGCTTTGTATTGGATTTCCGGAAGAGCCCCAATTCTTTTTGCTTGGCCCGTTTAGCGAGCCGCGGAGCGTCACAGGGTGGGGTATTTTTCTCTTGCGGGGAAACCCTTGATCTGATACATTAGAAGGCTTTTCGGAAATTCCGAAGGGATTCACGTTTTCGTACTAATTTCAAACGTTTAGGGACGTTTTATCAATGCCAACCATTAACCAGCTCGTGCGTCAAGGCCGTGAGGTCGAGACCATCAAGTCGAAGAGCCCTGCGATGCAGAACTCTCCGCAGCGTCGCGGTGTGTGTACCCGTGTGTACACCACAACGCCCAAGAAACCTAACTCCGCTCTGCGTAAAGTTGCCAAAGTGCGCTTGACCAACGGTTTTGAGGTGATCTCTTACATCGGTGGTGAAGGTCACAACCTGCAGGAACACAGCGTGGTGCTGGTTCGTGGCGGTCGTGTCAAGGATCTGCCCGGTGTGCGTTATCACATCGTCCGTGGCTCGCTCGATTTGCAAGGCGTGAAAGACCGCAAGCAGTCCCGTTCCAAGTACGGTGCGAAGCGTCCCAAGGCCAAGTAATTGGGCCTGAGTCCAAGGTCTGAGCGCAAATTGGGCCTCGTGGATTCGAAAAAATTAAAGGTGTTTGTTTGCTGCGTGGCGCGGTAAATGAACGAAGTGACCCGCTGTTTGGGTCGAGTAAGTGAGAGTCTTATTGAATAACTCTCGCGGTGTCCGTAAGGGCGCCAACTGAAGCAAAGAGGTGAAAAAATGCCACGTCGTCGCGAAGTCCCTAAACGTGAAATTCTGCCGGATCCCAAGTTCGGCAATGTAGAGCTGTCCAAATTCATGAACGTGATCATGGAAGGCGGCAAGAAGGCAGTTGCAGAGCGCATCATTTATGGCGCGCTCGAACTGATCGAAAAGAAGCACCCCGATAAAGACCCTGTCGAGGCCTTTACGGTTGCCATCAACAACGTGAAGCCCATGGTGGAAGTGAAATCCCGCCGCGTGGGTGGTGCAAACTACCAGGTGCCTGTGGAAGTGCGCCCTGTCCGTCGCCTGGCTTTGTCCATGCGCTGGATCAAGGAAGCTGCTCGCAAGCGCGGTGAAAAGTCCATGGCCCAGCGCTTGGCCAACGAGCTGCTGGAGGCTACTGAAGGCCGCGGCGGCGCGATGAAAAAGCGTGACGAAGTTCACCGCATGGCGGAGGCGAACAAGGCCTTCTCCCACTTCCGCTTCTAATTTGCGGCTACTGCGCGGCTTTCATACGTCGTTGCAGTCCCTTGTCGTGCTGTTAGCACTGCCGGCGGGGCTGCGTCTAGTCTGAAAACCGCTCGCTGCGCCGGGAGGGCCAAAAGTCTTTTCGGCGGGCGGTTTGAAAACTATTGATCAAAACCAAGGATCCATCATGGCTCGCCATACCCCCATTGAGCGTTACCGCAATATCGGTATCTCTGCTCACATTGACGCCGGTAAGACTACGACTACCGAGCGCGTACTTTTTTATACCGGCGTGAACCACAAAATTGGTGAAGTGCACGACGGCGCTGCCACCATGGACTGGATGGAGCAAGAGCAGGAGCGCGGCATCACGATCACGTCCG
>CAZMXB010000280.1:0-6705 GCA_964569855.1 uncultured Rhodoferax sp.
TTGCATTCAATCGGAGCTGGATATGGGGTTATATAAAGGCAATTGGTGTCGGGCGGCGATAGTGGCATCGCTGGTGGTCTTGTCGGCATGTACTCCGACAACCCACCTTCTGCAGCCATCGCAAATGGGGAAAAACATCAGCGACGCGGCCATGGAGCAGCAATTGCAGACGCCGGGCCCGGTGGTACTGGAAACAGTAACCAGCGCAACATGGGCGGTCCCGCTGGCCGGCTTGGTGAACCTGTCAGACCCGCAAGCCACCGGCCTGAAGAACCATGACGAGCCCATATCGGTCTACGCCCATGTGCTGCGCCATCCGGTCTATGGCAACTTTTTGGTCGACACGGGGGTATCGGCCAAACTCTTGCAAAACCCCGGCGACTACGGTCTGAACTGGTTGTTGCAAAAGGTGATGAAGTTCGACCAGATGGAAATCAAGAAGCCCGCAGCACAAATCATCGCCGAGTTGGACCGGCCACTATCTGGTGTATTTTTAACCCACTTGCATATCGACCACATATCCGGCATGCCCGACGTGGCACCCGACGTGCCGCTGTTTGTCGGTACTCACGAAGCCACTTCGGCCTATCACCTGTACACCGCCACGCAAGCCGCCACCAATGCCATTCTGGCGGGCAAGGCACCGCTACAAGAGCTACCGTTTGTCCTGCGATCCTCCCCCAAAGACCTCGACGCATTCGATGCCGTGCTCGATATTTTTGGTGATGGCAGCGTGTTCGCTATCTACACCCCTGGTCACACTGCCGGCAGCACCGCCTATCTGGTGCGCAGCACCCAAGGCGCTGTGCTATTGACGGGCGACACTTCCCACACGCAGTGGGGCTGGGAACACGGCGTGGAGCCTGGCGACTACACCCGCGAGCATGCCCAAAACCGCGAGAATCTACGCAAGCTCAAAGCCCTCGTAGCGCGCCATCCGGGCATGCTAGTGCGGCTGGGGCATCAATAATGATGTGCATAGTATTGCCGCCGATCCAACTTAGTCAGCGTCGTCTTCAACTCTCGCAAGCCTTGGTCGATTTACCTTAATTTGTCGCGCGCGCCTAGAGGATTGACAGTTCTTTGGTGGCTCCGAGGTATTAACTTTGGCCAAGACTGGTCGTTCAGAACAACTGTCCTGACCGACAAAAATCGCTGCATCCAAGTCCTATCGGTGGCACTATTGATGCTGCATTTCGAGTCAAGTTTGGCTTCCAGATACCTGCCGTTCGCAAATGTCGGCAGTTGACCCAAAGTTAAAGCACGACTAGCCACTTTGCCAAAGTAGACAGCTGCAATCTGCTCGCTACAAACCAGCGCACTGAAACACGCTGAATGCTCGCCAACGGGGAAACTCATATTCGTCAATTTGAGGATCTACACACGCTGAACTTGATATCCAGTCAAGCGAGACCGCCTGACTTGGATTGTCGTGAGCCAATTCTTGAAATTTGAATCCGAACCTTACTGACACCACGTTGTCAGTAGCACTCACGCATCATTTGGACTTCTCAAATTCAGATACGACACATCATGAAAAATGCAATCAGCTGGTTCGAAGTTCCCACTAGTAAATTGGACCAAGCCCAGGCCTTTTACGAAGCCGCTTTGGGAAACCCATTGCGTAACGAGGACATGGGGACCGCAAAGGGCGCCGTATTCGCCTACGACAAGGAGGCAGGCGGCGTGGGTGGCGCGCTGATGATAGGCCCTACTGCTCCTGCGCAGTCAATGGGTGGTGTGTTGGTCTATCTGGACGCAACACCTTCACTTGACGCCGCTCTAGAACGGGTCATAGCCGCGGGAGGGCACATAGCTTTGCCGCGACAGGCCTTGCCACCGGGTATGGGATTTTTTGCCCACATCACCGATCTGGACGGCAACCGAGTGGGGTTGCATGCCCTTGTTTGACAAATCCACTGTGCGCAAGAACTGGATAGCCGTCGCGAGTGCCGAGCACGCCCGGCGGGGTTGTGAGGAACCTGGGCACGGTTTTATGCAAGTTTGCCACGGCAAGTGCGCACCACTCAAACGAGTACAGCCAGGCGACCGCGTGGCGTACTATGCGCCTGCCGTCACCATGGGCGGCAAAGACCGACTACAAAGTTTTGTGTCCATTGGGATCGTTCAGCCGGGTGTACCGTACGCATTCGACATGGGAGGCGGGTTCTTGCCGTTTCGGCGGGATGTGATTTATGTTCCAGCGAAGGAGGCGCCTATCGCCCCGCTGTTGGACAGCTTCGAGTTTGTGGAAGACCGGGCCAGATGGGGCTACAAGTTTCGGTTTGGCTTGTTCTTGGTGACGGATGCTGATATGCGGCTGATTGCAAATGCCATGCAGGCTGACGCGCTGCTATTGCACTTTTAGGCGCAACTTGGGCAGGTACCATGCGTGGTAACTGCACTCAAATACGCTTACAGTCTCTCCCCGCATGCGCCGTACGGATCGTCTATTTCAAATCCTTCAGCTCATCCGTGGGCGGCGCTTAACCACGGCGGCATTTCTTGCGAAACGTCTGGAGGTATCCGAACGCACGATTTACCGCGCTGTCGCCGACTTGCAGCATCAGGGTGTACCCATCGAAGGCGAGGCAGGGGTGGGTTATCGGCTGGGACAGGGGTTTGATATGCCTCCGTTGATGTTTACAGTGGACGAAGCACGGGCGCTAGTCGCTTCGGTGCGCATGGCACAAGTCTGGCAAGACCCGGCGCTTGCCCAAGCGTCACAAGTGGCGCTAGGAAAAATTTTATCGGCCTTGCCTGCCGCTTCGCGCGTAGCCGCGCAAAGCATGGCCATATACGCACCGCCCATCGGGCTTGATCCACTGGTGCAGGAGACCCTGCAAACCCTGCGCGAAGCTGCACAAGCACACCGAAAGGTCAACGTGCAGTACAGGGACGCATCCGACCACTTAACGCTACGAATCTTGCGGCCACTGGGCTGCTTCTACTGGGGAAAAGTTTGGACTCTGGCCGCGTGGTGCGAGGTTCGCGATGGATTTCGCAGCTTTCGCCTGGACCGGATAGCGAGCGTGCTTCCGATTGAAGGTAAGGACGGTCAGTTCAAGGACGAGCCGGGAAAAAGGCTTGCCGACTATCTACGAAGTACCGCGCCCGCAGGTGTTCAAGAAAGACTAGACGGTACATCCTGACCTCGCTCAACTTTGACACTTCAAACCCGTCCCGATTGGCATTCGCCGGCACCAATGCCTTGCACAGCGATGGCAGTTGACAAGACTTGTCATTGGACCAACCCAATTCTGATTCCCACAGCTGAGATCGGTCCGATGCGGAAATCAAAGGATATCCACATCGGCAAAACGCTGGCCAAATCGGATGGTGGACTAAGTTGCGCGATACTCGCCGCAGGTATGCATCCTCGAATCATGATCGATTCTGTAAACATGAAGTTACGCAATAGCTTGGCGGCGCTCTTTGCTCTTGTTGCGGCACTTACTTTTTCTGCGGCCCTGCATGCCACACCGGTAAGTGATTTGGAGAAAATCGCACTCGGACCCAGTCATGGCTGCGCAATCACTCGTGATGGAGCGTTGCGCTGCTTTGGTAACAATGGCAGCGGAGAGTTGGGCACTGAGCAAAAGTTACCCTTTTCCTTCGCTAAGCACGCGATTACGGTAATAGCAGCTGGCGCCACCGATGTTGCGGTGAGCGACGGGCCCTCTAGCAATCACTCTTGTGCTGTCGTGGGTGGAGCGCTCTTCTGTTGGGGCAGCAATGATTCCGGCCAACTTGGCACAGGCGAAATCGGTGGCAACGTTCGGACGCCTGCGAGGTCTTCTGTAGTGTCTGGCGTTGTGAAATCGGTTGCAGTGACCAGGGGGTCAACCTGTGTGATCTTGGCGCCAAATGGAGCCCTGCAGTGTTGGGGGAATAACTACGAGGGTTCCGTGGGAGGTGGGGCGAATCGTAAACCGGTTCTACAGCCGATTACTGTCATCCCTTCCGGAGTAACCAACGTGGCCATGGGTGGCCAGCACACTTGCGCAGTTGTTGATGGTGGTTTGCAATGCTGGGGGTTTCTGCTGTTCAAAGAGGAAAGCTTCAGAACCGAGTTGAAGCCCATTTCCATCATTCCCCCTGGCCAGGGCGTAACTGCAGTTGCTGCGGGGCTACACACCTGTGTCATTGTTAAAGGTTCGCTGCAATGCTGGGGACGCAACTTTCATAACCAGGTCGGTGTAGCGGAAGGCTCCCGTGTGGCGCCCAAAGTGCCCATCACCATCATTGCATCCGGTGTGACGCAAATTGCGCTAAGCGAAGAAAACACCTGCGCCGTAGTAAACGGCAGGTTGATGTGCTGGGGTTCGAACAATTACGCGCAG
Organism: uncultured Rhodoferax sp.; assembly: GCA_964569855.1. Classification (GTDB taxonomy): domain Bacteria; phylum Pseudomonadota; class Gammaproteobacteria; order Burkholderiales; family Burkholderiaceae_C; genus Allorhodoferax. Next base: position 4,344 of record CAZMXB010000280.1, read on the forward strand.
ATTCCCAATTCACGGGGCAGCAGTATTCCCGAGACAGTAACAGTGCCTGGTGCGCCACCGGCAGCGATTTATTCCGTCGCAATCGGTATGCGTCAGATCTGTGTTATGACACGCCCGCCCGCAGATCGGACAACCAGCCTATTGCAATGTTCCAACCGCGCGCCCGATCCAGATGATGTGGACGAATCCGCCCCCCCGCCTCCGCCTGGGCTGTGGTCGGCCTTTGGCACCGAAGGTGTCGGGTTTTCTGAGCCGCCGCCCGTGCTTCAGCGCGTAGCCCCTTACGGCCTGTGGCAGGGCTCGCTCGGCACGCAGAACGTTATGGTTCAACTGGGCCCCAAGTTGTCGTGCGGTGCACGTTATTACTATCGCAAACACTTGCTCAGCATCGCTCTCGTGGAGAAAGATCGTCACCAAGGCAAACTATGGAAGGAATTTGAAGGCGACGACAACGAGGCCAGTTGGACATTTTCTGAACTGTCACAAGACCGCCGGAGCCTGACCGGGGAATGGGTAAGCAAGGATGGCAAACGCCGCTTTCCGATTCGCCTCAGCCTGATGGCGCTGACGCCCGCCACCGTTGGCGAAGACGGCAAGCCCCGCTACGAATGCCATGTCCATAACAAAGCTTTTGACGCACCGCGGATTGCCCGGGCGATGCAGGAACGCAAGGTCGCTAATAGCGACAGCGTTTTCCAGGGCGCCGACGGGCCGTACAGCTACCGCAGTGTGGCTGTGCTGGGAAATCGTATCCAAGGCCTCTCGCTGATCAACGCGGACCGCGCGCCTCGTCTGCAGAAGGCGTTGACAGATTGGGAGCGCAACGGCGTTGCCGGATTCCATGAATGCGCTTTTGGTTTCAGCAATCGAAGTGAAACCACCGAACCAGATTTTTCCCAGTCACTGGCGCCGCAGTTCTGGAGCGCACGGTTGCTTGTGCTGGAAGAGACCTATTCAAACTATTGCGGCGGCGCCCATCCCAATGGCGGCGTCTCAAACTACATCGTGTGGGACTTGCTGGAAGACCGCCAAGTCGATGTCTGGAAATGGATGCAGGGCAGTGGAGCAGGGCATGTAAGCTCTAAACGATTGCACAAGGCCCTGAAAGACAATTACGGCCGGCGCAACGAAACCGGCGAAAGCAGCTGCGCCGACGCGCTGGAGGGGCAAGAATACTTTTTGGCCTACCCCCGCTCCACCGGAATGGTATTTTTACCCAATTTGCCGCACGTAATTCAGGCGTGTGCGGACGAGATAGAAATGCCATGGGCCAAGATGCGGCCCTTTCTCAATCCGGCAGGATTACAGACAGTGAAAACACTTATCGGAATTCCGTGAGAATCTTTCACATCAAAATGCACTGCCGCCAGTGAGGAAGAACAGGGGGCCAGCGTCTTCACTCCTTCAAATGAATACCTTGCCGCCAAGGATTTCCCGACCGGAAAACACCCGGTTTGAACTGTTCGAAGGCGGTCATAACGCCGAGACCGCAATTGGCCCAAGGCTGCGCCCGTCAACATACAGTCACTCCCGCAGCACCATCACGCGACGCTCAATGCGGCTGAAATGTCGATTGTTTGGGTTGGGCGCACCAGGCGTGCGACTTCCTGTCCGTCACGCAGTAGCACCAGCGTGGGCCAGAGCTTGACGCGAAAGCTACGTCCAAGAGGGTAGCCAGACCCGTCTTCAATTTTGATGTGACGCCACTGCGCATGTGTTGACAGTGCCTCAACAAGCGCGGGTTGGGCGGCACGACAATGGCCGCACCAGCTCGTGCCGAATTCGAGCAGGGTCAAGCCTAGAAGGGCGTCGACTTCGGCACGCGCTGGGGCTTCGATTTTGCTGAGGTAGGGTTTGGAAGAACTCATTTCCGGATTGTGTCTCACGAGATAGTGGTTTCCCGCTAGTGACCGTCCTTTGGCCTGCACCGGTCATGACTGCCGAGCACCAATAGGACGCTCCACTTGAAAGCACTTTGTGCATCCGTGGATGCTTTACACCGTGTTTTGCAAATTTGCTGTTGTCTTCTGCTATCCCGCACGGCTCAGGCTTCTCACCAGTCAACATGAGTGAAAGCAGATCGCGATCAGCTTGGCTTCCTGACGCTGAAAACATACCTCAGCTCAGATTTAGATTCGGGCACAAGGCCAATATTCAAAAACGATTGAGTCGCAAAAACCCGTGGCACAAGCGTGGCACATCCAAGGCACAGAATGATTTCCAAAATTCCGACTGACGTTAGGTCCAATCGTGATTTGTGCCATGAAGACAAAGATTTTGACTATTACACTAAGCAAAATCAATACGCCAAAGTTAGTGCTAACTTGTCGTTTTTACTAGCTCTGGTGCGGCTGGCGGGGAT
>CAZMXB010000281.1:0-6633 GCA_964569855.1 uncultured Rhodoferax sp.
ACCGCAGAGGCCATTGAACTGGCGCGTTTTGCCAAAAAGGTAGGGGCCGATTGCCAACTGCAGGTGGTTCCCTACTACAACAAGCCCACCCAGGAAGGGCAGTACCTGCACTTCAAGGCGATTGCCGAAGCGGTGGACCTGCCGGTGATTTTGTACAACGTGCCAGGCCGCTCGGTTGCCGATATGGCCCATGACACTGTGATTCGCCTGGCCCAGGTTCCCGGTATTGTTGGCATCAAGGAAGCCACCGGGAATATAGAACGTGCCCAGTGGCTGATCAAGGAAGCACCCAAGGGTTTTGCCATCTATTCGGGTGATGACCCGACGGCGGTCGCCTTGATGCTGTGTGGGGGCCATGGCAATGTAAGCGTGACCGCCAATGTGGCGCCACGCCTGATGCACGAGTTATGTATGGCAGCCATTGCCGGCAATGTTGAGCGCGCCATGGAAATTCAAATGAAGTTACTGCCTTTGCACCGGGCCCTTTTCGTAGAATCCAACCCGATTCCTGTAAAGTGGGCAGCGTCCCGCATGGGTCTGTGCAAAGACGCCTTGCGCCTACCGTTGACAAAACTGACACCAGCCAGCCAGCCCGCCTTAGAACGTGCCATGCTTGCCGTTGGGCTGATATGAGTATCCATTCCAATTTGAGGATTTACGTGAACCCATTTTTTAAATTGACGCTTCTGGGCGCAGCGCTCGCACTGTCTGCCTGTACCGTACTGGAAGGTGACAAGGTGGACTACCGAAGCGCCAGTAACGCCAAAATTCCGACCTTGGACGTCCCACCGGATCTCACACAGTTGTCCAAAGACACCCACTATGCTGTGGTCGGAGGATCGGTATCCGCGTCTGCCTTGAAGGCGGGACAAACCCAGCCCACGGCGATCCCGACCGTCGCGGCACTCGCATTGGGCGATGTGCGTATTGAACGTGCCGGTAATCAGCGTTGGCTGGTTGTCAATCGCCCAGCAGACAAATTGTGGGAACCCGTCAAGGACTTCTGGCAGGAAAACGGCTTCCTGCTGGCCATGGACCAGAACACGCTGGGCATCATGGAAACCGATTGGGCTGAAAACCGCGCCAAAATCCCGCAGGATTTCATCCGCTCCTCATTGGGCAAGTTGTTTGATTCGTTGTATTCCACCGCGGAGCGCGACAAGTTTCGTACACGTCTGGAGCGCAACGCCAACGGGGAGACGGAAATTTTCATCAGCCACCGCGGCATGATCGAAACCGTTACGACCAAGACGAGCCAAGAGGCGGGCAACACAATATGGCAGCCACGGCCGGTAGACCCCGAACTGGAAGCCGAATTCCTGCGCCGCTTGATGGTCAAGCTTGGCGCACCTGAAGCGCAGGCAAAAATTTTGGTGGCGAACACGGGTGCCGTGAAAAAGTCAGCGACCATCGTGACTGAAAACGGTCAACAGGTCGTGCGTATCGACGAAGGTTTCGAAAGTGCTTGGCGCCGTGTTGGTCTGGCGTTGGACCGCACCGGGTTTACGGTGGAAGACAGGGACCGCAAACAAGGCATTTACTTTGTACGTTACGTGCCTCTGAGTGCGGACAAGTCGGAAGCTGGCTTTTTCAGCAAGTTGTTCAACTCGGACAAAGCCAATGACGCGGCCAAGTTCCAGATCGCAGTACGAAGCCAGGGCAATAGCACCATCGTTTCAGTGCTGGACACGAAGGGCGTCGCTGAGACGTCCGTTAATGCTCAACGGATTGTCAAAGTCATCGCTGACGACATCAGGTAACCGTGTCTGGGTCTATCCCCAGGCCGCACCAATTAAAAAGGCCACCGCAAGGTGGCCTTTTTGCTTCTCTGTAAAGAGAATTACTTGGCTGCAGAAGCGGCGGCGGCATTTGCCACGCCAGCAACAGCGGAAGCTGCGCCAGTAGCGGCAGAAGCAGCGGCAGCGGCACCGGCTGCGCCGGCGTCTTTGATCGCTTCAGCAACAGCGGGAGCGGCAACGGGTGCGGCGGCGGGTGCGGGAGCAACGACTGGAACCGGGGCTTCTTCTTTCTTGCCGCAAGCAGACAAGGCAGCAGCAGCGATAACAGCGGCCAATACGAGTGATTTATTCATTTTGAAAAACTAGGGTGAGTTAACGAAACAATTTTGGAAGTCGTCAAAGCAGCACGCCGCCCGGACTCAGGCAAAAAGCATTCGATCTCTTTTCGCCCAACCTTCGAGTATACATGGTTTTACGACCCACACTGGGGAAAACCCTCTAGTGCGGCTAGAGGCCCAAGGTGGTGGAGGAAAACCCGGGGCTACTTTGGCGTCGGCATTCATCCAACTCTTCCTTGAGCAACACGCGCCTTTGAGGCTCCAGACCGGCAACACCCGTGGAGCGCACCAAATCGAGACGTTGCATGGCCCAGTGCGGGCTCCACAGGGCACTGGGCATTTCGCTGGCATCCGTATTTCTACAGACTCGGCACTCGACGATGTGATCCCAGGTCTTGCGCCAGCTCACCAGCCTGGGCTTGTGCCGCAGGACGCTGTCGTAGTTGTGGGCCAGCATCACCAAATGACGGCCGCCGTGCGCCCATGTTTGCAGCGATTCAATCACTGCGCGTTCGCCCAAGGGCCAGTCTTCAAAATTGGGGTCACTCCAGACCATGCTGGGCCAACCCTCCTGGGCCGCGCTCACCAGGGCAAGCCGAATCCATTCGGCAAACTCGGTAGGACCACTGAACGTCCCGGCATCGGGCAATCCTCCGGATTCAAGATTTGACATGCATCCACCCCGCTTGACACCAACCATCCACCAAACCACGCGCCGCGTTACTGAGACGCTTTACGTCTGACGCCTCCAGGCATCGACCGTTAGCCAGCTGTTGCATTAATTGTGCATCACGTCCAGCTGCCAGAAAGCTTTCGCCGTTGACAAAGACGTGCTGCGGGTCGTACATCATGCGTGTTCTGTGGTCCAGTATCAACTGCCGACCCTGCGACCGGGTCGCCCCAGCCTCAAAAATGACATGACCCTTGGGTTCGGTCAAATACTCTCCGAGAACACGGTTCAATGCGATGGGGTCGCGCAATGCCTCAGCCAACGCGCTACCGGCGAATTCAACCAGCGCATCCGGTATGGCAGCACTTTGAATCGCCGCCATCTGTTTGGGGTCACGGTACAGCACATCGCCCACCGAGTCATGCGCGTTGTCGGCCAGGCGCATCAGCAACTCGCCTGCCAGTTCAGACCGGCTGGGTGCGCGAAATCCGATGGAGTAGGTCATGCATTCACCCACTGCGACGCCATCATGTGCGTAACGTGGCGGCAGGTAAAGCATATCGCCTGGGTCAAGTAAAAATTCCAACTCCGGCTCGAAGTGGGCCAGTATTTTGAGCGGCATGTCGGGCTGAAGGCTCAAGTCCTTTTGTCGGCCAATGCGCCAGCGCCGCCGGCCATGGCCCTGCAGCAAAAAAACGTCGTAACTGTCGAAATGCGGTCCCACGCCACCCCCGTCGGTGGCGTAGCTGACCATGACATCGTCCAGCCTGGCGTCAGGCACAAAGCGGAACTGGTTCATCAGTGCATGTACGCGTTCGTCCACCAGGTCCACACCCTGCACCAGCAAAGTCCAGCCTGCCTGCTTGAAGGCAGGCAGGGCCTTGCGATCAAACGGACCGTGCTTGAATCGCCACGGATGCTTGGCACCCGCGCCGGCTTGCACCACCAGGCGGGACTCCACCTCTTCATGGGCCGCCAGATCAAGCAATTCGCCACGGTCCAGCGGTGGCTTGAAGCCGGGGATCGCCTGGCGAATGACCAAGGGCTTTTTTTGCCAGTGGCGTTGCATAAACCTCTTGGGCGCCAGCCCGCCCAAGAGTTGCAGGGGTTCATCAATGTTCATGGGACAATTCTGCCTTATGGAAATCACAGAACAATGCGTCGTTGCCCTCACTTGGACGCTGAAAGACACTTTGGGTGAGGAACTGGACGTTTTGGATGAGCCGGTGGAGTTTTTGGTCGGTGGCCATGACCTGTTGCCCGTGATTGAAACGGCGCTGCAAGGCCATAGCGCGGGTGCCAGCCTGCAATTGCAGATCGAACCCGAACAGGCCTTTGGCGAATTCAATGATCAATTGCTGTTTCTGGAGCCCCGCCATTTGTTCCCAGTCGACCTGCAGGAAGGTTTGACCATGGAAGGCAGCGCGCTGCCCGATGGCTGCCACCCCGCGGCCCCGAAGGACGCGCTGTACACCGTGACCGACATCTACCCGGACCATGTGGTGCTGGACGGCAACCACCCCCTGGCCGGCATCGCCATCCGCATCAGCCTGAAGGTGGAAGCGGTGCGTGACGCAACCGAAGAAGAAATTGGTCGTGGAAGCTGCGGTACCGGCTTCTTCAAACTGCAGGTGGCCCATCCGGAGGATGAACTTCCCTCGAACCGGATGCTGCATTAAGGCGAACGGTCAAATCGACCACCAGCCCTCGGAATCGTTGTGTTGTTCGCTATTGATTCAGTAGCAAACGACAAATACGTCAGTGTTTGCCAGTCGAACCGTATCCACCTGACCCACGCACTGAGGCCTCGAAGTCGTTCACGATGTTGAACTGCGCCTGCACCACCGGCACGATGACCAGTTGTGCGATGCGCTCCATGGGCTCTATCGTGAAGGCCACGTCGCTGCGATTCCATGCGCTGACCATCAGTTGGCCCTGGTAGTCGCTGTCTATCAGCCCCACCAGGTTGCCCAAAACGATGCCATGTTTGTGTCCCAGTCCGGATCGCGGCAGTATCAGGGCAGCGTAGGCCGGATCCTGAAGGTAAATGGCAAGTCCCGTGGGCACCAACTGCCAGGCGTTGGGCGCCAACGTCAGCGGCTCGTTCAGGCAGGCCCGCAGATCCAGCCCGGCGCTGCCCGGTGTGGCATAGGCGGGCATTTGCTCGTTCAGGCGCTTGTCAAGAATTTGGACATCAATCTTCATGGTTAATGGCGGGTTTTCGGGGTGATGCGGCTGGCAATGTCGGCTACCAGTTGGCGTGCCAACACCAGTTTGTCGTTGTGTGGCAGTTCCCGCGCGCCGTTGGCATCCACCAGCAACAAGGCATTTTCATCTTTGCCAAAGGTGCTTGGGCCGATATTGCCGACCAACAGAGGCACGCCTTTTCGGATGCGCTTGGACGTGGCGTGGGCCAACAGATCATGGCTCTCGGCGGCAAAACCGACGCAGTACAAGGCGCCACTTTTCGCACGCGCAGATTGGGCCACGGTAGCCAGAATATCGGCGTTTTCGACAAAGGCCAGCGTGGGTGGTTGCCCGGACCCGTCTTTCTTGATTTTCTGGTCTGAAGCCTGTGCGGGTCGCCAGTCCGCAACCGCCGCAGTTGCTATGAATACGCTAGCAGCTTGCGCAGCATCTAAGCAGGCTAGTAACATCTCCGAGGCAGACTGCACATCGACGCGGCGCACACCCCGCGGTGTGGGCAGCGACACCGGACCCGCCACCAGCGTAACCTGCGCCCCCGCCTCCTGCGCCGCGCGGGCAATCGCAAAGCCCATCTTGCCGCTGGACCGGTTGGTGATGCCCCGTACCGGGTCAATGGCTTCAAAAGTAGGGCCGGCCGTGACCAGCACGTCCTGCCCCGCCAGAACCTTGGGCTGAAAGAACGCGATTAAATCCTGCAACAGTTCCTGCGGCTCCAGCATGCGGCCGTCACCGGTTTCCCCACAGGCCTGGTCGCCGGTGCCCACACCGAGGACCATACACCCATCCTGCTGCAGTTGCGCGCGGTTGCGCACCGTTGCCGGGTGGTCCCACATCTCGCGGTTCATGGCCGGTGCAATCAGCAAGGGCACCTTGTCGATGGGGCGTGCCAGGCACATCAGACTGAGCAGATCGTCCGCCCCACCGTGCAGCAGTTTCGCCATGAAATCGGCGCTGCAGGGGGCAATCAGAATGGCGTCGGCTTGGCGGCTCAGGTTGATGTGCGCCATATTGTTTGGCTCGCGGGAGTCCCACTGGGAGTCGTACACCGGCCGGCTGGAAAGGGCCTGCAAGGTGACCGGCGTGATGAATTGCTTGGCCGCCTCGGTCATCACAATTTGGACCGTTGCGCCCTCCTTCACCATGGCCCGGCAAAGTTCGGCGGCCTTGTAACAAGCGATGCCTCCGGTGAGGCCGAGAACAATGTGTTTTCGAGCGAGATCATTCATGGGGGCAATGTAGCAGACCACTTAAACCCCGACGTCCAATTTCTAATTTCCATTCGGCACTCCCCGGCCCCGTCGCCCGGCGCGGCGGGGAGTGGGGATTCTCCCGAACCCTATAATCCTGCTTTACCACCTCCCCGAGCACGTGCTCCCCCTGACATGACCAAATTTGTCTTCGTCACCGGCGGTGTGGTGTCCTCCCTTGGCAAGGGAATCGCCTCAGCCTCCCTCGCTGCGATACTGGAATCGCGGGGCCTGACAGTCACCCTCATCAAGCTCGACCCCTACCTGAACGTGGATCCGGGCACCATGTCACCATTGCAACACGGTGAAGTGTTCGTCACCGACGACGGCGCGGAAACGGACCTGGACCTAGGCCACTACGAGCGCTTCATCGAGTCGCGCATGCGCAAGGCCAACAACTTCACCACCGGCCAGATCTACAAGAGCGTGCT
>CAZMXB010000282.1:0-6630 GCA_964569855.1 uncultured Rhodoferax sp.
GCCCTTGGTCAGAATTCAATTGGCACAGGTGGCCAGTATTCGATTGGCGCCGACAAAAATTATTATCGTTTGCCGGTTTTTTTATGATTCGGTTCAAGTTAGGCGAGATGATTGAGAAGAAGCAATTCGCTGAAGGGCGGCGCGTTTCAATCAACGAAGTAGCCATCGCGACTGGTCTGAACAGAATGACGTTGTCTAAAATTCTGAATCAAAAGGGTTATGGGACCGGCACTGAAACGATTGACCGCTTGTGTCAGTTTTTCGCCTGTAAGGTTGAAGAACTGATGGAGCACCTTCCAGACGAAGATACGCCAAAGGCGTAACGAATATTTAGGCTTCTTGCCTATACATTGCGAAATGTCTCACGCGGTGTGAACTGTCACTTTGCGTTTTGTTGCCCGCTGCAATCTCGGCGTTGCACTCAATTGCGGCCTTCGACCCGAGGCGGACACGCGGTAGCGCGGGTGAGCAACTCTAAAGCGGACATCATCAACTGTGGGATAGGCAGGCCTATGAGTCAAAAGCTGGGCAATAAGGCAGGCCCCTTGTTGCCAATACGTCGAAACACGCCCAGACTCACGCTTCTAGTTGCAGAAGCACGCTTGTCGACTGCTCCTAGGATGCACAATGCTGCGTAGCATCACCCAAATCGTAACCGTAACCGCAATCGGACCTCTCCCAGTGGCTAGCTCTGACCAACTTAAGGCGCTCATCAAATCGCACATCAGTCGCGATGATGGACAGTTCTTGTCGGTCGCTATGCAAGTGGCCGCGCATGAGGCGAAGCTCGGGCACGTCAAGTTGGCTGAAGAACTGCGAGATCTGATTGACGCGGCCAAGGCACGTGTCAGCCAAGACCCATCAGGCAAACTGGTCGCAATAGGCAGTGCTGCTAAGCCGAAGAGTGAATTGGCAAATCTGCTCACCGTGTCGCATCCGGCGAACCGGTTGGGGGATATGGTGTTGGACGATGTGGCTTCGACTCAGCTGCACAGAGTAATCAAAGAACAGCGGCAGCTTGCGCGCATCAAGGAGCATGGACTCTCGCCTCGCCGGAAGTTGCTGCTCGTGGGACCACCTGGTACGGGCAAGACAATGACAGCCGCTGCGCTGGCTGGAGAGCTGGGCATTCCCTTGTTTCTGGTCCGTCTGGATTCGCTCATTACAAAGTTCATGGGCGAAACAGCGGCAAAGCTTCGGCAAGTCTTCGACACCATGACTGATATTCGTGGCGTTTACTTCTTCGACGAATTTGATGCCATTGGTTCTCAGCGGGGCATGGCGAATGATGTGGGTGAGATTCGCCGGGTATTGAACAGCTTCTTGCAGATGATCGAACAGGACACGTCCAATAGCCTGATCATCGCGGCGACAAATCACGCTGAGATCCTTGACTACGCATTGTTCCGCCGATTCGACGACGTTGTTGAATACCACTTGCCGTCGCCCACCCAGGCCGGCGAGCTCATTCGTTCACGTATCGGTCGGTTTGCTCCCAAGCCGTTCCGAAAGGATGCAATTCGGGGGCAAGCCGAAGGGCTGAGCCATGCTGAAATTTGTCGTGCTGTCGATGCCGCCATCAAGGATGCGATCCTGCATGATCAAGATAAAGTGCAACCAGCTGAGCTGGGGAAGGCGTTAGAGGAACGCCGACTCGTCAACGCAAAGCTGGCATATAACTCGAAGCACTCGCCCAATCATGCCGGATCACACTCACGATAAGCGCCCCCACTTTGTTCTAGCGAATACCTCAACCCCTCAGGCGTTCACCGCGCCTGGTGGCGGCGGTTCTAATGATGATGTCCCCCAACGGGACCGCGCGCAACACTCGGCGTCTCTCCGAGCCCAACTGAACGCGCTCAAGCCAGTTGCCCAACATGCGCGTCAGGTCCAGCAGGAGCAAGGACTAGAAAGTGGGCTTGGGCTGCAAGTCCAATTCGTTGGACAACCCGACGTTGCACTTGCCTTCGAGAGCCTCGGCTCGGAGCGTGGAAAAGACCCACGCAAGAAAATCGAAGTACTAAGCGTTCGTACAGATGGCAACACGACCTACGCAAACGTATTTATCCCCGATGGGAAGCTGGCCCATTTTGAGAAGTACGTTGCGGACTATCTTGCCGAGCGCAAGAAGAGCAATGGCCACGCGCTGGATCACAGTGCATTGCTCGACACGATTCTTGCCATCCGGAGCGCCGAGATCCGTGCGCTGTGGACAGACGACCTGGCGCTTCTACCGCAAGACGCTGCGGAGTCAATTTGGTGGGAGGTCTGGCTACCCGTCCGCGGCGACCGACACACGGTGCTTGCGGACTTCCGAAAACTCGCAGCTCTGGCAAATTGTCAGGTCAGCGAGCATCACATCAGCTTCCCTGAGCGGTCCGTCGTTCTGATGTACGGATCTCAGCAGCAATTCGCAACATCGGTTCTGACGCTCAACTGCGTCGCGGAACTTCGCCGCGCAAAGGAAACGGCTGAGTTCTTTGATGGCATGACGCCAGTTGAACAGCAGGAGTGGTCAGCCGAGACGCTTGCCCGGTTGACGGTTGCGGCAGAGGACGACACCGTCCCTCGCGTTTGCCTCCTCGATTCTGGTGTGAATCGAGGGCACCCGTTGCTCTCGCCATTCATCGCCGCTGCAGACTTGCACGCAGTCCAACCCGCCTGGGGCGTGGACGACACGGCAAATCATGGAACTGGTCTTGCCGGGCTCGTCGCCTTGGGAGACATGGCGGCGGTCCTGGCGTCGAACGGGCCATTGCTGGTGGAACATCGGCTGGAATCGGTCAAGCTTACGCCGCATCAGGGTGCAAATGCCGGAGATTCGCGACAACATGGCTATCTTTTTGCCGAAGCCGTGGCGCGCCCGGAAGTCGCGGCACCCGCCCGCCCGCGTGTTTTCACATCGGCGGTTACATCTAGCGATGATCGCGACAAAGGGCGGCCGTCGGCATGGTCTGCGACCGTGGATCGCCTTGCCAGTGACTACGATGGGAATGGTCAGTTTCCGCGCCTTTTCGTTCTTTGTGCCGGCAACACGGAGGACGCTCAGACGTGGGATACATATCCAGCAGGCTTGGGTACGCGTGGCATTCGCGATCCCGGTCAGGCCTGGAATGCACTTACGGTGGGCGCCAATACAGAAAAGGTCAACATTACCGAAGCTGATGCTCAGGGCTATGTCCCAGTTGCTCCAGAGGGCGGTGTCAGTCCATATTCCCGGACTTCGAACGGTTGGAACTCAGCATGGCCGCTGAAGCCCGACGTCGTCTTTGAGGGTGGCAATGCTGCGAGAAACGCGTTTGGCTCCATCGGAATAAACAGCCTCAATCTGTTGACCACGCACAACGCCCCCCAGGAGCGTCTCTTCACGACGACCAACGCCACCAGCGCAGCTTCCGCGCTTGGGGCGCGTATGGCCGCGCAATTGATGGCTGCGTATCCGGCGCTGCGGCCCGAAACGATTCGAGCGCTCATCGTGCACTCAGCAGAGTGGACGAGCGCAATGGGTGCAGGCTATTTTCCAGCCCATGGCATGCCGACAAAGTCCGACTACGTGAACTTGATTCGCCATTGCGGCTGGGGGGTACCAAATCTAGAACAGGCGCTATGGAGTGCAGGTAATTCGCTGACCTTAATCGTCGAAGATCAGGTGCACCCATTCAAGAAGGTGACGAGTCGAGGGATCGTCACCCGCGACATGAACTTGCATACGCTGCCTTGGCCGAGGGAACAGCTACTGGCATTGCCGCCAGACACGCAGGTTGAGTTGTGCATCACGTTGTCGTACTTTATTGAGCCGAATCCGTCTGCACGGGGGACTTCTTCGAAGTTCCACTACCCATCACATCGGCTGCGCTTTGATGTGCAGCGCCCGCTAGATGCGACGACCGCAGATTTCGTTGCCCGCATCAACGCGGCGGCGGAGTTGGAAGACGACGGAGCCCCTATTGACCCCAAAGACCCAAACTGGATTCTTGGTGATAAGCAGCGGCATCGCGGTTCGTTGCATAAGGACATCTGGCGCGGAACCGCCGCCGAGTTGGCAAATCGCGGCTTTGTCGCTGTCTATCCCTCAAAGGGCTGGTGGCGCACACGCCCCGCTCAGGAACGCTACAACCTTCCCGCCCGGTACAGCCTGATCGTCTCCATCCGTACGCCTGAAACTGACGTCGATCTCTACACGCCGATCGCTGACATGATTGCCGCGCCGGTCAATACATCCATCGTCATCGAAACCTGAAGATAACGCCGCATTGCCGGTGGTCCACTAATTAGCCGAGGGCCCCCACCTGCTATGCGAACTTATTGCCGCTCCGTGCCGCGTCCACCGAATAGCGGTCTTGTCCAGATGTCTGCAATTGTGGCCCAGCCGAGACATTAGCGGCAGCTTGAGTCTCCAAATGAGAAGTGGCCAGAACCAGTGGTCGCATCCAGACACACACTTAACAGACGCAAGAACTTCAAAACACTCTCAGTTTTTGCCTGAAAGCGAAAAAAATTACGGGCTCTGAAGCGGTCCATATGGGATCCCGATTTTCCAGCTCGCTTTCCCGACTGAGCCACCACAGCGATGTGCCATAGACCTGAAACAATTTCAACTCATCCAATGAAGTACTTCGATCCAGACGACTAGATCAGATGCGCACGATGCCCTGCGCCTCCGCAATTCGCTTTGGACTGATCCTCGGCACAAAGCCGCGCAGCTCAATTCTTGGTGGAATAATTTCTTGTCCACTGTTGTAAGCAACCGAACCTTAAACGAGTGGAGCGAAGACTTGTCCGCACCAATTTTTAGACTAAACCGATCAACCTCTCCCGGCCTGAGGACCTGAGAAATTGATACGCGACGCTGATATCCCTCGCCGTCAACTTCAAACTTTGTAAGGTATTGATAGGTTGGGGGGAATGGTGCACCTGCAAAACTCCTATAGAGGATGTGCACCAAAGTTGAAAACTTAATGGAGTGTTCCAATGCGCGTCCATTTGCAGTTGTTTCAAAGACCACCTTGCCAGAAACCAGTGCTTTGTTGCTTTTGAAAATACCCAGGCAAGCTTGCCGCAATTGCTCGAATTGCATTTTCGGGACCATCTGAGAGTTTCCCTGCTGGTCGATGAACGTAACCTCATTGGACCCAATCCAAGCCGGTTCAAGTTCCTTGGTGTCGGAAGTGTCGAACTTGAGGAGTTCCAATGTGTCGTATTTGTTTTCGGCAATGTTTTCTTCGTGAGTCGCCGTTTCATGGGCCGCACGCACTGCCTGTTCGGCTTGCAGCAGGTCTTCGGCGAGCCGCTCCAGCACCTGCTGCTGCAGCAAGAATTTATCCATGATGAAAGGTAGGCATCTCGAAAAGCGGGGGAGCAGGTCTTGATTATGAAGTGCTCTACCAGTTCTAGACGCTTCTGTTGGCTTCAGGTTAACTTCAGCTAGGCGGCTGCGAATCCCGCAGTGCGACAAGTGGGAGCGATTGTCTTCCAGAACGCAGTCACCGGCCTACTTCCGCAAGTGGCCCGGAGGAGGTGCTGCATTCAACCCATTGCGGCAGTCAGTCCACAGATTCTGTGGAGCTCTCTGTGGACAAGTCCCTTTGAGCGTTTACAGTCCCGCATAGACTTTGGGCCGAGACATCCTGCCCGTTCTACATGCAGTGGAATACTCGTTGCATTACACGAACGATTCGCACAGGTTTGACAACTGGGACTCCACAATAGCCCGTCACATACCCAACGGTCATAGGGGTTCGGTTCACTTTCTGTGACGACACAGACCTCGTCACAAACCTCGTCACGGAACAAAAAAGGCTCACCGAAGTGAGCCTTTGCTGTCGTGGAATACCACGTCTCTATTGGTTGCGCGAGAAGGATTTGAACCTCCGACCTTTGGGTTATGAGCCCAACGAGCTACCAGACTGCTCCATCGCGCGGTAGACTTTTATTATAGCTTATTCTGCAGCTGCATCTGGAGATACTTCTGCTGCTGCGGGACGATCAACCAATTCAACCAGGGCCATGGGCGCATTGTCGCCAACACGGAAACCCATTTTCAAAATTCGGGTGTAGCCGCCTGGACGAGCCTTGAAACGGGGTCCCAAGTCGTTGAAGAGCTTGGTCACGCTGTCGCGGTCGCGCAGGCGGTCAAACGCCAGACGGCGGTTCGCAACAGTCGATTCTTTAGCCAAAGTAATCATGGGCTCCACCACGCGGCGCAGTTCCTTGGCCTTGGGTACCGTGGTCTTGATGACCTCGTGCTCGATGAGCGAGTTCATCATGTTGCGCAGCATCGCTAGGCGGTGTGAGCTGGTGCGGTTGAGTTTACGTAGTCCGTGTCCGTGACGCATTGTGAGTTTCCTTTGAGTTATTGCGCGCAGCCGTATCAGGTACTGCGCTTTGCGTGGAACCCCGAGGGGCTCGAAAAATTAGCGCCTTTAGTGAAAGCGTTTGATCAACGCTTTTCCAACGCCGCGGGTGGCCAGCTTTCCAGCTTCATACCCAATGTCAAACCGCGGGAAGCCAAAACTTCCTTGATTTCGTTGAGCGACTTGCGACCCAGATTCGGGGTCTTGAGCAACTCGTTCTCGGTGCGCTGGATCAGGTCACCGATGTAATAGATGTTTTCTGCTTTCAAGCAGTTGG
>CAZMXB010000283.1:0-1732 GCA_964569855.1 uncultured Rhodoferax sp.
CTTGTCGGACTAATTGATGCAGGCATTGGTATTAAGAATGGCATTAATTTTGGATCAAAGAAAAATTTGATTGGGACTTTTTCTCCGCCTGAATATTCCCTTATTGATCATGGATTTCTACCAACACTATCAAACAGACATATTATATGCGGAGTAGCTGAAATTATAAAAATGGGGATTGTAGTTGATAAGGATATTGTTACTTTATTAGATAGTAAGGGAGATTTGTTAGTAAAGACAAAATTTCAATACCCAGTTGAAGAAGCAACAGCAGTTATAAAAAAATCTATTTTAAGTATGATGAGAGAGCTGTCTGACAATCTGTTTGAAATAGAGAGTTATAAGAGAGCTGTAGATTTTGGTCATACTTTTAGCCCTTATATAGAATCAGTTTCTAACTACAGCATTCTTCACGGAGAAGCAGTTTCCATGGATATGGCCCTTACTTGTCAACTTGCTTATAGGTTAGGTATTTTTCCCGAAGCAACGAATGAAGAACTCTTTTTCTTATTTGAGAGACTTAATTTACCTATCTATAGCGAGTTGATGGAGCCTTCGCATCTGTTTGAATCTTTGAAATCTATTGAAGCGCACCGAGGAGGGAACCTTAACTTAGTCGTTCCAACATCAATTGGAGCGCACACGTTCATTAACAAAGACGATTTTGGATTGAGTTTATTAAAGGAAGCATTAGATGACCTTCAAAAAAGATGGGAGCAGCTGCAAGCTAGGAGTAGCTCAATGGTGTCTCAATTTTCAAGGTAGTGATGCTATTCAAGAAACAAAGAGATTAGGTTTTGACTTTATGCAAATTGAAACATATTCCCCAGAGGAAGAAAATTACTTGGGAAAGAGCAAGGTTGTTCATGCATACGTAAGTGAATCAAAAGAACATAATGTAACTCTATGTGGAATTGCTGTTAATATAATAGAAAAAATAGGTCTTTTTAATGCCTTTGATATTTATGATGATTCTCAGTTGTCAATCATCCTAAGAGATACGATTCAAGCAGCAACCATATTAGATATACCTTTTATATATATCCCTAGCTTTAAAAAAAGTGAGATAAAAAATAAAGAAGATATGCTAAATATGGCTAATATATTACAACAAATGTGTGTGTTAGCAAACAAAAGAAACATCATAGTTGCAAGTGAAAATACATTAAATTTCCATTATACCGCCAAGCTTATACGTCTTGTAAATAAACCTAATTTTAGAATCTTAATTGACATTTATAATCCTCTCCTCTGGGGCCACGATGTATGTAAAATTATATCATACAATCACTCTTATATTGCCAATCAAGTGCATATTAAGGATGGTAATAATGGTCTAATGGGAAATAAGAGGCTAGGTGAAGGGGATAGTCCTGTAAAAGAAGTGTTGTTCGAATTAAAATCAAAAAAAATAAAACCCATATACATATTTGAGAATAATTATCAGGTTGATTCCTTACCTTCAGCTCAGCAGGATATTTTTGCCTTTAAACATTATGGAAACTCATTTTCTAACCACGGTCATTTACAAAAACAGGTTTATTATGAATAACTTATCTCAATGCAGCTCTATTGATCCTTATACTCATTTTGCAAAACCTTATTCAGAAGAAGGAGAGCTGCTTTTTAGCGAAAAAATGCTCGACCTGATCTTTTCTATATTAGGGGATAGCGCTCAGAATATGACTCATGTAGTCGATTTAGCCTGTGGGGCTGGCGCTGCCGTGCAGCT
>CAZMXB010000283.1:1742-3562 GCA_964569855.1 uncultured Rhodoferax sp.
AAAAGCGAGTAGAGGCAAATCATAAAGCTAGTTTTTACTGCTATGATATGAGAGACTTTCGTATTCCTCATCCGGTTGACCTTGTGATGTCAATGTATGATAGTTTAAATTTTATGCTCACTGATGAGGATTTAAAAAGAGTTTTCAATAATGTAGCGCTATATCTGAAGCCAGAAGGCATTTTTATATTTGATATGTATACCTTACATGGATTAAAAGAATATTGGGGTTCAAAAGCCGAAATTCATACTAATTCAAGCTCACACTTTATTACAACGAGAACTACATGCAATGAAGATAATATAGGGATTAAAGAATTTTTTGGGTTTGAGTATGCTAATGGATCGTGGGATAGATGGTATGAAAAACATGTTATAAAATCTTACTCTTTGGAGATAATCCGAAATCTTTTGTTAGAATGTTCATTTAGAAATATTGTCTTCCATGATATAGATAACTTTATTTTGAAGACAATAGCCTCCAATACGAAAAGAGTTATGATCACCGCCCATAAACAATAATAACAGATAATAGGAGAAGGTATGAGCCTAGATTCTACTGAGCTAAAAAAACAAAACAAATTTATTGCTCCATTTCAAATGGTAGAAATTGAAATCAATTCTCACTGCAATCGCCGTTGTTCCTATTGCCCTCAGAGTGTTCCTGGATACAGAAAACCTCCACGATTTATGGATGTAGAAAATTTCAAAAGAATCATGCTTATTTTAAAAGGGGCTGAATATTCCGGAAGAATATCTTACCATTTTTTTAATGAACCATTGTTGCATCCTCAAATTGAAGAACTCGTAAAATTAGCAACAGAAATTTTACCCGAGTCTTACCAAGTAATCTTTACTAATGGAGATTTTCTTACAGAAGATAAATACAGTGCTCTTCGCGCAAATGGTGTACAAACCATAGTTATTACTTCCCATGGAGGAAAAGCATTTCCTGAAAGAGATGGTCAAGTAGTTCAATTTCCCGAAGATCTAAATCTTACAAACAGGGGAGGAAAAGTTTTAGACGAAACAGAAACTCTATACATGCCTTGTTATGCTCCCTCAACAATGTTGATCGTTGGCGTAGATGGGGACGTCATCTTATGTTATGAGGATGCGGAGCGAACAACAACTTTTGGAAATCTTTTTACCACATCTCTTGAAGATATTTGGTTTTCACCTTTAGCTGTTAAGGTAAGAGCGAGCTTGGAAAAAGGTGATAGGAGTATTTTAAAAGTATGCAGCCGTTGCGATAATGTTACACATACTACCTCAAAAATATATGACCTACATCCCTAAATATAAGTATAAATAATGGAGGAATATCCTAATGACATATATAGTAACAGAAGCGTGCATTAAATGTAAATTTACTGATTGTGTGCAAGTTTGTCCTGTAGATTGTTTTTATGAGGGAGAAAATATGCTAGTTATAAGTCCCGAACAATGTATAGACTGCGGAGTTTGCGCCCCAGAGTGTCCAGCAGGTGCAATTGTAGAAGATACACATCCAGAGGCAGAAAAGTGGCTTGAATTAAATGAAAAATACTCCAAAATATGGCCAAATATTGCATATAAAATTTCCCCGCCTGAAGATGCTCAAGATTGGAAAGATGTAAAAAATAAATATGAAGATTATTTTATTGAAAGTCCGCCTGCTAAAGAAATAAAAGTAGGATAAGAATAGTGACTTTGAGTAAACTTGGTTTTGGTGGCGAAGCTATTGGAGGTGGCCCCTACAGAATGGTTATGCCTGATAGAGAGGAAGCTCTCATCGCAATTTTATATGCAATTGAGCAAGGAGTTAATTGGATTGATACA
>CAZMXB010000283.1:3572-6616 GCA_964569855.1 uncultured Rhodoferax sp.
CAGCTGTTTTTAACGCTGGATTTTTTGTCTTATCAAAAGTTTCTAATTCTTCTGTTGGAAATGGAAGATCGGAAGAGATTATTGGAGAAGTTATTCGTAGATATAAAGCAAAAATAGAAATTGCTACTAAGTGTGGATTAAAGTATTCGTCAAATAATAGAGTTGTAAGAGATGCTCGTCCTAAAAGGATATTTCACGAAATCAATGAGAGTTTAAAGCGATTAAAAGTTTCAGAAATTTATTTATATCAACTACATTATCCTGACCCGACTGTTCCTATTCTAGAAACCTGGGAAGCCATGCAAGAGTTGGTTACAATTGGAAAAGTAAGGAATATTGGTGTTTGTAATTTTAATATTTCTTTGCTGAATGAAATATCAAAAAAGTTTCCTCCTTTTTCATTACAACATAAATACAATATAGTTGACAAAAGTAGCGAAATGGATCTAATACCTTTTTGCATGGAACATAAAATTCGTAATATTGCATATGGAGTTCTGCATTCCGGCCTCCTCTCTGAAACGTTTAAAAAGGAAGACTTAGATCCAGGTGATTGGCGCTTAAGAGAGGAGAGCTGGCACACGACACCATATGCAAAAATGATATCAGATTTCAATGATAATATAAAAAAAATAGCCAAAAATAAATATGAATCTAGAGCGCAGCTTTTGATTAACTGGGCTATGCATAATCCATACATCGACAATATGATTGTAGGAATGAGAAATAAATTTCAAGTAGAAGAAAATATAAAGGCATTGAGCTTAAAGCTAACTAGTTTTGAAAATAATGGGTTAAATCAACTGGCTCAAAAACTGAAGGTGCAGGGAAATGATGTTCCCGTAAGAAATAATAAATAAGGAAAATACAATTAATAATATAAGATTGGAGGAAAAATAATGGAAAAAAACCATCACCTTGCAATATGCGGAGGTACTCCGGTAAGAACAAATCCTTGGCCTAAATGGCCTATCGTTTATAAGGAAACTGAAAACCATCTGCATAAGGCCCTTCACTCTGGAAGATGGGCTATTAGTGGACCCTATTTAGGTGAAGAGTGCTTTGAAAGAAAGTTTGCTAAAAAGTTTTCTGCATTTACTGGTGCAAACTATTCTGTTCCTACAGTTAATGGAACCTCAGCACTAACCATGGCTTTATTAGCTTTGAAAATTCAACCCGGTGATGAAGTACTTGTTCCAGCTTTAACGTGGGTCGCGACAGCCTCCTCTGTAATATCTTTAGGGGCAATCCCCATTTTGGTAGACATTGATTCTAGAACTTTATGCATGTCTTATGAGGATGCAAAAAAGAAGATTACCTCTGCAACAAAAGCTATTATTCTTGTTCATTTATACAATTCAGTGGCAAATTTAAATGATTTTATTGAATTCTCAGAGAAGAATAATTTAGTTCTCATTGAAGATTGTGCTCAGGCGCATGGTGCTCGATGGGAAGATCGTCATGTTGGAACTTTTGGGCAGATAGGTTGCTTTAGCATGCAACAATCTAAACTTTTAACGAGTGGAGAAGGAGGAGCAGTTATAACGAATGACCCTTACTTATATCAACTATTAGAACAAGTTAGAAGCGATGGAAGATCTTTCCTCGAGAACTCTGAAAGAGAAATTGGGCGCCTCGAACTTAAGGAAGTAGGAGAAATTCAGGGACATAATATGTGTATGTCAGAATTTCATGCCGCAATTTTACTAGCAGGTTTGGAGCACCTGGAAAATGAAAACAAAAAGCGCAGCGCTATGGCGAATCATCTTAATAGAAGATTAGAGTCTGAGGGCATAGGTGTTATAACGCCACATTCTGAAGTTACAGAAGCAACTTACTATAATTATGTTTTTAGGCTGGACCTAGATCAATTTGGAGGAAATACGATAGACGCTATAGCTCGTGCTCTCTCTGCAGAGCTTGGAGCATCTGTTAATACAATTTACCGACCACTTAATTCACACCCCTTGTACAGCCCCCTTAATTCATCACGTCTTTCTTCTGACAGCATTATTAGAGATAGGATTAACCCCGCTAGTTTTCGTCTCCCAAATGCAGAAAAAGCACGTGCAACATGCTTAAGTTTGCACCACTCACTTCTCTTAGATACAGAGGAAGGAATGGATGATATTTTAAGCGCCATCATAAAGGTAAGAAAACATAATGAAGAGCTATCAGAAACAATGCAAAAAACTAGCTCTATCTCATTCTAAAATATGACAATTAACTTTCTTCATAATCTACAAAGTATCCCTCTTACTTTAACAGGTAAGCAAGTTGCTTTTAAGGGAAGAGTTAAATCCGTGAGAGATCTTGGAAAATTAGTATTTTTTATTATAGAGGATGCCTTTTCTCAAATACAGGTAACTTGTTCGGGAGAGATACTACAAAGAGATGTTCAAATCTCATTAGAAACGACTCTCTCTGGTATAGCTGAGTTAAGGTTTAGAGAAAAAGAGAAAGTTGATCCAAAGACTTTTAATGGAAATATTGAGCTAATAGCTATTTCTTGTTTTTTAGAGGAAGATAGAGATACTTCCGACCGTTTGTTGGTTAAAAAACATACACTTTCTCTAAGAGAGTCTGTCTTAGATAAATTTCTTAAACTACAACGTTCTTTGTCTATAACAAAGAGAACTTTACTATCTCATGGGTTTATAGAAATTGATGCAGATGCCATGATGTCTGAATACATTAAAATTGCAAGTGAGGAAAAAGACACCGCTTTAAAAAATACAGATAGGTCCAGTCTAATCAATCAATGTTTAATAAATAAGTTTTTTTACGTGGACTCAGTTTCTTCTTCTACAAAGGAAAAAGCGAGTGGATACAGCGTTTATATTAACTTTAATACTTCTTCGTTAAAGGAATTAAAAGCATTAACAATAGAAATTTTGCAATTACTTTTTCAACACAACAAACTAATAATTTCAGATGAGATTTATTCTTTTGATTATCAAGAATCTATATCTACATATGGAACTATAGCTCCGGATTTGCGATATGATAATAAAATTGTGGACATTCGCTCTTTATTTGATGAT
>CAZMXB010000284.1:0-6159 GCA_964569855.1 uncultured Rhodoferax sp.
TTGAGGACATGGGGCAGACCGAAGCGCAGATGAAACGATCACTGGAAACAGTGGCCGCAGGCATGAAGCGAGTGGCTGAGCTGTCCAAACAGGAAGCGCAAATCTACGCCACGCGCGGCGGCACCATTCAGCCGCAGCAGGGCGCTGCACCTGCACCTGCCCCGGCGCCTGCTTCACCTGCCCCGCAATCCATCACGCTGGCTGAAGCCAAGGCCACAGCGCAGCAGACCGGAATGAGTGTCACCGAGGTGATTGCACAGCTCAAACAGCGCGGAATCTCAGTGAGGTAAGCCATGGCGACGTTGCAACTGTTGGCGCAGGCGGCACAGAACCCCAATGCCCGGCGCTATCTGGACATGCTGTCAGCCGCAGAGGGTACGACCGGCAACGGTTATCAGACCGCATTCGGTGGTGGGCGGCTGGCTTCGCTGGACAGTCACCCCGGCACGGCTGCGGTATTTCAGCAAACCAACGGACGGCGCAACGTCACCACGGCGGCGGGGCGCTATCAATTCCTGCGGCCTACATGGCAGGGTCTGGCGCGTCAGTACGGATTCCGGGACTTTGGACCGCGCAATCAGGACCTTGGCGCACTGGCCCTGATTGCCCAGTCTGGGGCGCTGGATGACGTGCTGCAGGGTCGGTTTGATGCAGCAATCCGCAAGACCGGGCGCATCTGGGCCAGCCTGCCCAGCAGCCCCTATGCGCAAAAGAAGCGGGACTGGGGCTTTGTCAGCAAGGCGCTGGGCAAGCCAAGCCAGCAGCCGCAATACCTGAGCGCTCAGGACGTACAGCGGCTTTTTCCTGCCCAACCAACACAGCAGCCGCAGTATCTGAGCGATCAGGATGCACAGCGGCTGTTTAGCCATGAACCGCAATTCCTGTCCGATGAGCAGGTGAAGGCGCTTTTTCCGGGGTGAACCATGGCCGAGAAGGTGAATCAATCCAACGTGGATTATCTGGTGTCGCTGCTGAAGGGCAATCAACAGCAGCAGCAACAGACCTCAAGCCGCGTGGATTATCTGGTGTCGCTGCTGCAGAAGCAGGACACCGCAAGTAAACGCGCTGAGCTGCAGCGCAAGGTGCGCGAAGGTGAAGCCGAAACCGAGCGCCTGCGCAAAAAGCAGGTTGGCGAGGCTGGCTGGGGCTCCGGCTTGACGATGGGTGTGGCCGATCTGGGGCTTGGTGCCCTGCAGGGTATTGGCTGGCTTGGCGACAAGGTAAACGCCGGTATCAATGCGGCAACCGGGTCCAGCCTGCCCACCAATGGGTATGAGGCGGCCACCAAGTACGCGCGCAACCTCAATGCAGACTATGCGCAGGCCCGAGAGAACGCCGGGCGCAGTGGGTTTGATGCTTGGCGTTTGACAGGCAATATCGCGCCCACGGTACTGGTGCCCCATTTCATGGGCGCGCCGTCCGTGCTGGGTGTGTCGGCCCGTGGTGCGCCAATGCTGTCCAGAGCCACCGGCCTTGCAGCCCTGCAGAATGCCGGGATTGGTGCGGGCTTTGGGGCTGGCATGTATGCCGATGACGCCGGGCAGCGCTTGCAGAACATGACGCTTGGGGCGCTGGGTGGTGCTGCGGGTGGGGTGATTGCGGATCGGCTGATTCCCGCTGTTGCTGGCAAGGTCGTGCATGCCACCGTAGGCGCAAGGGCGGCCCCTGCGCCATCGGCTGCTGAAACTGCCCGGCAAGCACGGCGGCAGGTCTTTACGGCGCTGCAATCGCAGGGAATCGACATTCGCACTGTGCGCAAAGAGGTACTGCGGTCCATGCAGGCTGAAGTGGCTGATGCACTGAAGGCGGGGAAGGTGATTGATCCAAAATCAATTGCACGCAAGGCTGCGCTTGATTCTGTGGGCATCCGTGGCACCCGTGCGCAGGTCAGCGGCGACCCGGCCATGTGGCAGGCTGAAGTCGAGCTTTCCAAGCTGCAGGATGTTGGCGATCCATTGCGCTACAAGTTTGTGGATGACCATGCCGCATTGGCTGCCAAGCTGGATGAGATGGGCGCTCAGACCGGCGGCAGGCAGGTTGACCGCGTGGAGGCCATGACCGGGGTTTTTGATGCCCTGCGGGCCAATGATGCCCGACGGCAGGCCGTGGTGCGTGACTTGTACGACAAGGCCCGCAACATGACCGGCAACGACATGCAATTGAACGCGGCCCGGTTCGTCAACAACGTGACCAATGATCTTGAAAGCAATGGCTTGGGCACATTCCTTAAAACAGACGTGCGCGGCATCCTGCGTGGTCTGTTTGATGGAAAGGCCCCGCTGACGCTGGCGAAGAAAGAAGAGCTGGTCAAGATTCTCAATGCCCGGCTGAACAACACCACAGACGGCAGCCAGCGTTACGCGCTGCAGATTGTCCGCAATCGTCTGGAGCAGGAGACACTGGACACGCTGGACGACCTTGGCGCGTCCATGGCGGCATCCAGCATTGGCGGTCCGGGTGTCAATCCGGGCGTCATCCAGCCTGCCACCAATGACGCGGTTCAGGCGTGGCAGGCGGCCCGTGCTGCTGCTGCACAGCGGTTTGGGGTCAACAAGCGCACACCCGCCCTACAGGCCGCGCTTGATGATGCGGCCCCAGACAAGGCCCTGCAGCGGCTGGTGCTGGGGGCTGACACGCGGGACCTGCAGGCGCTGGTGACGGAGATGAAGGGCAACCCGGCTGCACTCAATGACATCCGGCGGCAGGTGATTGAACACATTGCGGCGCAATCGGTGAACCCCAACAATGGGCAGTTTAAGCCGTCTGCCATGCGCAAGGTGCTGACTTCCCTTGGCGATCGCCGCTTGTCCATGCTGTTCAGCAAGGATCAGGTGGCAAGGCTCAAACAGATTGATGCGGCGGCGCATTACCTGATCACCCACCCACTGGGCACCAATGCGGGCAACAGCAACACAGCCGCAACGCTGATCAATCACCTGAACAAGATAACCGGCATCACTGGAAAGATCCCGTATGTTGGGAACCTGATTGGCGGAACTGTGCAGCGTGGCGCTGATTTTGTGAAGAAATCAGCAGACGTGGCCAAGGTGAACACGGCGCTCAAAGGCGGTGTGAATGCAACCAAGCCACCCCGGCAGGTGACTGCTGAAGAACTGGCCCTGATGGACCGTCTTGGCGTGGCCTTTGACGAAAACGGCAAGCTGATCCGTGCGGCTGGCATGTTCGGCGGTGGCAATGAGTCGAACCGTTAGTCTCTTGCGGTGATGATCCCGGTAATCACCGCAACGATCATGATGGGGATCAGGTTATTTGATGCCCATGCGCCGATCCAGAACACTACGCCACAAAAAGCGGCGGCCAGGCTGACCATGTAAACAAGTGCGATGATTGGCTTCATCTGATCTGATCCTCACTGTTCTTTTCCCCTTCTTTTACCACATGCCCGCCTTTTGTGCGGGCTTTTTGTTTTGGAGATTCGCCCATGCCGATGATGATCGAGGGGGCAAAAGCGCGGTTCTTTGGGCTGGATGGGCTGCCGCTGGCCGGTGGCAAGGTGCACATCTACGCAGCCGGAACCACGACGCCCATCACCAGTTACAACAGCCGCGACCTGACGGTGCCCAACACTTGGCCGGTGGTGCTGGATTCGGCCGGGAAGGCCGATATTTATCTGGAAGGCCCGGCCCGGTTCCGCATTTTGGACCGGTTCGACGTGCTGATCGAGGAAACGGACTGGATTCGTGGGGATGACCAAGACACCATCAAGTTTGCACTGGCCACCACGGGCGCAGTGTCCCGCAACATCCGCGACAAGATCACCGAGATTCGTTCGGTGCGCGATATGGGGGCCAAGGGTGACGGCCTGACGGATGACACGGCCGCGTTTCAGAAATGCGCCGATCTGGGTGGGTTCTGGCAGGTGCCACCCGGTATCTACAAGCTGACGTCTGTCACCATGGACATGGACGTGACGTGGTATTGCCACAAGGGCAGCCTGTTCCTGCGTGCGCCAAACACTGACGTTGTGCAGGGCAGCAGCTGGAGCATCAACACCATTGACGGCCAAACCGTCTATGGGGTGGCTGCCAATACCGCCATGTTTGCCACGGCTGCCGATGGCCTGACGGTGCGATTTCTGGGCCTGCCGGTCTTTGATGGCAACAAGGCCGCTCAGCCGATGGTGGGACCCACGGGCAAGTTTGCCGAGCCAAACGGCTGGGCATTTGCGCACAGTGTCCGCGATCTGGACAGCACGACGGATGTTTATATCCACTTTGAGAATGCCGTTTTTCAGAATGGCACAGCGGGCTATATCCGGGTCCGTGGCTGCAACAACACGCGCAATCACAAAACCCGGCTGATCCTCAACGATTGCCGCATGTTCGACACCATTGCAGGCACCGGGAAGGATGACCCCAACACCCCAACGGCGCTGGGCTGGTCCTCAGACTACATCCAGATTCTGGATTACGTGCTGCTGACCACCTACAACCTTGAAGGGGAGTATCGCGAGTACAACGGCGCAACGCCCACTGGCAAATATGCGCCGGTCCTGTGTCGGGCCACGTTCTACGGTTCCGACCCGCTGACATCCGGCGAGTGCAGCGTGGCCTTCTACGGCAAGACACGCACATTCGGCATGGGGCGCAAGAATGCCCGATTTGACGCTTCAGCCACGTCCGGCAACAACGGGATTGGGGTGATTGACTGCTACGGCAACGCAGAAAGCCTGCATGTGCAGGATTTCCACGGTCAGAAAAACGAGTCCAACAGCATCCGGGCAAAGGCCAACATCAAGCGCTTTACCGTGCTGTCAGCCACGTTTGACCAGTGTTACACCGGCATCAACGTCAGCCCTGCGCCGGGCGGGATGAATGAGGCGATTGTCCGCATTGATTCGGTGGTCAGCTATGCCGGGGTGGTGCCCATCATCAGCGTGGTGGGCAACAGTACCTCAGACAAGGTGGCGTCTTGCACCATCGGCTCGGTGTTCGCTGGTGCAAGCCCGGTCAACGTGGAGGGCAACGCGCTGGATGCGGTGGTGCACGTCCGCAACTGTTCGCGCCTGGCCATCCAGAGCTGCGGCATCTATGGCGCACCGGGGCGCGCGCTGATTATCAACGAGGTGCTGCGGGCCGACGTTGGGGCGCTGGTGGTCAATGGCACGGGCGCACAACTGGGCACCATGCCGACGCTGAGCGGTGAGGCGGTGATGCTGTACGGCGGCGGGTCGATCGTGATCCGATCTTTTGACATCCGCAACGTGTCCGGTGCCGCAGCCATCAACCTTGCCAACGATCCGGCGTTTGTCACGGTGCGGGATGGATACATCAGCGGCTGTCAGGATTACGCGATCTTCGGCAATGCCACCGACACCCGGTTTTTCATCGAGAACGTGAAGTTCGACACCATCAGCGGGGCCAGTCGTGGGGTGTATGCCGGTGGCGCGTCCTGCTCCGTGTATGACTGCCATTCCGGAACCGCTGTGACCACGCCGCTGTATCCAAAAGCAGGCACCCGTGTGATTGCATCCGGCAATTCATGGGAGCCGCTGGACGCTGTGGCCACAACCGCAGATGACCCGGCCCGCAATGGCCAGATGACGGTCAATCTGCTGTCAGACACCAGTCTGCAAATCCGCGTCAGGGGATCTGATGGCGTCATTCGATCCACCACCCTCACCCTGTCCTGACCCGCTTCGGCGGGTTTTTTGTTTTGAGGTCTACTCATGGCTCAAATGATTAATGTGCTGCAGGCCCAGTTTTTTGCACTGGACGGCAAGCCGCTGGCTGGTGGGACTGTCCGGGTGTATGAAGCCGGTACCGTCACGCCCAAAGTCACTTACAACAGCAGCGCCTGCACTGTGCAGAACGTCTGGCCAGTGGTGCTGGACTATGCCGGTCAGGCGGACATCTATGTGCAGGGCAGTTGTCGTGTGCAGGTGTTTGACCGGCTGGGGGTGCTGATCGAGGACACCGACGGCCTGCAGGACGTCAGCCAACTGGCCACTTCCGCCGCCACCGCCGCCACCACGGCCAGCGGTCACGCATCTGCAGCAGCAAGCAGCGCCACGGCTGCGTCCGCATCGGCCACCACGGCCAGCGGTCATGCCACCAATGCCAGTGCCAGCGCCACCGCAGCGGCGGACAGTGCCAGTGCGGCCGCAGCCACAAAAAGCCAGATTGACGCGCTGATGCC
>CAZMXB010000284.1:6279-6565 GCA_964569855.1 uncultured Rhodoferax sp.
TACGCTGTCGGCCCTGACAAGCTACGCAGGCAGCGACAAGGCCAACTTTGTGGCCTATGTGCTGAATGACGGGGCGTATACGTGGAATGGTTCAGCGTGGACCAAATCGCAGACCGACCACGAAACGCGCATCCAGTCCAATGAATCCAAGCTGAGTGGATCGGCGCGGCAGGTCACCAGCGTTAACCTGCTGAACCCCGCAACTTGCACCGATGGCAAGCGCCTGTCATCCATCGACGGTTCGCTGTTCTCGAACGTGAACTATTCGGTATCCGATTACATCCCA
>CAZMXB010000285.1:0-6517 GCA_964569855.1 uncultured Rhodoferax sp.
GTTTTCGGATCGAACCCCTGCACCGACACCACAAACACGCCCCGGCGGTCGGACGCGTCGGCCTTCAGATACTCCGAGAAATCAATGGTCTCGTAGTGGGTCTTGCCGGGCTTCTGGTTGAAGGTCAACTTCTTCTCAAAACGCTCCGTCAGGTTGTCGGGCGTGATGCCGGCGTAAAACTCAGGCTTCGTCATGTCGCCCTGCGACTGGGTGATCAGATGTTGCAACTGCTGCGGCAAGAGTCGGCCAATTTCGAGCTTCACGCCCGGCAGATCACGCACGATGATGGGCAGCTTTTTGTCGCCCGACAGGGCCAGCAGGGAGCCCTTGCTCATGATCGCCAGTTCGGGCGCGGAGCGTTTGACACGGATGATTTCGTCGCGCTGGGCGCCCAGTTGGTAACCCCCGGCCGATTTCAAGCCCTTGGGGATTCGCACCAGCATGTAGCGGCCGGGTTCAGTCGCGAACTGGAAGGCGTGGGTTTCGTTGATTTCACGCTCCCCCGGCAAGGCGTTCAGCACCACTTTCCTGGACTGCTTGAGCACCGCCTCGGTTACTTCTACGGGGTCGCTCCAGGCGTAGACCTCGTCCGTATTGCCGTTGGCGGCATTCTTCTGTGGCAGCAGCCAGGCACTGATACCACGCGCCATCTCCTTCTCGTGCACCGGCATGCCGGCGGTGATCTGCAACACGTTCTCCGGCTCGCCGCTGTCGGCCGTCACGATCATTTGTTTGAGTTCGGCAATGTCCAGGCTGAACAGGCCGGGAATCGCCACCGCCTTGACGGTTTCCTGCGATGTGGGATTGCCGCCGCGCTGCGCCACCACCCCCGGCGCGATGCGCAGGGCCATGCTGGCGGAGGCTTGTGGAATGGGCAGCGGTTCGGAATGCACCGACGCGGTCAAACGCAGCTTGTCATAGGTCACCGTGAACTTGAGCGCTTCCGCCGATTTGGCGAACACGCCCGAGGCCGCACCATCGACCTCCAGGCGCAGCCGTTTCTCAAACGTCTCGGGGTTGACCGGGTGCGAGAAGCCCACATCGAACACCGCTTTGCGCAGCGTCACCTGCACCGGGTCCTGGTAGAAGGTGGCATTCTTGAAATCGACTTCAAAGGCCGGTGAACGGAAGGTCAAGGTGCGATCCGCCGACACATGCGGTGCCAGCGCCTTGGACCCTAGGTTCACGGTATAAGTCTCGCCTATCGGCCAATCCTGGTCCGGCAAAAACTCCAGGCGATTGACCGAGGCCCAGGTCCACTTGCCGGCCAGTGCGGGCGACAGGGTCACATCGACCGCCTCCTTGCCGACGCGGGCCAGCGGCGCTGCGGACGCGGAGAAATTCAACACCACGGGGCGTGGTTTGGCGTCGCCGTCGTAGGGCGTGCGCTCCGGGCCGGACACGCTGATGCCGGTGGCGGTGATCTTGGGCGCATCCGCCTGCGGGCCATCAAAGGTCTGCCAGTTCCACCAGTTTTTCCAGCCCCCTTGCGGGCCGTGTGTGGCACCCCAGGCACCTGCCAGGGCCAGCACAACCGCCAACGCCACCCAAGCCGCCTGGTCCTGCGCCTTGCGCCCCAGCGGCGCCAGCCGCTCAATCACCCACTGCAACCAGCCGGGGGCCTGCCAGTTGAAGTTGCCCAGCAGATGCCGCAACAGCCAGGCCAAGGGTGACAACAGCACAAGGACCGTGCGCCAGAGCCATGCCGCAGTCAGTCCAACCTTCTCATGCAGGCTTTGCATCAAACCATCTCCCGAAATTGTGGTGGTGGGGCACACACGTATTGCGCTGCGCCGAGCGCGCTATCGTAGCGGGGTACCCTCCGCCATTGGCGACGCTGCATTGCCGGTTGGCGGCGGACCGACGCAGTGCTGCGGCCTTTTCCAGCAAAAACCTCAAGCCAAATCGGCCTCTAGCCCTCGTACAAATTGCGTAAGCAGCTCCTGTTTTTATAGCAAATCGGCTGTTGGCAGAAAGGGGGCGTTGCGTCACAAACCGTATCCAAGGCCCTTCGATCTGGGTATGATGACTGATGGCACCTGAACACACGAGCGCCATCCGTATGGCCCCCGATTCGCCCCATCGCCGAAGCACCCACGCCGGCATCCGCCCGGAGGGCAAGCCGTGACGCAGGAGTTTGCCGCCACCGTGCTGCTTGTGGACGACTCCCCCAACAATTTGGGTGTGTTGCACGAGCTGCTGCGCCCGCTGTACCGCGTGCTGGCGGCCACCAGCGGCGAGGGCTGTTTGCGCATCGCCGCCGGCGACCCCGTGCCCGACCTGATCCTGCTGGATGTGATGATGCCGGGCATGGACGGTTACGCCGTGCTGAGCCTTTTGCGTGCCGACCCCAAAACGTCCGGCATCCCGGTGATTTTTTTGACGGCACTGGACAGTGCACAGGACGAAGAGCGGGGTCTGCAGCTGGGAGCAGTTGACTACATCACCAAACCGATCACACCCCTGGTGGTGCTGGCCAGGGTCAAAACCCAGCTCGAAGCCAAAAAAGCCCGCGACTGGATGCGGGACCAGAATGCCGCGCTGGAGGCCGAGGTGTCGCGCCGTATGGCGGAAAACGACCTGACACAACGCGTCAGCATCCGTGCGCTGGCGCATCTGGCCGAAGCCCGCGACCCCGAAACCGGCAACCACCTGCAGCGCACATCGGGTTATGTGCAACGGCTCGCCACCGATCTGCAGGAGCACCCCCGCTTTGCGCAAACATTGACCGACCGCTACATTGACCTGGTGGCGCGCTCAGCGCCGCTGCACGATATTGGCAAGGTTGGCATACCCGACCACATTTTGCGCAAGCCCGGAAAGCTGACGCCCGAAGAAATGGTGATCATGCGTACGCATGCCGTGATCGGCAGCCAGGCCATTGAAGACGCCGAACAGGACATTCGCACGCCTTTGCCATTTTTGGTGGTGGCCAAAGAGATTGCCCACTGGCACCACGAAAAATGGGATGGCAGCGGTTACCCCGACGGCCTGGCCGGCGAAGCCATCCCGCTGGCGGCACGCCTGATGGCGCTGGCCGATGTGTTTGACGCGCTGATCTCGCCCAGGGTGTACAAGTCCGCCATGACCGCTGAAACTGCGCGCGACATCATCGCGGCGGGCCGTGGAACCCATTTCGACCCCGATATGGTGGATGCCTTCATGGCCGGCTTTGACGGTTATGTCGCAATAGCCAGCAGCCACCGCGATGCCGGCTGAACAACCCGCACCATGACTGTCGAGCCGGCCAGCCCCACGCGGCACACGCACACTCCGGGCTCCGCCTTGGCCCCGGTGGCCCTGTATGCAGTGTTTGCCAGCCTGTGGATCCTGTTTTCTGACCGGGTGGTGGTTTCCCTTTTTCAGGATGCTGAACACGTTGCAGTCGCCAGCACGGTCAAGGGCTGGCTGTTTGTCGCACTGACCAGCACCTTGCTGTACCTGTTGCTGTCGGGCTGGCGCGAACGGGTGGTGCAGGCCGGTGCGACACACGCCACGCCACTTCACCGTGCAAGGTTCCGTGGCACCTGGTTTCTGTTTGTGGTTCTGGTACTGGCAGTGGTGGCGGTGACTTTCACGTTTGTGCAAATACGCACGCCCCAAATTGAACAAGAGACCAACGAAGACCTGCAGGTCATCGCCCATTTCAAGGCGGGGCAAATCAAGAACTGGCTGGATGAACGCCAGATTGATGCAGAAGTACTGAAGGTATCGCAGGGCTTGTTCGCTCAAATCAACCAGTGGATGCACAACCAGTCGGACCCCAAACTGAAGGCTGAAATTCTCTCCCGACTCCAGCATTTGAAGGAGTACCAACGATTCAATGCGGTAGCGCTGTGTGATGTTGCAGGGCACAGCGTGCTTGGCACGGGCCACCCACTGGCGGAATCGCCCGCTTTGCGCGAACTGGTGAATGAAGCACTGGCCACGGGGCAGGTAAAGCGCAGCGAATTGCTTTGGAACGGCGATGACCTTGCCTACCAGGACTGGGCGGTGCCGGTCTTGGCTACATCCAGCGCTGCCCCGGGCGCAGTGGCCGTGATCGTGATGCGCACCCATGCCGCCGACTTTCTGTTTCCGTTGATTCAGTCCTGGCCTGCCGCCAACGCCAGCGCCGAGACCCTGCTGGTGCGCCGCGAGGGTGATTCGGTGGTCTACCTGAGCCCGTTGCGCTATCGCCCCCATGCAAAGCTGGGCTTGCGGCTCCCGATCACGCAGACGGCTTTGCCAGCTGTGCAGGCAGTCCTTTCTACGGGTGCTGGCACCGTCAGGGGGCTCGACTACCGTGGCACGGACGTGCTTGCGGCGCATAGTCCCATCGACGGAACCAGCTGGCACATCCTGACCAAGGTCGACTACGCAGGGGCCATGGTTCCGCTATGGCAGACCACTTACTGGCTCGCCACCGTGGCCAGTGCAGCGGTGTTGGCCATTCTGGTGGCGTTGATGCTGGTGTGGCGGCAAACCCAACGGGCGCAAAAATACGCGTTGTTGGCGCAAAAGAGCGCGGCGGACCAATTGCTGACGGCCTTGGCCAATGGTTCTTCCGATGCCATCTTTGTGAAGGACCTTGCCGGCAAATACCTGCTCGCGAACCGCGCCACCGAACGTGTGTTGGGTCGCACAGCCGAACAGATCGTGGGCCAGAGTGACGCCAGCCTTTTCCCGGAACATGCCGGGCTGATCAGCACCAACGACCAGGAAGTGATGCGCAGCAACCGTGCCTGCACGTTTGAAGAGACCGTGGACACCGCGGTCGGTGTACGCACGTTTCAGGCCACCAAGGGCCCCCTCTGCGACGCCCAGGGCCACGTCACCGGGTTGTTTGGCATTTCGCGCGACATTACCGAGCGCCAGCAGGAACTGGCAGAGCTCAAGCGCACCGCCGAGCAACTGGCGCAGCACAATGCCGCGCTCGAGCGCTTTAACCGGGTGGCTGTGGACCGCGAACTGGCCATGGTCGCGCTCAAGCGGCAGGTCAATACACTCTCGGTCGAACTCGGGCGCTCCGCGCCATTTGCCGTCGACTTTGCGGTTGCCACTGCTGAAGAAGGTGAACTCTGATGGCGTTGGACATGCGCACCATCGTGTTCCTGTGTGCCATCAGCTATTTGGTGTGCACGCTGTTCATTGCCCAGCTGTGGTGGCATAACCGCAGCCGTTTCGACGGCCTGGGTTACTGGGCTGGCAATTTTTTGCTGCAAACGCTGGGGCTGGGGCTGATCGCGTCCCGGGGTACGCTGCCGGACTGGATGTCCATCGCACTGGCCAACGCGCTGTTGCTGGCAGGGTCGCTCTCGGTCTACATCGGGCTGGAGCGCTTTTTGCGCAAGCCCGGTCCGCAGTGGCACAACTACCTGTTGTTGGCGGTGGGCAGCGCAGCATTGGCTTACTTTTCGTTGCTGAGCCCTGACCTGTCTTACCGCATGCTTTTGCTGGCTTTTTGCCTGCAGTGTGTGTGGCTGCTGTGGTTTCGGGTGGAGCCTGTGTTGCGTCCGCTGGCATGGGGTAGCGGCGCGGTCTTTGCCGGGTACTGCCTGGTCAGCATCGTGCGTATCGGCGGTGATTTTTTTTCGCCCGCACTGTCAAACGACTATTTTCAAACGGATTCCTTTCAGGCGCTGGTGCTGGTGTCTTACCAGACGCTTTTGATTGCGCTGGCCTACAGCCTGGTGGTCATGGTGAACCAGCGGCTGGTGATGGGAATCGCCACGCAGCAAGCCAACTTCAGCAGCGCCTTTCACCAGGCGCCCTACGCCATTACGCTGACCCGACTGGCCGACGGCGTGATCATTGACACCAACCGGCAGTTCGAGGAAATCACCGGCTACAGCCGTGCAGAAGTGGTTGGGCAATCCAACGTAACCCTGCACATTTGGGAGCGCGAAGAAGATCGCTCAGTAGTATCCCAAACCCTGGCCGAGAAAGGCCGGGTCATGGCCCGCGAGGTGAACTTCCGTACCAAGTCCGGCGCGCGGGTGGTCGGGCTTTTGTCGGCGGAGATCATCGCCGTGGATGGTCAGGGCGAAGTGCTGTCGTGCATCCTCGATATCACGGCGCGCAAATACGCCGAGGCGGCGTTACACGAACGCGAGGCGCAACTCGAAACCCGGATGGCGCAAGCGCTTGCAACCCAGCGTGACGGACGGATTGCGGCCTTGAACCTGATGGAAGACGCCAATACCGCAAAGCACCAGGCCATTCAAGCGCTGGCCCGGGCTCAAGCTGACGAGCAGCGGCTGGAACTCGCCCTGCGAGCGGCCAACCAGGGTGTTTATGACCTGAATGTGCAGACTGGCGAAGCGGTGGTTACCCCGGAATACGCACAGATGCTGGGATACGACCCCGCAAACTTCCATGAAACCAACGCCGCCTGGCTGGCCCGCCTGCATCCAGACGATTACGCGCATGCGGCCAAGGCCTACCGGGACTACATGGATGGAACAGCGACGGAGTACCGCGTCGAATTTCGCCAAAAGACCCAAACCGGCGACTGGAAGTGGATTCTCTCGCTGGG
>CAZMXB010000286.1:0-6515 GCA_964569855.1 uncultured Rhodoferax sp.
AGGAAACCGGCCGCGCAGGTCGCGATGGCCTGCCGGCCTATGCCTGGATGGCCTATGGCCTGCAGGATGTGGTGAACCAGCGCCGCATGATTGACGAGAGCCCGGCCGGCGAGGAATTCAAACAGGCCCTGCGCGGCAAACTGGACGCCTTATTGGGGCTGGCCGAGGCCACAGATTGCCGCCGCGTGCGTTTGTTGGCGTATTTCGGCGAAGAGTACGGGAGCGGCCCCATGGCCGAGCCGCCCCAAGGCGGGAGCGACTCCCTCGGAGGCCAGCAAGGCCATACAGTGCCGAGCGTGGGGGCTCGTTACAGGTGTCAAAACTGCGACAACTGCATAAGCCCGCCCGATATCTGGGACGGAACGGACGCCGCGCGCAAGCTGCTCAGCACCATCTACCGCATCCAGCAGTCCAGCGGCATGTCGTTTGGGGCTGGTCACGTGATGGATATCGTGCGGGGCAAAACCACCGAAAAAGTGACCCAACACGGCCATACCAGGTTGAGCACCTTCGGTATTGGTGCGGATTTCAGTGAAATCCAACTGCGCGGCGTGCTGCGCCAACTGATCGCCCTGGGTGCCGTGGCGGTGGATGCGCAGGCTTTCAATACCCTGCAGCTCACCGACCAATCGCGGGCCGTGCTGCGAGGTGAAGTTGCTGTGCAATTACGCGAATCAGTTTCCACGCCCGCCACCCGCAAGAGCAAACGCCCGGGCGCCGGGTCGGCTGTGGTCAAGGCGCCGATTGCGCTGGATGGGGCTGGTTTGGTGCGTTATGCGGCGCTGAAAGCGTGGCGCGCCGAAGTGGCGCGAGAACACAATCTTCCCGCCTACGTGATCTTCCACGATGCCACGCTGGCAGCAGTTGCTAAACGGGCGCCACAGACCCTGGACGATTTGCAGGGCATCAGTGGGATTGGCGCCAAGAAGCTGGAAGCCTATGCGCTAGAGGTGCTGCGCGTCGTCAATGCGTAAGTTTCACCGGCGGACCGCCCCTGGGCGAAACGCGGCCCCCTCAGGGAGCTGGGCGCCATGCGCCGTGGGCAATCGTGGGGGCAAGTTCTACGCCGCAGTACGGTGGCGGAAGCAGGTTTCGTAGGACATTGCCGCACCCGACATCGTGTTTTGTAGCCTGGCAATGGCTCGGCTATGGCGTACGCCGCCTTTGGCATCGCAGACGTGCTGGCTATGGTGCTGGATCAGTGCATGCCACTTGTTGCGGCAGGCGTCCAGGACTCCGGCGAAATTGAGCGCAATGTAGGCGGAGTGGTCGGCATGGGTGTGCCGGAATTCGTCAGACCAGTAGTCAAACAGCTGCCATTGGTAAGTGCCCTTTTCGGGAACTTGGATCGTTTCTTTGTGCATATCAACACGTCAAAATGAAGAAAAATGGACACTGTCCAAGTCGCCTGGTGGGGGCCCACCCTGCTGCGCTCGACATTGGCGTCCGCTCCGATATATGACGGTTGACCCCGCCCGCCGGTTGACATGGGCGGCAAAAAATTGGCTTTACCGGGCGTCTCAGGGCATAAAACCCATGCTCCGGGCCTCTCGAACTTCCGGCTTGATGCGGTGTTCGGCCTCCAATTGGTCCAGAAATTCCCCGGGTTCCATGTGAACGTCAAGCAAGGCGGCCTGGCGTTTAACGGCAGCAAAGTCGCCCACACAAAGACGGTCCAGGCAGGCCAGACGCTGCTCCAGATCGCGTCGCAAGGGTGCATCGTCACCGGGGCAGGTTTCTGCCATGAAAAGCGCAATCCGCTGCGTCCGGGTCAAAGGCAGAAACTGGATTTTGAAGGTAAACCGGCGCAGCGCTGCCTGGTCAATGCGGTCCATCAGGTTGGTGGTGCAGATAAAAATACCGTGGAAGTGCTCCATACCTTGCAGCATTTCGTTGACCTCAGTGACCTCATGGGTGCGCTGTGCGCCGTGGCGGTCTTGCAAGAAGCTGTCGGCCTCATCCAGTAGCAAAATTGCATTTTCGGCCTCGGCCTCGCGGAACATGGCCGCCATGTTTTGTTCGGTTTCGCCGACATATTTGCTCATCAAGTCGCTGGCCTGGCGAACATGGAGGGATTGCGCCAGCGTCATGGCAATATGTTCGGCCAGTGCCGTCTTGCCGGTTCCTGGCGGTCCATAAAAACAGAGCGTGCCGTGGCCACGCGCTTGCAGCGCCTGCACCACGCGTGAAATTTCAAAACGGCTTTGAACGTTTAGCACAGACAGGTCGTAGGCGGGACCTGTGGCCGATGGCGCGCGCTGCGGCGCACGATTGCCCAACGCCTGATCGGCATTTTTGAGTTGACGTTCAATCAGGGTTTCGATATCCGCGGCCGGCTGCGCCGATGTGTTGGAACACGCGAGCACGGCGAAGCGCACTGCCGTGCGAATCTGGGCTGGGGTCAAGCCCTTGCGCCGGGTCAACCGGGCCACAAAACCTTCAGATACCGCAACCCCGGCCAGTGTTTTGCGCACGAGTCCTTCGCGCGCGCCGGGCGGCGGCGAATTGAGTTCCAGATGGTAGGCAAACCGACGGCGAAACGCGGGGTCGATTTGCTCGATGCGATTGGTCACCCAGATGGTGGGTACGACATTGGATTCGAGCACCTGGTTGACCCAGGCTTTGCCGCTGACACTGCCATTGGTTGGCGCCAACTTGGTTTCGGCACGCGCCAACCATTGTGCGGCCTCGCTCGACAGCGGGGGAAACACATCCTCCACTTCGTCAAACAGCAGGGCCGCCTGGGCGCTGCCCTTGAGAAAGACCTGCGCGATCTGCAAGGAGCGGTAGCGGTCGCGCCCACTCAGGGAGTTGCCGTCGCGGTCAGCGTATTCCACCTCAAACAGCTCTAGCCCGGCCGATTGCGCCACCACCTTGGCCAATTCCGTCTTGCCAGTTCCAGGCGGGCCGTACAGCAGCACATTGATACCAACCTGCTGGCGGTTCA
This sequence comes from uncultured Rhodoferax sp., assembly GCA_964569855.1. GTDB lineage: Bacteria > Pseudomonadota > Gammaproteobacteria > Burkholderiales > Burkholderiaceae_C > Allorhodoferax. The sequence continues at coordinate 2,948 of CAZMXB010000286.1, forward strand.
CGGCGTTTGCCAACAGCGTGCACAAGACCTGGGCGTCTTCGGCGACAAAACTGAAATCGTCAAGCGAGAGGCTGCTCTTGGTGCACAAGCGGGTAAAAACCGCCATCAATTCGGCCTGGTCACGGTACTGGCGCATCAGCACCGGTGGCAATTTTTCGCTCACCTTCATCAAGTCGGCCAGGTCGGTAATGTTGTGCTCGGAGATCAGATTCTCGACCAGGCCAATACGCTCCAGGCGGGAGCCAGCGCGCAGGGCGTCAGCCACCTGATCCGGGTTGACATGGGCCACTTCGGCGATCGCTGCGTATGCCTCTGGCGCATTGTTGACCTTGAACTCAACCAGGACGCTGCGCATGTCACGCTGGTAACGGGCCAACGTGCCGTACAACAGGAGTGCCCGTTCGGCCTTGTTGAGCTGCAGTAGTCCGGCCAGGGCGTTGATATTTTTTTCCACCAACGTGGACTGCCGCTTGAGCGAATGACTGAGCCATTCACCTGTCACACCCAAAACCGAGATCAAATCCTTGGGCTGGTCCTTCGCATACTCGTCCAGGAAGAAATACAAGGTGGCTTCATCGTAGGGGCCGCGCCAAACGCCATGGCGTGCCAGAAATTCGGTCGCATCCAGCAATTCGTGCCCGCGCCACAGTTCGTTGCTGCTACAGCGTCGCGCCAAATATTCCCGCAGGCGCGCCAGTACCGTCACCGGCCACACCAGATGCCGGCCGGCCAGCCCGACGATGCCCTGGCAGTCGCGGCGCACGTTCAGGCTGGAGCCCTGGCGGGCCGCCAGGGTCAGCACAAAGTGGGAACACATCAGATCCAGCACCGGCGCTTCCAGAAGGCCCGGTGAGGGAATCAGGTGCCCACCCAAGGGCTGGGACAGCAAACGCTTGGCCATCAAACGCCTCCGGCACAGTGAAGTACGGGCTCACCATACAGCAGACTGGCGCAAGTGGGAAGTGGGACCACGGTTTTTCGCTGTCACGCCCGGCGGTTTGGCAAGCCCCAAAATTGCCTGACAATGGCTACATGATTGAATACGTCGACGTTCTTGCAGCTGCCCAACGGCTCCATGGCCACGTGCTGCGTACACCGTGTGTCGCTTCTCAAACGCTGTCCGGTATCACGGGCGCGCAAGTATTCCTCAAGTTCGAAAACCTGCAGTTCACCGCATCCTTCAAGGAGCGCGGCGCCTGCAACAAACTGGCCCAATTGACCCCTGAACAGTCGGCCCAGGGCGTGATTGCGATGAGTGCCGGCAACCATGCGCAGGGCGTGGCCTACCACGCGCAGCGTTTGGGCTTGCATGCCGTCATCGTGATGCCGCGCTTCACGCCGGGAGTGAAAGTGGAACGTACCCGTGGCTTTGGCGCTGAGGTCATCCTGCACGGTGACACATTGGAAGAAGCCCGTAGCCATGCGTATGGTTTGGCCGGGAAGCGCCATCTGACCTTTGTCCACCCCTATGACGATGATGCCATCGTGGCCGGGCAAGGGACGGTAGCAATCGAAATGCTGGAAGACGTGCCGGATCTTGATGTCTTGGTCATCGCCATTGGCGGTGGCGGCCTGATTTCGGGAATGGCGACGGTTGCCAAAGCGCTGCATCCGAAGATGGAAGTGATTGGTGTGCAAACCGTGCGCTTCCCGGCGATGTTCAATGCCATCAAGGGTGAAAACCACCCGCAGGGAACCAGTACCATCGCCGAAGGCATTGCCGTCGGTACCCCCGGGCGCATTCCATTGGAAGTTATCCGCAAACGGGTGGATGATCTGGTGCTGGTCGACGAAGGCGATATCGAACAGGCGCTGGTCATGTTGCTGGAGGTGGAAAAAACCCTGGTAGAAGGGGCGGGCGCCGTTGGCCTGGCAGCGCTTTTGAAATACCCCGAACGCTTCAAGGGCAAGCGGGTGGGTCTGGTCCTCTGTGGTGGCAATATTGACCCCTTGCTGCTGGCCGCCATTATTGAACGTGGCATGGTGCGGGCCGGTCGGCTCGCGCGCATTCGGGTCGGGGCCAGGGATGTACCGGGTTCATTGGCACGTATTACCGCCATGGTGGCCGAAGCGGGTGCCAACATTGAGGAAGTACACCACCAGCGCGCATTCACCACCCTGTCGGCCCAGAACGCAGAAATCGAACTGGTAGTGCAGACTCGCGGTCACTCCCATGTCAGCGACGTATTGGCGGTATTGAAAGACGCGGGATTTGACGCGCAGTTGGGTTAGCGCGCAACGGTCGCTGCTGATGCCCGGCTGGAACGGCCCCTTGTAGGTAAAATCAGGCACAACCCAACGCGAAACAGAAAGAAAAACACCATGTCAGCTCCCACTTCCTCAACTCCAGAACACGCTATTGACCCGGTGGAGTCCATTGTTCCGATGATTCCAATCGTCTTGCCGGTGGCTGGCGGCATCTTGATCTTCCTGTTGGCCTTTATCGCTGTGTCGATGGCCTGAATTTGCTGTTCCACCCGGCCGCAATGGCTGGGTGAAGAAGGCACTTCGCGCGTCTTCTTTTGCCGCCGGTCCAAAGAGCTTGGGCATTGGACTGATTGCGTTTAAACAATCCCTGAAACCATTGCGCCAGCATAGGCGGGTGTGGCGGGCGCACGCTTGCCACCATTCCGCCTCGCTGCGGTTGGACGCGCCCGGCCCACCACTTCCTGTCAACTTCAGCACATCAACGCAGGAGTGAGTTTTGATCTTTCTCGCTCATGCCAAAGCAGCATAACCACATGCGTCTTTTGCATAGATTTTGCATGTAACTGGCGTGTAACTGCGGTACCGGTTCTTAGAATGGAGACATGGTCCGAAGTTGCCTGCGCGAATAAGTGCAGTAAATAGCATCCGTGGGTTTAACTGGGAGCCGTTTTCTCAAAGTCAAAGCCCCACTTTCATTTTGAAATGACGATTTTCAAACTAGGAGCTACCGTATGAACGCACCCGTAATGCAGGGCCTGAACATCAACGCGCCCGGCTATGTCAAGAACGCCAAGCTGATCGCCTGGGTATCCGAAATGGCTGCACTGACCAAACCCGCCGCCATTTACTGGTGCGACGGCTCCGATGAGGAATACCAGCGCCTGTGCCAACAGCTGGTTGACGGCGGCACCTTCAAGAAGCTCAACCCCGCCAAGCGCCCCAATTCTTTCCTGGCTTGCTCCGACCCCAGCGACGTGGCGCGTGTGGAAGATCGCACCTACATCTGCTCAGAGAAAAAGGAAAACGCTGGCCCCACCAACAACTGGATGGCTCCTGCCGACATGCGCGCCCTTTTGCAAACCGGCAAGGGTGGCGAAAAGGCCCTGTTTGACGGTTGCATGAAGGGCCGAACCATGTATGTGGTGCCATTCTCCATGGGACCGCTGGGTTCACACATTTCCCACATCGGCATCGAGTTATCCGACAGCGCCTATGTGGCAGTCAACCAGAAGATCATGACCCGCATGGGCAAGGCCGTGTACGACGTGCTGGGCGCGGACGGTGCCTTTGTGCCCTGCGTGCACACCGTGGGCGCACCGCTGGAAGCCGGTCAGGCCGACGCGAAGTGGCCATGCAACAA
>CAZMXB010000287.1:0-6514 GCA_964569855.1 uncultured Rhodoferax sp.
CCAGCACGGTCTGGTCCACCGGGTCCCAGTTCACCACCTGGGTCTTGCGGTAGGCGATGCCCTTTTCCAGCATCTTCAGGAACAGCCACTGGTTCCACTTGTAGTAGCTGGGGTCGCAGGTGGCAACCTCGCGGCTCCAGTCAATGGCCAGGCCCATGGCCTGCATCTGTCCCTTCATGTAGGCAATGTTGTCGTACGTCCACTGGGCAGGCGGCACCTTGTTCTTCAACGCGGCGTTCTCGGCGGGCAGGCCAAAGGCATCCCAGCCCATGGGCATCAGCACGTTGTGGCCATTCATGCGCAGGTAACGCGCCAGCATGTCGTTGATGGTGTAGTTGCGCACGTGGCCCATGTGCAGCTTGCCACTGGGGTAGGGCAGCATCGAGCAGGCGTAGAACTTCTTCTTGAACTGGCCCTGCGCATCCCGCGCGTCTTCTGTCACACGGTAGGCGTTGTGCCCGTTCCACAGGGGTTGTGCCCAGTGTGCGTGCGCTGCTTTTTCGATGTCCAGATGGTGGTATTTGTCTTGCATGGGTGAAGTTGCGACCAAGCGTCGCCAGATGGAGTGCTGGATGGGATTTTAGGCCCAGTGGGCCCAATGCCTTTGCAGCTGCGATGCGCTAGCGCCTGGATGCTGCGGCGTCCGTCACGAAGCCGAGGCGGTGCAGGCCCGCCAGGTGGGCCTGGCCCATCAACGCGACGACACGGCCATACGCCACACTGGTGTCGGCGCGCAGGCGCACCTCGGTGTCCGGGTTGCGCTGCCCGGCCTGGGCCAGAGCAACAGCGACAGCCTCCGGACCCAGAGGCTTGTCGTCCACAAAAACCTGACCTGACTTGTCCACCGTCAACACAATGAATGTGGGCGCCTCCATTTTGGCGGCACCGGGGCTTTTGGGCAGGTCCACCTTGACCGCGCTGACCAGCAGGGGCGCTGTGATGATGAAAATGACCACCAGCACCAGCATCACATCCACCAGCGGCGTCATATTGATCTCGCTCATGGGCTGGGGAGCGGCAGTGCGCTCCAGACGACCGAAAGTCATGAAGCCCCCACGCTCCGCCTCTGCGCGGGTCGCTGCCCCAATCCCGGGAAGGGGGACCGATTTAACCCGCGCGAGGGGCTCATTCGCCTAGGGGCGACCCGGCGGCGAGTTGTCATGGTCATGGGCAGCTTTGTGTGATCAACAGCTCGCGCAGGTCGCGGGCAAAACCCTCCAGTTCGGCCTCTATGCGGCCTATGTAACGGCCCAGCACGTTGTAGCCCAGGACCGCCGGAATGGCCACGGCCAGTCCCGCTGCGGTCATGATCAATGCCTCGCCAACGGGCCCTGAAATCTTGTCAATGCTGACCTGGCCCGCGCCCGAGATGCCCATCAATGCATGGTAGATGCCCCATACTGTACCCAGCAGGCCCACAAACGGCGCAGTTGAACCGACAGTCGCCAGAAGGACTTGCCCCGCTTGCAGCTTGAGCAGAACCGCATGGAGTGCGTCGCGCAGCAGGCGTGTCAGTTGCTGGGATTTATCGCCCGCGCCGGCCAGTGTGCCGCTGGTGGGCACCTGGCTGGCCAGCACCAGTGGTGCAACCAGCACTTCCCGGTCGAACAACTGAACCGAACGGATCCCGTCTTCCAATGACGGCGCTTGCCAAAAGGCGGCCGTGCTTCGGGCGACGTCGCGGTGGGCGCGCAGTAACAGCAACGCTTTCCACAAAATAACAACCCAGCTGGCGACCGACATGGCCAGCAACACCAACGCTACAACCTTGCTGACCGTATCACCCTGGAGCAGCAAGTCAAATGCGTTCACCGCAGGCCCAACACGTCGAACATGTCAAACAGCCCGGTTTTCTTGCCAGACAGAAAGCGCACCGAGCGCAAACTGCCCTGTGCATAGGTGGCCCGGCTGGATGATTTGTGGCTGATTTCGATTCGCTCGCCAATACCGGCAAACAGCACGGTGTGGTCGCCCACAATGTCGCCGCCCCGTATGGTGGCAAAACCAATTGACGAGGGGTCGCGCTCACCCGTCACGCCTTCGCGCGCATAGACGGCGCAGTCTTTCAGGTCACGCCCCAGCGCGTCGGCGATGACTTCGCCCATTTTCAGAGCCGTGCCCGAAGGCGCATCCACCTTGTGCCGATGGTGGGCCTCGACGATCTCGATGTCGTAACCGGTGGACAGTGCCTTGGCGGCCATTTCCAGCAGTTTGAGGGTGACGTTGACACCCACGCTCATGTTTGGTGCCATGACGATGGCAATGTCTTGTGCGATGGTGGCGATCTCCGCCTTTTGCCCATCCGTGAAGCCAGTGGTACCAATCACGGCCGCGACACCGAGTTCACGACAGACTTTCAGGTGCTGCAGAGTCCCTTCAGGACGCGTGAAGTCGATCAAGAAGCGACTATTATTCAGACCCTGTTTCAAATCCGCCGTGATGGCCACACCCGTCGAACGCCCAAGGAACGCGCCGGCGTCTTGTCCCACGGCAGCACTGCCGGTCACGTCGAGGGCGCCGGTCAGACGGCAATCCGCGTCGGCATCAATGGCCTGGATCAACATCTTTCCCATGCGGCCGGATGCGCCCGCGACTGCAATTTGGTAAGCCATGCCAGGGGTTCCCTCAGTAAGGCCTTAGAGGCGTCCCGACTCCAAAGGTGGATACTCCTTTGCAGCATCCACCCCAGTTGCGGCCGGTATGACTGGTTTGTTTGGCAAAGGGTACTGCTTTAACTGTGCTTCGGACGCTTCCAACACCGGTTGGGACCGCAAAAACGATCTGGTCTGCAAGGTCGCCACAAATTCTGTTTCACTGGGCAGATCGTCCGCTACCGTGCGCTCCAGTGCATCACCTTTAAAGTACAAGCTAAGCTTGCGAGACTGTGGCGCCAAGCCTTGACGATTGAGCGTAAAAACGTAGTCCCAGCGATCTGCGTGAAAGACACTGACCAGCAAGGCCGTTCCCAGGATATCGCGAACCTGTGCTTTGGGCATGCCCGGTTTGATTTCGGCCAATTGCTCCCGGGTCACCACGTTGCCCTGAACAATGTCGCTCTTGTAAGGCGAAATGATGGACGCAACCCGGTTGCTGGCACCATCAAAGCTGCTACACCCGGCAATAACTCCAAATGCAAGCACGAGGAGGGGCAAGCGCAAGCTACGGCAATGAAGATCGGACATGGATAGTTACGCAAGATATGATCACGACATTGTAGCGGTTGAGAACCATTCAATCGTCTGAGCTCTCCCGGCGGAAAGATGCCTATGAACAACATCGACGAACTCAAGAATACGGGGTTGAAGGCGACCATCCCCCGTCTGAAGATACTGGAGGTGTTTCAACGAAGCAGTCAACGCCACTTGACCGCTGAAGACGTATTCCGCGTGTTGCTCCAGGAACGTTCGGACGTTGGACTGGCAACGGTGTATCGCGTGTTAACCCAGTTCGAGCAGGCCGGCATTTTGAGTCGTAGCCACTTTGAAAGTGGCAAAGCGGTGTACTAACTTAATGCAGGGCAGCACCACGACCACCTGGTGTGCCTTGATTGCGGCAAGGTTGAAGAGTTCTTTGACGCCGAAATCGAAAGCCGTCAACACGCCGTCGCCAAGGCAAAAGGTTTTTCCATATCGGACCATGCCCTGAGCCTGTACGCAACCTGTACCAAGGAAAATTGTCCCAATCGTCCGCCAAGTCCAACCGAACGTACGGGGCTTATTCGATAGGAGCCGTCAGTTCCCTTGCGCCATGGCTTTACGGTGGCGCTCGACAAACTCTTGGTAAGTGTCAATTCCGCGCAGTTGCAGGATAGTATTGCGCACAGCGGCCTCTACCAAAACCGCGATATTGCGACCCGCGACCACCTGGATAACTACCTTGCGAACAGGGACTCCCAATATGTCCTGGGTCAGCGGTTCATAAGGGATGCGTTCGTACTCTTTCTCCAGGGTTTCACGACGCACCAGATGGACAATCAGCTTAAGCCGCATCTTGCGGCGAACCGCTGTCTCGCCAAAGATTCCACGAATGTCCAACAGGCCGATTCCGCGTACCTCCAGCAAATTTTGTAGTAACTCCGGGCATCGACCCTCGATCGTGGTCTGGTTGATGCGGTAAAGGTCCACGGCATCGTCTGCGACCAGGCCATTACCACGGGAAATCAGTTCCAGACCCAACTCACTTTTACCCAAGCCGGACTCGCCTGTAATGAGCACGCCCAAACCCAAAATATCCATGAACACACCGTGCATGGAAGAACGGTCGGCAAAATGTTTTGATAGGTAGGCCCTCAGCACATCGATCACGAAAGCTGACGATTCCTGTGTGCTGAACATAGGAATCTGCGCCCGTTCACACATCGAAAGCAGTGCTTGCGGAGCCTGCTGACCGTCGGCAAGAACCAGTACCGGGGGTTCCAGCGTGACAATGCGCGCAATACGCCGGGCGCAGTCTTCAGCGGTCGCGCTGGTGATGTAACCAATCTCACGCTCACCCAGGATTTGCACTCGGTAGGGGTGGATGTAATTCAGATACCCCACTAAATCAGCACCAGACCGTGCAGCCCGGACCGCTACCTCATCAAACCTACGCTCCGAGGCGCCCAAACCAGCCACCCATTCCCAATGCAAACGGGAACGAAACTCCTCGAACAGAACATCGGCACTAACTACGGTTGGTTTCACATCGGTTGCTGCGAAGGACCTATCAATCAGGCAACTTGTGCCGACTGCCAACCCTCGATCAGCGCATGCAAATCGTGCGCATCTTTGCTGGAAACCAGCTTTTCACGCAATTCGGCGTCACTGAGCAACTCGGCAATTTCAGACAGAATTTCAAGGTGTTTCTGCGTCGCCGCTTCCGGGACGAGCAAAAAAATCAACAAGCCAACCACTTGGTCATCCGGCGCGTCAAAACCAATGGGATGGGCCAATTGAAATACCGCCGCCATAGGCGCTTTCAGGCCTTTGATGCGGCCGTGGGGAATAGCCACTCCATGCCCGAGCCCGGTTGACCCCAGTCGCTCACGTGAAAACAGACTGTCTGCTACCAGTGCCCGACTTAAACCATGCAAATTCTCGAACAACAAGCCAGCTTCCTCGAAAGCACGCTTTTTGCTGGTCACTTCAACTTGCGCCAGCACTTGTGCGGGCGAGAGGATGCTTGCTAGTCGATTCATGGTGTGGCCAGATTATGCACAAAAAAGCCGCCTGGCAATCAGGCGGCTGTTCGGCTGCGACAACTCCTGCAAATTACATCAGGCGTTTCGGCGCTCCATGGTGATGGTCCTGAAGGCGGTCTTTGTGGCGAACAACCTGTCGGTCGAGTTTGTCGACCAATTCGTCAACAGCAGCATACAAATCCTCATGGCTGCTTTCAGCAAACATATCGCTGCCTTTGACATGAATATTGCACTCGGCACGCTGCCGTCGTTCTTTTTCCTTTTGCTTCTCTACGGTTAGGAGTACCTTGACATCGACCACCTGGTCAAAATGTCGGATGATTCGATCTAGCTTGGTCGTGACATAACTACGCAGTGCAGGGGTAACTTCCAGATGGTGACCGCTGATCGTCAAATTCATAAATAGCCTCCAATAGCTTTCGGGTTAAGAATCTTGCCATTTCATTCGGCAAGAACAGCAACCAAATACTCACAAACTTCAGTTACCGTGAATTCACTATGCGCCCGAATCTGCGGAATTGCAATGCCTATTTCCTTCCGCAATGCAACATATTGGCGCAGGCAGGGACGGGACGAACGGCGCAAACAACGCTCAACTCTGGTGCGATAATTTGAGCGGCGTAACTTTTGGAGAGCATTCTTTGGACACCGCCCCCCGCAGCTAGCTTTCCCGTTCAATTGGCACAGGGTTCCAATTTTCGAAAGCATCTGCAACCTCACAATGGTTCGAACCGATTGGTTGTGATTTGCCCTCGATGGAATTGCCATGCTCAATATTTTTACGCTTGCCAATGGGCGCCTCTTTCAGGAAGAAATTGAGTCCCTGGAAGAACTTTCCCGTTTTCAACCCATCTGGGTGGATTTGGAATCCCCGACGATTGAGGAAAAGCGCTGGGTCAAGCAATACTATGGTCTGTCAATTCCTGAAGACGCGATGGACGAAGACATTGAGGAGTCCGCGCGGTTTTACGAAGAAGACAATGGTGAATTGCACATCCGCAGTGACTTTTTGATCGCTGACGATGATGAGCCACGAACCGTACGTGTCGCATTCATCCTGAACCTGGTTAACGACGAGCTCAAGAGCAAAGGCGTATTGTTTTCAATCCACGATGAAGATGTGCCGGTGTTTCGCCTCTTGCGCATGCGCGCGCGGCGCGCGCCAGGGTTGATCGAAGACGCAAAAGAGGTATTGCTGAAGCTGTTTGATGCCGACGCAGAATACTCTGCGGACACGTTGGAGGGCATCTATGACGAATTGGAAAAGGTCAGCACCAAAGTCCTGTCGGGGGATGTGACGGACGCATTGGCTAGCGAGGTGCTGGGCGCCATCGC
>CAZMXB010000288.1:0-6475 GCA_964569855.1 uncultured Rhodoferax sp.
ACGCGCTCGGCCTCGGCGCGCACATCAGCCTCGGCAACACCCGGGCGAATGAGTTGCCATGCCGCCAAATGACCGGCTTCGCTGATGCGGATGCCACGCTGCATCAGCGCCAGCTCGTCGGCATCGTGCTTGGCCCGCAATTGCGCAAGCGCCCAGCCCAGCGTCTTGGTCGACACCCCGGGCACCTTGCCTTGCACCTTGCTGTAGACCTCCAGGTCTTTGGGCTTGCCCTCGCCGCTGCTGGGTCGGGTGACCTGCCAAAACGTGGGTGAGCGGCTGGCCAAGCCGATCAAGGTGCCCATCAAGGACCCATTGCGCATGACCTTTTCAAATCCATATTTGCTGCGCAATGCAGCCGCGATGGGCTCACGCTCGCCGGTCCAGCGCTCCGCCTCGGGGTCGCGGCTCGGCAGAAAAAGGAATTCTTTGTAGGTGCGTTCTTTGGGCGCCAACACCAGCACGGCGCCTCTTTCCTCCACGCCGGTCAGATAGAGGAAATCTCCGGATTGCCGATAACCCGCATAGTCGTCTTCGCCTTCGGCAAAGATGACGGCAACGCCATCGCCCATGGCCTTCATCAAGGCCGCGCGCCGTGCCGCGTACACACTGGGGGCTTGCATTTGGTGCGGTTCGCTCAGCGCGGGAACCGGTGGGTCGCCCGCAAATGCCATTGGAACCCAACCAATGGCCTGCACACACAGGGCCAGAAAGACACACAGCGGTAGTTTTTTCATCGACTGATTCTAAGAAGAATAAACGATGGAAGGTTCAACTGTATGAGAGCAGGTGCGCAAGGAGTTTTGAGTCACCAGACGCCTTCGACCTGTGCAGATTGAGGGGGCGCAGCTGAATCCTGTACCCACACCAGCGATAGCTGGCGCGGTCTGCACTGTGACTGCTTGCACTGGCGCCGCTATAGCCAGCTACGCCGACCCATCACGGGTAGCTACTATATTTGTAGCGGACTATCCATATTTTACGAGGGCCAGCGGTCTTTTTTCTCCATGGGACTGATCGTTTTCCAGGCGCAACGGGAAGGGGAACTCAAAAATCTCGGGGTCGGTCAGACGCGGGTTGGTCATGTGGGTTAGCACCACGCTGGTGCCGTTAAAGCCGCCCACCATCTGCCCTGAGGCGGCCATCACCGCACTGGCACCGCTGTTGACGCATTGAAGTTGTTGCGCTGCTGGCGCCGTAGCCCAAAAGCATGCACTTGCAGAGATAGCATGCTTTCGAATCGCGCCCTATCGTCCTGAACGCTAGCCTGCAACACCACCTGGCAAACAGCGGGCTTGTTCGCGGATCGCGTCCAGCACTGCCAACTTTGCGGACGACAACGCGCTGCCCTGGCGCAAGGTAAATCCGATGGAGCGCGTGGTTGCGCCGATCTGGACAGGCAATTCAGTCAGAGTCCCGGCCCGGATTTCAAACATCAGCTGACGCGGCGAAATGGCCGTTAACATGTCACTGCTGTAAATCAGTTGACGTAGCATGGCCAGATCACCGGTTTCCACCGATGGCACCGGCGCTTGCAGCCCCAACTCCTGAAATGACGCATCCACGAGGTGTCGCCCCGGCGCCTCCGGGCGCGGCAATATGCACTGTTGTGTCAGCACGTCTTTGAGCGACAGTTTGGGGCGGGCAGCCAACGGGTGCCCACCGCGAACCACAATGCCCATGCGGTCGTTGAACAGGGGCCCAGCACAATGAAGGGCATCACAATCAATGCCCCGGCAATCAAGATATCCATGGTGTTCTCGCGAAGTGGTGGAGCGGCGTTTATTCGGCACGGGCGGATTCGCCGTCAAGCGCTTCAAAGAAGGGACGGGCCTGGATGCGGCTGACCAAGGCATCGATAAACGCCACGGCAAGCCCAATGCAACCCAGCAGCATCAGCACTTAAGGAATCCACAAGGCCGTGGCGTCGGCTCCGGAGGAGACGTCGTGGCAGGTGTACGACTGCCACACCAGGCGGCCTGCGCAAAAGGCAAAAAACGTGGTCAACGCCGAGGCTGCTATCAGGCACCAGTATTCAATGGTGTCCAGCAAACGGGGTGGCAGCTTTTGCAGCACCATGCTGACGCGGATATGGTCACCATGGCGCAGCTACGCAGGCAGTGCCAGAAAAAGCGTGGCGGCGATGGCGTAGCCGGCATACGCATCCAGCCCCGGGATGTCCCACAGAAACTGCCGGGACGCCACTCCCAGCAAGATGACGCCAAACGTCGCCACCATCGACACACCCGACAGTAACAGCAGAAATTTGCAAAAATTCTTGACGAGCAAATCCATACTTTCCCTAGTGCCGCTGGCTCCGTCGGGTGTGAGGTGGAGTCGCAACCGGCCACAGCCATGGCACTCACCAATCCAAAAATCAAAGAGGCTGCTTTTTGCGTGTTCATGGAGTTCTCGCAATACATTCATCCACGGTACCTCCACTATGTTGAGCCGGCCACTGATGGTGGCACGGTATTCTGGCCGTCCTTTGACTGGAAAAACCTTTCGCGCAGTCGGTGTTGTGGCGTGACATATGCAGGCTAGACATCGGGTCGAAATGGATGAAGGACCCAAAAAAAAGCCTGCACAAGGTGCAGGCTTTTACTTTGGAGTTACTCCGAAGTCGCTGTCTTATTTGCTCAGTGACTTGAACAAATTACTATCTTCAGGCATTCCATAGCCGGTTGGATCACCATGAATTGGGCTTCGCACGCTGCCAGCGGAAATTCCGGTGGTGACGGTGTTAACAGGTGCCACACTAATTGAACGGTCGGCATTGACTGTGATTTCGAAAACCGTCCACGCATTATTGCTGCCGGTGAAGGTGGCAGTTGTTGGAGGCGTGTAGGTATACACCGTGCCGTTTTGGAACTCGAGGCGCACACTGGCACCCGATGTGCCAATATTGGAGCTGCCACTGTAATGGTGTACTGAGTAACGATAGACACCGGGGATCAAAGTTCCAGTCGATCCTGTTCTGGGGCAGGTTACGGTTTCAGGTCCATATGACGAGGTGTCATCAACATCCAGCCCACAGATGCCGCCAGCGGTTCTGGATGAGTAATACACATGCCACCGATTGGTGTCTGACAATTCACCGGTGGAGTTGGGACCGGTCATGTGCGAGTCGAGATCCGATGGGTTTTGTCCCCACGTCAGGATGACCCGGAATTGCCCTGATGTCAGCCCGCCTGTGGTACCGGTTGCCGGTGACAATGCCACGGTAACCGTATTGGTAGCGGTGCAGCTCAGCGCGGCGATCTGGATTGCAGGCACGTATCCAGTAGCCGCCACTGCGACGCTGGTTGCACCAGTAGGCAAATTACTTAAAGTTGCAAGGCCCGCGGTGTTGGTCGTGGCCGTTTGACCGCCGATGGTTACCGTTGCGCCTGACAAGGGTGCTGCGGCACCCAATACGGCATTGGTTACCTGGACTTGTGCTGCGGCGCAGTTAGTTGCTCCGGCACCGCCCGTTTGGGTGATTCCCTCAGGCACCAGATGCAAGGTGGCAGGGTCAAACTTAAAGCTGACGTTGTATACGGTTTCCACTGCGGTGCTGGTGCCAGGTGAAAACGGATTGGGCACAGCCACCAATAGGCGAACATTTTCAATTAGGACCTTGTCCGCGGCTATGCCCGTACCGCGAGCGTTTGAAAAATCAATCGTGGTCTGAGCCCGCACGCTACCGATTGCCAAAGTTGCCAGTATGGCCGCACCGAAAAAAAATCTTCGTAAAGTTTTGTTCATGAATTTCCCCTAAAGCCCTTTTACGGATTATGGTTATAAAGACAAGCGCCAACTAAATCATCAAGGTATGGTATGCATTTGTTCTAGGAAGTACTTTGATTTTTGTCGTGTCTTGGCGCAATAGAGTGGATTTGTCGGCGTGTATAACGGCGTTTTTGACCGGACGGCGCTTGCGATCAGTCGCGGTGTGTTTATCGTGTGAACGGGCCAATCCAACGGTTCTTTACCTGAAAGCACGCATGTCAGACCGTTCCTATGTTCGCGGTTGCGCCATGCGGGCCAGCATGAACGATTCCCGGCCTACTGGGGCAGACCCGCTGTCTGCGGGCACCGGAGTCACGCTATCAGCAGCGCCCACGACACCTGTCATCACCAATCCCATTACCGGCGACTACCGGATTGACGCACTTCTGGGAGACGCCAGCATGCGGTGGAACAGCGCCGCGGCAATGGGTACACCGATCACGGTGACCTGCAGTTTCATGACTGGTAAGCCAACCTATGGCGGCACTGACGAGGGCACTGACGCTGGTTTTGGTACTTTCAAGGCAGCACAGATTGCTGCCACCCTTCGGATTTTCGCGAAACTGCAGACCGAGCTCGGCATCCATTTCAGGGAAGTCGGCGACGCGAACACCAGTTACGGCCAGATTCGCCTTGGCAACAATACGCAGACGTCGTCCGGTGGTTACGCTTTTTTGCCCAACTCTACGGAGGATGACAAGTCCGGCGACATATGGATCAACCAAGGTATTGCCTATAACGTTACCAACGTAACACCCGGCACTGCGGGTTACCGCCCTTTGGTCCATGAAATCGGTCACGCGATCGGTATCAAACACCCAGGCTATTACAACGCTGGCGACCCCACGTCGACCGTTCCCGGCAATTTTTTGGGTTCACTGGAGGACAACGCCAACTTCTCCATGATGTCTTATCGGGACGCAAAAGGCGAACCGTACCGCGAGTGGTTTGGAGTCCACGACCTTCTCGCGCCAAAGCAGCTGTACGGCAGCGGGTCTCAACAAGCGGGCAACAGTATCTATACGCGGCCGACGCATCAGGTCTCATGCTGGGCGTTATCAACGCCTCCGGTGGATTCGACACCATTGACACATCGCGATGCACCAGCGGCATCAACCTGCACCCGGAGAAATTTAGCTCCGTTGGCATCAACGTTTCCGCCGCCGCCGTGAACAACCTGTCCATCGATTTCTTCACCACGGTTGAAAACCGTTATCGGCACCCCTCAGAACGATTTTGTGGTTGGCAACAGTGCTAACAACATCTTTACCCTGGGAGCAGGGACCAATCTTGTCGACGGCGGCAACGGCATAGACGGATAGGCCGCTCAACCGCACGAGCCGCAATATCCCACCCTGGAACAGGCTTCGAACCCCGTGTGAACACTAGTTTTCTTGCCCGTGTGGCAGGTTCACCATGAAAAAACACCGTCCAGAAGGGTGATACCCGGTGGGAGGACTTTGCCCGGCGCAGCCTTGCCCTGCAGCAAGTCAGAGTCGCCGCCTCAACCAATCACCAACTAATGCGCTGATCGGCACAGTAATCTGGGGCCGGTTGTGCGGCCAGATCCCAATCCGGATCGCTTTGCACCCCGTCATCCGCCTGCGCATCACAGTCGTCCTACATTGGTGGCCCGCGTGCCGGGGCTATGTGCGGGGGCTCGGAGCCCTCCCCGATGTGATCGAGAATCTTCCTGATCTCAATGCCCTCGGTGATGAGCGCAATCAGCCCCATCTGCCCGCCACAGATGGGGCACAAGAGCGGGAACACCTCGTAGATGCGGGCGATCAGCACGGCCCAAAGGTAATGGGCTGGGCGCTTGGGTTGTACGGGCAGGGCCATGGCCGTGACCGCACAGCGCAGTGGCGAGTTCGGTGCCAGCACTCGGTAGTAGCGGCGCTGGTGGGTGCGTGGCGGTGGCACCAGGGCGGCGATGCGCTCTATCAGCGCCAGCGGTGTGAGGGTCAACTCGTCTGCCTTGGTGCCGCGTTTGTCACTGTTGGGCTCGCTGCGCTGCTTGGCACAGCGGTACACCAAATCGTTTCCCTCTTTGCGCAGCCGATCCATGGCAAAGGCTGGACGCGCCCAATACCTCAGCAGCCGCTCCAGGCTAGCGCGGTCGTGTGATTCGATGCAGACACCAGCATCGACCTAGAAACCGCTGCGCTGGTAGGCCAGCATGTCATTGTCATCACTGCTCCGCAGCCAGCCCCGGCCCACGAAGGCGCGCAGGATGCGTTTGCGCAAGGTAGCCTGCAACTGCGCCACGGCAGCCGCATCGATTGCGCTGGCGGGGTGGAAGATGACGCTCTGCGCGGCGGCCTCACTATCGGCATTACTGGCAACTTTCTCAAACACCCATCGACTACGCAGACACCGAAGTGAACGTGTTCATTGAAGCTGGAGCCGAGTCTATGGATAAAGGCCACCGCACCAATGTGCAGCGCGGCTTTGTCAGCATTGGCCGCGCCAGGGCTGCACGATTGCAGGCTTTGGGCAACCACCCGCAGAAAAATCCGCAGACCATGTTGAGCACGGCCCCGTCACGTTGCAGAAAATAGCGCAACCGTTTGGGCACCCACAGCACCTACTGGCGAACTGGCAGGCGGGGGAATACGTGATCCGTGAGGTGCGCTGCCGTCTCCACCATGCGCCGTGTGTTGCACGAGGGGCAGACGCCACGGCCTTTGCAGGAATAGGCGACGAA
>CAZMXB010000289.1:0-6442 GCA_964569855.1 uncultured Rhodoferax sp.
TTGTAGCGCCTTGCGCAGCGTTGGTGCGGGTTGGAGCCCTTTTTGCCCAGAGGTTGGTGACGCGGAAGCTGTCCGGCCCGCTGAGGATGGTTTCGCAGGCAAAGCCCAGTGGCGCCAGCCGCTCGGCAATGATGCGCTGGCAGCCGCCGTCGTCCGGCGTGACCGACGGGCGGGAGATGAGCTGTTCAGCCAGACGAAGGGTGCGCGACATCAATGTTTCACGTCGAGGGTGATCTCGGTGAAAGAGGGTTCGTCATCCACATCGTCCTCGGGCTCGGCTGCCTTCGACGCCTTGCTGAAGTCGTTCTGCAGCCGCCATTGCAGGTTGGTGGGCGAGTCGGCGTAGGCAATGCCTTCCTTCTTGTCCACCGTGCCGTCAATGATCAGCCGGGCAATGTCCTGCTCGAAGGTCTGCGAGCCTTCGGCCATGGACTTTTCCATGGCTTCCTTGACGCCCGAGAAATCGCCTTTTTCAATCAGCTCGCTGACCAGCTTGGTATTGAGCAGCACCTCCACGGCCGGCGCACGGCTGCCGTGCACGGTGCGCAGCAGGCGCTGCGACACCACGGCCTTGAGCGCGGCGGCGAGGTCACCCAGCATGGTGCTGCGCACTTCCACCGGGTAGAAGCTCAGAATGCGGTTGAGCGCCTGGTAGCTGTTGTTGGCGTGCAGGGTGGCCAGGCCGAGGTGGCCGGATTGGGCGTAAGCGATTGCCGCGGACATGGTTTCGCGGTCGCGGATTTCGCCAATCAGGATCACATCGGGGGCCTGGCGCAGCGCATTCTTGAGCGCCACCTGCAGGCTCTTGGTATCAGTGCCAATTTCACGCTGGTTAATCACCGATTTTTTGTTCTTGAACAAGAACTCGACCGGGTCTTCAATGGTCAGAATGTGGCCCGAGACTGTGGCGTTGCGATGGTCAATCATGGACGCCAGCGTGGTGCTCTTGCCCGCGCCAGTGGCCCCCACCATCAACAATAAGCCCCGCTTTTCCAT
Organism: uncultured Rhodoferax sp.; assembly: GCA_964569855.1. Lineage (GTDB taxonomy): Bacteria > Pseudomonadota > Gammaproteobacteria > Burkholderiales > Burkholderiaceae_C > Allorhodoferax. The sequence continues at coordinate 997 of CAZMXB010000289.1, forward strand.
GATCAGGTTGCCCAGTATGGGCGGCAGAAACAGGTCTGCCAATGCGGGGACATCGACCGAGATGAAACGGAATACCGCTGCAATGCTGCCGCGTTGGCGCATGGCACTGACCCGAAAGCGCCCCAACCCGGCGATGGGGAATCCCATGTTCAACTCGCTCTCTGCGTCGAGTTCGGCCATGCGTTCGGGAGGCAAAATTTCGGCCAGCAGATTCCTGGGTGCGTCAAACGGGAGCGCCTGGTTGTTGATAGGCACACACTGACCGTTAATCTTGATCAGTGCCGGGGAATTGGCCGACAGGTAGACGTCCGAGGCCTTTTTCTCCGCCATCAGGCGAAGAATACGTTCCATCGTGCCCATTGGGGGGGGTGTAGACATAGGTCGGCCTCGGTTGGACGTCAAAAAATGAATGGTTAGTCGCGCAGCAGGTCGTTGAGCGAAGTCTTGGCCCGGGTCTGGGCATCAACCCGCTTGACAATAATGGCTGCGTACAAACTGTACTTGCCACCATCTTTGGGCAAGGTGCCACTGATCACGACCGAACCCGACGGGATGCGGCCGTAACTTATTTCTCCCGTGGTGCGGTCGTAAATCGGGGTGCTTTGACCGACATACACGCCCATCGACAGCACTGAGTTTTCCTCGACGATGACCCCTTCAACCACCTCGGAGCGGGCACCGATGAAACAGTTGTCTTCGATGATGGTCGGGTTGGCCTGCATGGGTTCGAGCACGCCGCCAATGCCCACACCGCCCGACAGGTGCACGTTTTTGCCGATTTGGGCACACGAACCGACGGCGGCCCAAGTGTCCACCATCGTGCCATCGTCCACGTAGGCGCCAATGTTCACAAAGCTGGGCATCAAAATTGCACCCTTGCCCACAAAGCTGCCGCGCCGGGCCACAGCGGGAGGCACCACGCGCGCCCCGGTAGCCCGCATTTCTTCGGCTGACAGGTCAGAGAACTTGGTTTGTACCTTGTCATAGAAACCGAGTTGCCCAGCTTGAATGATCTCGTTGTCGCGCAGGCGAAAGCTCAACAGCACTGCTTTCTTGATCCACTGGTGGGTGGTCCATTGGCCCACGCTCTGGCGGGTGGCAACCCGCAGGCGGCCATTGTCCAATTCACCGATCACGTGCTCGACAGCGTCGCGCACTTCCTGGGTGGAAGACTGGAACGAAATATTGGCGCGGTCTTCCCACGCTGCGTCGATGATATGTTGTAGTTGTTCGCTCATGGTCTACTTTCTATTGGGTCGTTCAAGGACATCGCTGAAGGTCTGTCCCGCAAGGTTTTACGTTCTGGATTGCACAAACTCGACGATGCGCTGGGCGGCCTCCACACACTCCGCAGTCTGCGCCACCAACGCCATACGAATGCGATTGGCACCCGGGTTGAAACCGCGCGCCTCACGTGCCAGAAAGCTGCCCGGCAATACCGTCACATTGTAAAGAGCGAGCAGCTCACGTGCGAAGTCGGTGTCACTGCCCTTGACATCCGCCCACAGATAGAAGCCGGCGTCGGGCAGGGCCACATCCAGCACCTGCGCCAAAAGCGGAGTCACTGCAGCAAATTTGGCCCGGTACTGCTCCCGGTTGTCACGCACATGCTGTTCATCATCCCAGGCCGCAATGCTGGCCGCCTGGACCACCGTGCTCATGGCGCTGCCATGGTAAGTGCGGTACAGCAGAAACTGTTTGACCAGGGCCGCGTCGCCCGCACAAAAGCCGCTGCGCATACCCGGAACATTGCTGCGTTTGGACAGGCTGGTCAGGCTTAGCAGATTCCTGAAATCGCTGCGACCGAGCTGTGCGGCGGCTTCCAGCCCACCCAAGGGTGGGTCCTCGCGGAAATAGATCTCGCTGTAACACTCGTCGGATGCAATCACAAAACCAAAGCGGTCGCTCAGTTCAAACAGCTTATTCCACTCGCCCAGCGGCATCACGGCCCCGGTGGGGTTGCCCGGCGAGCAGACAAACAGCAGTTGTGTGCGGGCCCAGACGGCGTCGGGCACGCTGTCCCAATCCTGGGCGAAATTGCGTGCGGGGTCCGAGGGCACGAAGTAGGGCTCTGCGCCCGACAGCAGGGCGGCGCCTTCATAAATTTGGTAGAAAGGGTTGGGGCACACCACCAGGGGTGCCAGATCCGGCGCAAGCCGTGCGGCCGGGTTTACCACGGTCTGGGCCAGCGCGAATAGCGCCTCGCGGGACCCGTTAACCGGCAGAATCTGGGTGTCGGGATTGAGATGCAAGCCGTAGCGGCGCTGCAGCCAGCGCCCGATCGACTGTCGCAGGGCCGGGACACCGCCGGTGGCAGGGTAATTTGAAAGCCCACCCTGCGGATCATTGACGGCCTGGCAATAGGCGTCCTTGATCAATTGGGGTGTGGCGTGGCGCGGTTCACCAATGCCCAGGCTGATGGGTGCATAGGCGGTATTGGGCGTGACCGTGGCAAACAGCTGGCGCAGACGCTCGAACGGGTAGGCCTGCAGCAGGGACAAATTCGGATTCATGGGGCGCCATTATCCCCGAGCCCTTGCCAAACGGCGTCCGGACCGATGTGGCGATGCCTTCGCACTTCAAATAGGTTAGGGAGCAAGCCCCTGCAAGCTATCATTGCAGCACCGCGGTTTTGGGGGCTGCTCCAAAAACGTTAATCAAATCAACAGCTTAGCCCGATTCGTCGTCTTCTGTGCGCCTCAATTCCATCAAGTTATCCGGGTTCAAATCGTTTGCCGAACCCACCAACTTCCTGTTGCCGGGCCAGTTGGTGGGTGTGGTCGGACCCAATGGCTGCGGCAAGTCCAACATCATGGACGCCGTGCGCTGGGTGCTGGGCGAAAGCAAGGCCAGTGAGTTGCGTGGCGAGTCCATGCAGGACGTCATCTTCAACGGCACCACCACCCGCAAGCCGGCCAGCCGCTCCAGCGTCGAACTGATTTTTGACAATGCCGACCACCGGGCCGGCGGCCAGTGGGGCCAGTTTGGCGAGATCGCCGTCAAACGCGTGTTGACCCGCGACGGCACCTCCAGTTACTTCATCAACAACCAGCCGGTGCGCCGCCGTGATGTGCAGGACGTTTTTCTGGGCACCGGCCTGGGCCCACGCGCCTACGCCATCATTGGCCAGGGCACGATCAGCCGCATCATCGAGTCCAAGCCGGAAGAGTTGCGCCTGTTCCTGGAAGAGGCCGCCGGGGTTTCCAAATACAAGGAACGCCGCCGCGAGACAGAAAACCGCCTGTCCGATACCCGCGAGAACCTGACCCGCGTCGAAGACATCCTGCGTGAGCTCAACACCAATCTGGAAAAGCTGGAAAAACAGGCCGAGGTGGCGCAAAAGTACAACGCACTGCAGGCCGATGTCACGCTCAAGCAGCACCAGCAGTGGTTTTTAAAGCGTGCCGAAGCACTGGCCGAACAGTCCCGGGTCAAGGCGGATGCCTCCAGCGCCGTGAATGCACTGGAAAGCCGCATGGCCGACTTGCGCTCTATCGAGGCCGACCTGGAGGCCGTGCGCCAGGCCCACTATGCGGCAGGCGACCAGGTCAACCAGGCGCAGGGGCTCCTGTACGAAGCCAGTACCGATGTTGGTCGCCTGGAAGCGGAAATCCGCTTTGTGGTGGAAGGGCGCCAGCGCGCTGAACAGCGCCTGCAGAGCTTGCAGGAGCAGATTGGCCAATGGGCGGCCCGCAAGGAAGATGCACAGGGCGAAGTCGAACGACTGGCCGAACTGGCCTTGTTGGGCGACGAACAAACCGAATTGTTGTCGGCGCAGGTGGAGGAGCAGGCCCAGCAGTTGCCCGACCTGGAAGACGCATTGACGGCGGCCCAGGCAGCGGCCAACAACCAGCGTGGCAGCGTGATGCAGGTGCAGCAACAGATTCAGGTATTGGCCGCCGAGCAGCGCAGTATCGAAGAACAGTTTCGTCAGGTTGCCACCCGACGTGAACGTCTGGGCGCTGATCGCACCGCCCTGACGATGCCGGATGAGGCAAGGCTGCAAGACTTGGAAATCGCGCTCGCCGATGCCCAGGAAATGGCGGCAGTGGCCGACGCCCGGTTGCAGGATTTGCAGGATGTGTTGCCGCAGCGTGATGAGACGCGCCGGGCCCAACAGCAAACTGTCAACGACGAGTCGGCGCGCCAGGCAGATCTGTCGGCCCGCCTGGAGGCGCTGCGCACCCTGCAGGAAAAGGTCAAAACTGACGGCAAGCTACAACCCTGGCTGGCCAAACACGGACTGGACCACTTGCAGGGGCTGTGGACCCGTATCCATATCGAACAAGGTTGGGAAAACGCGTTGGAGGGGGCTTTGCGTGAGCGGCTCTCGGCGTTGGAGGTGTCGCGTCTGGAGCTTGTGCGGGCTTTTGCCAGCGACGCGCCACCGGCCAAGCTGGCGTTTTTCAGCCCTCCACTGGCCATTGCGCCGGACCCGCATGCGTCACTGCCGCGCCTGGCCGATCTGTTGCGAATCAGCGATGCTGGCCAAAAGGCCATTCTGTCGGACTGGCTGCAGGGGTGTTACACGGCTCCCAGTTTTGAAGAGGCCCTGGCCAAACGCGACATGCTGCAGCCGGGCGAGAGCATCTACATCAAGTCGGGGCACGTGGTCACCAGCCATAGCGTCAGTTTTTACGCACCCGATTCCGAGCAGGCAGGGCTTTTGGCCCGCGCGCAGGAGATCGAGAACCTGGAAAAAGAGCTGCGCGCGCAAACCATGATTGCCGATGAAGCCCGAGTTGCGCTGGTGCGGGCCGAAGCGGCATATGCCGACGCCTCGCAGCGGCTGGTGGGTGTGCGGCGTGAGGCCAGCGAAACGCAAACCAAGGCGCATGCATTGCAGGTAGAAACCCTGCGCCTTTCGCAGCTGGCTGAACAGGCGCGGTCACGCAGTGCCCAGATTGACGCTGACCTGGCCGAAGTGCAGGCGCAGCTGGACGATTTGCAGGAGCGCCGGGAAACCGCTGAAGGTCGCTTTGAGTCACTGGACTTGCAGCTTGCCGACAGCCAGGAACGCCACGCTGAAATGGACGAACGGGTCATCGAGGTGCAGCGCAAATTGACGCAGTGCCGTGAGCAGCAGCGCAGCCTGGAACGCCAGGCGCAGGAAGCCCAGTTTGCCCAGCGCAGCCTGCAGGCCCGTACCGCCGAGCTGGCCCGCACGATAGACACTGCCGACCAGCAAACCGCATCCGTGCATGCAGAGGCATTGCGTGCGCGCGAGGAATTGGCCCGCCTGACCGATGCCGCAGCACAGGCCGGTTTGCAGAATGCACTGGCTTTGAAACTGGAACGCGAACAGGCCCTGGGCGCCAAACGCAGCGAATACGATGACCTGACTGCCAAGCTGCGCGCCAGTGACGAGCGCCGCCTGCAACTGGAGCGCGAGCTGGAGCCCCTGCGCCAGCGCATCACCGAATTTCAGCTCAAGGAGCAGGCGGCC
>CAZMXB010000290.1:0-241 GCA_964569855.1 uncultured Rhodoferax sp.
CATCGGCCTGTACGCAGGTGTTCCGCAAGAGGTTCCCGCGCTGATGGCGCAGCGTATTTGCGGTACCGGCTTCGAGCTGTTCCGCCAAGCGGGGGAGCAGATCCAGTCGGGCTGCGCCGATGTGGCGCTGGTGGTGGGCACCGAGTCCGTGACGCGCAACCCGGTGGCGGCGTTCACCCACCGCACCGGTTTCAAGCTGGTCGCGCCGGTGGAGTTCAAGGACTTCATGTGGGAATCCCTG
>CAZMXB010000290.1:291-6429 GCA_964569855.1 uncultured Rhodoferax sp.
CGCGAAGAGGTCGACGCCTTTGCCTCCAGCTCCTTTGCCAAGGCTGTTGCGGCCCAGCAGGCCGGTTTCCATGCCGGAGAAGTCGTCCCGGTGATCAGCGAAAAATTTGAGCTGGAAGGCTACGCCACGCGGGGCATCAAACTGCAAGGCAAGACCACCGAAGTAGCGCAAGACACGCATGCCCGCATCTCCCCGGTGGAGGTTCTGGCCAAGCTGCGCGCGGTGCACGCGGGCGGTGTGCAGACCGGCGGCAATAGCGCCGCGCTGGTGGATGCAGCTGCGGCTGCGGTCGTGGCCTCGGGCGCCTATGCCCGCGCCGAAGGCAAGAAGCCGCTGGCCCGTGTGGTGGCTGCAGCCGTGGTCGGTGTGCCGCCCGAAATCATGGGCATTGGCCCGGCCCCCGCCATCCGCCTGCTGCTGGAGCGTGCAGGTCTGACCCTGGACGCCATTGGCCGCTTCGAGATCAACGAAGCCCAGGGCGCGCAAACCCTCTCTGTGGGTCGCGAGCTGGGTCTGGACCTGAGCAAGCTCAACGTGAACGGTGGCGCCATCGCCCTGGGCCACCCGCTGGCCTGCACCGGCGTGCGCCTGACGCTCACCTTGGCGCGTGAGATGCAGCGCAGCGGTGTGCGCTATGGTGTGTCGTCTGCCTGTATCGGTGGCGGTCAGGGCATTGCCCTGCTGCTGGAAAACCCGGAAGGCGTCTGATGCAAGAGGAGTCTGAAAGGCTGCACGTTGTGCTCCGTGTCCCCCGCCCGCTGCGCGGGCTCCTGCTTGACCTACGCAAAACGCACAGCCTTACAGCCTTTTAGCACCTTAGCCCTCGTATTCATTGCGCAATCAGCTATCAACTTCATAGCAAAAAAGGAAACCTACAGCATGCAGATTCAAGGACAAGCAGCGCTGGTCACCGGTGGTGGCTCCGGCTTGGGCGAGGCAACCGCCCGCGAACTGGCCCGCCTGGGCGCCCGGGTGGCGATTCTGGACGTCAACCTGGCCAACGCCGAAAAGGTGGCCGCCGACATCAACACGCAATACGGTGCGAGCAGCGCCTTGGCATGCCAGTGTGACGTCACCAGCGCCGACAGCGTGCAGGCGGCCATCGCCCAGGCCGCTGCCGCCTTTGGCCCGGCGCGCATCCTGATGCAGATCGCCGGCATCGGCAGCGCCAAGCGTGTAGTTGGCAAGGACGGCAATGCCGCGCCGCTGGAAGACTTTGTGCGCGTGGTCAACGTCAACCTGATCGGCACCTACAACGTGGCCCGCCTGTTTGCTGCCGCCTGTGCCAAGCTCGCCCCCATGGAGGATGGTGAACGCGGCGCCATGGTGTTCACAGCATCAGTGGCCGCGTTTGACGGGCAGGTCGGCCAGCAGGCCTACAGCGCATCCAAGGCTGGTGTGGCCGGCATGACGCTGCCCATGGCGCGGGATCTGGCGCAGCATGGCATTCGCGTCTGCACGATCGCGCCCGGGCTGTTTGCCACACCGCTGATGAAGACCTTGCCCGAAGCGGTGCAGGTGTCGCTGGCGGCCAGCATTCCGTTCCCGCAACGCCTGGGCAAGCCGGAAGAGTTCGCCCAACTGGCCGCCCACATCGTGACTAACGGCCACCTCAATGGCGAAGTGATTCGGCTGGATGGCGCGCTGCGCATGGCCCCGCGCTGAACGCCAATCCCACACACAATAATCCCATGAGCAAAACCATTGTCTATTCCGTCAACGTGATGTTTGGCGACTGCGATCCCGCAGGTATCGTGTTCTTCCCCAACTTTGCCAAGTGGATGGATGCCTCGTCGTTGAACTTCTTCATGCAGTGCGGCGTTCCGCCCTGGCGTGAACTGGTCAAGACCACCGGCATCATCGGCACGCCGCTGCTGGAGATCAACACCAGATTCATGCGCACCGCCACCTATGGCGAGACGCTGCAGGTGCACACCAGCGTTGAAGAGTGGCGCGACAAGGTGTTTGTGCACCGCCACGTCGTAAAACGCGGTGACGACGTGTTGTGTGAAGGCACGGAAGTGCGCGCCTTCTGCATGCGTCTGCCCGAGAACCCGGACCGCATCAAGGCCATTGCGGTGCCCGCCGACATCAAGGCGCTGTGCATCTGAGCCAAGCCAATTTTTTCCAGTTCCTGTTCCCGTTCCCGTTCCAAAACCACCAAGGAGACATCGTATGAAGTTCGTCAAATCCCTGATCGCCGCCGCCGCCACGCTGAGCGTTGCCGGCACGGCACTCGCCGACATTACCGTCGGCATCAGCCTGCCCTTGACCGGTCCGGCCTCGGGCCTTGGCATTCCGGTCAACAACCAGATCAAGCTCTGGCCCGCAACCATTGCCGGTGAAAAACTCAAGGTCATCGTGCTCGATGATGCCACCGACCCGACCACCGGCGTCAAGAACGCCAAACGTTTTGTGACCGATGACAAGGTCGACATCATCATGGGTTCGGTAGCCACACCGGTCGCCATCCCCATCGCCGGTATCGCGGCCGAAGCCGAGACCGTACAACTGGCGCTCTCGCCCATGCCATTGCCCCCAGGCAAAGACGGCTGGTCTTTCCGCATGCCGCAGTCCAACCCGGTCATGGCCCATTCCATCATTGGTCTGATGACCAAGCAGGGCGTCAAGACGGTGGGCTTTCTGGGCTACACCGATGCCTATGGCGAGAGCTGGCTGAAGGACTTCACCGCCGAGGCCGACAAAAACGGCATCAAGGTGATTGCAACCGAGCGTTTTGCCCGGTCCGACACCAGTGTCACCGCGCAGGCGCTGAAGCTGGTCGCCGCCAACCCGGACGCGATGCTGGTGGTGGCCTCGGGCAGTGGTGCCGCCATGCCCCACATGGCCATTGTTGAACGCGGCTTCAAGGGCAAGATTTACCAGACCCATGCCGCCGCTTCGCGTGACCTGATGCGTGTGGGTGGCAAGGCCGTGGAAGGCGCCTACGTGGTATCCGGTCCGGCCGTCATTGCCGAGCAGTTGCCCGACAACCACCCGTCCAAGAAGGTGGCCATTGATTTCGTTCAGCAATACGAAAAGGCCTATGGCGCCGGTTCACGCAACCAGTTTGCCGGCCATGGTTATGACGCCCTGGTGGTGCTGGAGAAAGCCGTACCGATGGCGCTCAAGAGTGGCAAGCCCGGCACCAAGGAGTTCCGTGCCGCATTGCGTTCCGCATTTGAAACCATGGGCCGCACCGTCGTATCCCACGGCGTGCTGAACTGGACCAAGGACGACCACTGGGGTTACACGCTGGAAACCGGTGTGATGTTGAAAGTGGTCAACGGCGACTGGAAGGTCGAGTAAACGTGTGCCCCGACGCCCCGCGTTGGGGCGGCCCGGCGGCGCGGGCTCACATCATGAACGGACTCTAGGGCACTCCATGGACTTAACAATTGTCAGCATCCTGACGCTCGACGGCATCACCAACGCTGCCGTGTACGCCCTGCTCGGACTGGCAACGGTCCTGGTGTTCAGCGTCACCCGGGTCATTTTCATTCCCCAGGGGGAGTTTGTCGCCTATGGCGCGTTGACCCTGGCCATTTTCCGCACCGGCCAGGTGCCCGGCACCGTTTGGCTGCTGCTGATCATGGCGGTGCTAGCGGCGGCCATGGATGTGCGCCTCTGCTGGCAACACACGCGCCAATCCAAACGCGCAATTAAAGCCGGCCTGACCACGCTAGCCATTCCATTGGTGGTATCCGGCCTGTCAATCTGGGCTGCGCCGCACAATTTGCCCCTGCTGGTGCAGGCCCTGCTGACGGTGGCCATCGTCACCGCGTTTGGCCCGCTGGTGTACCGCCTGGCCTACCAGTCGCTGGCCGATGCCAGCAACCTGGTGCTGCTGATCGTGTCGGTCGGTGTGCACTTCGCGATGACCGGCCTGGGCCTGCTCTTCTTTGGTGCCGAAGGATTTCGCAACCCCTCGTTCTGGGATGCCAGCATGGCCGTGGGGCCGCTGAACATCAGCGGACAGGCGGTGATTATTTTTGGCGTCTCGCTGACGCTGATGGTGCTGTTGTCCCAGTTTTTCAGCCGCACCCTGTATGGCAAGGCCCTGCAGGCCACTGCGGTGAATCGTTTGGGCGCGCGGCTGATGGGCATCTCGACCCACGGAGCGGGCCAGACCACGTTTGCCTGTGCCGCACTGATCGGCGCACTGTCGGGTCTGTTGATTGGCCCCACCACCACGGTGTTTTATGACTCGGGTTTTCTGATCGGGCTCAAGGGTTTTGTCGCCGCGGTGATGGGTGGCTTGCACAGCTACACGCTGGCGGCCGTGGGCGCCCTGTTCGTCGGTCTGGTAGAGGCGTTTGGCTCGTTCTGGGCCAGCGCCTTCAAGGAGGTGATTGTGTTCACCCTGGTCTTGCCCATTTTGCTGTGGCGTTCGGTGGCTGGCGGCCACTCTGAGGAACATTGACATGACTTTGTCCCCCACCCTCCAACGCTGGGTGTACGACGCCCGCGCCCAGCGGATCACCCTGGTGGCTTGCATGCTGCTGTATGCGGTGGCGCCGGTGCCCGAGTTCTGGATCACCCAGCTCAACTACATCGCCATGTACAGCCTGGTCATTCTGGGCCTGGTGCTGCTGACCGGCATTGGCGGGCTTACGTCCTTCGGCCAGGCCGCATTTGTCGGCATCGGCGCTTATACGACGGCTTACCTGAGCGTGACCATGGGCTGGTCGCCATGGCTCACTGTGTTTGCCGGTCTGTTCATCACCGCCGTCAGTGCGCTGGTGTTGGGCTGGATCACGCTGCGCATGTCGGGCCATTACCTGCCGTTGGCCACCATTGCCTGGGGCCTCTCCTTGTATTACCTGATGGGCAATGTCGATGGCTTGGGCAAGTACGACGGCATTCTGGGCGTGCCACCCATCATGCTGTTCGGTTGGGACATCAGCCAGGGCCGCCTTTTCTTTGTGCTGGCCTGGGGCATGGTGCTGTTCGGGGCCTTTGCACTGCAAAACCTGCTGGACTCGCGCACCGGCCGTGCCATCCGCGCCATGCGTTCCAGCACGCTGATGGCGGAGGCCATGGGAGTCGACACCTTGCGCCACAAGATCGGCATCTTCCTGATTGCCGCACTGTTTGCCAGCATCTCGGGCTGGCTGTTCGCGCACTTTCAGCGCACCGTCAATCCATCACCCTTTAGCCTGAAGTTTGGCATTGAGTACCTGTTCATGGCGGTGCTGGGCGGTGCCGGTTATGTATGGGGCGCCATCAGCGGCGCGCTGATGACGAAGCTGCTGGAGGACGAGCTGCAGGTGATGCTGCCCAAGCTGCTGGGCACCAGCGGCAGTTATGAGGTGATTGTGTTCGGCATTGTGCTGGTGCTGGTGTTGAAGTATCTGCCCGATGGCATGTGGTCGCTGGTGGCGCGTTACCTGCCCAAGCCCCGTCGTGTCAATAACTGGCAGGGGGCGAAGCCGCTGGCCGAGCGAACCAAACCCTCCGTGGGAGACACGGTGCTGCAGGTCAACGCCATTCGTAAACAGTTTGGCGGGTTGACGGCGGTGAACGACATCAGCTTCTCTATCAAGGCTGGCCAGATTGTGGGTTTGATCGGCCCCAATGGCGCGGGTAAATCCACCACCTTCAACCTGATCACGGGTGTGTTGGGCCTGACCGCGGGCGATGTCAGCTTCTGCGGACAGCCCATCGGCGGTCTGCCATCGCGCGAGATTGCACGCCGGGGTGTCAGCCGAACCTTTCAACACGTCAAGATGATCCCTGAGCTGAGCGTGCTGGAAAACGTGGCACTGGGTGCGCAATTGCGCGGCCACAAGGATGCGATCTCCAGCATGCTGCGCCTGGACCGGGCCGAAGAGCAAAGCCTGCTGCGCGAGGCTGCGCGCCAACTGGAGCGCATCGGCATGGGACACGCCATGCATGAGCAGGCTGGCAACCTGGCCATGGGGCCACAGCGCCTGCTGGAAATCGCCCGCGCGCTGTGCAGCGACCCCGCCCTGCTGCTGCTGGACGAGCCCGCCGCAGGCCTGCGCCACAAGGAGAAACAGGCGCTGATCGCGGTGTTGCGCCAATTGCGCAGCGAGGGCATGAGCATTCTGCTGGTGGAACACGACATGGACCTGGTGATGGACGTGACCGACCACATCGTGGTCATGGAGTTCG
>CAZMXB010000291.1:0-6428 GCA_964569855.1 uncultured Rhodoferax sp.
GTGTTCGCTGTTGGCCTGGGCGAACATCATCAGTTCCACATCGGTGGGGTTGCGCCCCAGAGCGGTGAAAGCGTTGAGAAGGTAATCGATCTCGTCTGCCGCCAGCGCCAGGCCCCATTCACGGTTGGAGGTCTCCAAGGCAGCCTTGCCCCCGCCCAACACATCCACATGCTCCATGGGCGCGGCCTGCAGGGCGCTGAAAAGCGCAAAAGCCCGGGCGCGCTCCGGCATGGCGCTTTCGGTCATGCGGTCGTGCAAAAGGGCTGCGACCTGCTCTAACTGTTCGGCGCTCAGCGTGGTTTTGCTGAGCAAGCCATGCTTGAGCGTCAGGCGATATTCCACCAGGCGCTCGATGCGGTGCACGGCCAAGCCGCAGTTGTGGGCAATGTCGGTCGCCTTGGACGCCCAGGGCGACACCGTGCCCAGACGGGGCGACACGACGATCAGCGGGCCGGCCAAAGGGCCGGTGTACGGGTCGCCGTAAGTCAGCAACGCGGCCAGTTGAGCGCTTAGCGTTGCATCAGGGGCCAAATTGCTGGCAACCAGGTGCACAAAACGGGCCGAAATCCCTGAAATCTTCTCGTGTAAGCCCTGCAGCGCAGGTAGGAGTTGTTGAACGCGAAAGCTGCTCAGGGCATTGCTGCCCTCGAATTGGGTGATGTGCAGAGTCACTGGGGCGGCCTGGAAAGGTGTGCTGGAGGGCTGAAATTTCAGCTCAGCCCATGCGCTGATTGGGCAAGGGGGCTGGAGCGCACTGATTTTACCTGCCTGGCCAACGGCGTTTGTGGCCACTCGGGTCGAAAAAATGGAACGAACGACCTGGGCGCAGAATCTGATACACATGCCTTTTTCCGTATCTTCTCCACCACGACCGAAACGCTCAGCAGAACCACTGGCATACCACGGCACACACAAGTCAGTTAACTGAGCTGGAACCACCATGCAAACCAAGAACCCTCTCAAATTGATAGCGATTTGCGCACTATTGGCGGGCGCTACAGCGACTTTTGCTGCGGGAAACCAGGCTGGCGGACACTCGCATGCCGACAGCGCAATTGGCAAGGCAGGTGACGCCGCCAAGGTAAGCCGCACGGTGGCCGTCGACATGAACGACGCCATGCGATTCATGCCATCGAGCATCACCGTCAAGCAAGGCGAGACGGTACGCCTGGTAGTCAAGAACTCCGGAAAACTCAAACACGAACTGGTGTTGGGTACCGAAAAGGAACTCACGGAACACTACGCGCAAATGAAAATACACCCGGAAATGGAGCACGACGACCCCAATATGGTGTTAGTGGCCCCTGGCAAAACCCGCGAGATGATCTGGCAGTTCACCAAAGCTGGAAAGGTGGATTTCGCCTGTTTGCAGCCGGGCCACTATGAGGCTGGCATGAAGGGCTCCTTTACCGTGGCGGGAGCCGCTGCGGCGCCTGTTGGCGAAACCAGTAAGACCACCAAGGCGGCGGCACCCACCGACATGGCCCAGGGCGAAATTCGCAAGGTGGACAAGGAAAACAAAAAGATCACCATCCAACACGGCGAGATCAAGAACCTCGACATGCCTGCCATGACCATGGTCTTTCAGGTGAAAGAAGAGGCGTTACTAAGCAAGGTCAAAGCGGGAGACAAGGTGCGTTTCACAGCTGAAAATAATGGCAGCACCTTGGTCGTGACGGACATCCGGACTGCAAACTGAAGCGCCTCTAGCGCTGGGGTAAAGCGGTCAATCGCCTCAATGCCCATGCCGATGGTGGATGTCGGGAAAGTGGGCGTGGCTGTGCCGGACCTTTTCATGCGAATGCGTATGCTCGTATTCGAGGGGACCGTGCTCGTGCGCGTGTTCGTGTTTTTCGGTCAGATGCAACCAGACACCAATCCCCATCAGGAGTGCCGCCATCCAGAACTGCCAGCCGGCGGACTCCCCGAGCACCTCCAGCGAAAGAACGGCCCCGATAAACGGAGCGGTGGAGAAGTAGGCACCGGTGCGGGCCGTTCCCAGTCCCCTCAGGGCCAGCACGAACAGCACCAAACTGAAACCGTAGCCCAGCAGACCCACGGCCATGCTTGCCAATGTGGTAGCAAAGGCCGGCATCGTCGCCCCCAGGCCCAATGCCAGCAGCGTATTGGCCACCCCGGCCACAACCCCCTTGCTGGCGGCAATAAACAGCGCGTCGGACGCTGACACTTTGCGCGTCAAATTATTGTCGACGGCCCAGCACAGGCAGGCCACACCAATCAGCACGGGACCCCACCAGCCGGCCGAGCGGCTGCCCTGTCCGGGCCAGGACAGCACCAGACCACCCGCCACGATGGCGGCCATGCCCAGCACGACGCGCTTGTCGGCGTTTTCTTTGAAGACCACCCAGGCAATAACAGCCGTCGACACGGCCTCCAGATTCAGCAGCAGCGAAGCGCTGGACCCGCTGGTTGTCATCAGTCCGAACATCAGGGCTATCGGGCCTGCCACGCCACCAAAGAAAATGGCACCCAGCAGCCAGGGCCACTCGGCGCGCGTCAGCCCAGACGACTGCCACCCGCGGTCCCGCACCAGGCGAATCAGTGTCAGCCCCAGGCCACTACCCAGGTACAGCAGCCCGGCCAGCAGTACCGGTGGCATATTCCCCACCAGCAGCTTTGCAAAGGGCGTGCTGGCGCCAAACAGGGCCGCAGCCAGCAAGGCGAACAGGACGTTGCGGTTCATGCTCCGGACACCAATACGCTATAGTTTGAATAGCAACACATGCAATATTGACGAGGGCTAAAAGCCTATTTTACCTTCACACTCCGGGCGAACGGACTGTTCCAACACGCCATCTGAAACAACTCCGGCGCCGCTGTCACCATTTCACACGTTTGGCCGTTTTGGTGCCCGGGTTCTCCAGCGCGGTGCCCATACCGCCAGGGACATCGTGCGCCAGTTTCAATGATGGTGTTTTCAAGGTTGCCATTCTCCACGGCCTCAGTGGTATTGTTCAATATGATCCAACGGACAACGTGGGAGACAGGAAGAACTATGCACAGTTTCAGGATGGTTGGGGTTAGCGCAGGTGTGGCGGTGCTGTTGGTCGCGTGCGGCGGTGGAGATCAAGAAGCGGCTGTGGGAACAACAGCTTCGGGCAGTGCCCCGTTACAAATTGTTCGTGGCGTGCACCCGGTTGTGATGGCGACCATCGATGGCAAGATACAGGCACGGATGCTGATTGATACCGGGGCCTCCGTCACACTGTTGGCGTCAAGCCTGGTGCCGCGCGGAAGGGTTGTCGACATATGCCTGACACCAACCGCTTGCGTGAAGAACCTTCCGGTGGACATCTCCGCATCGACCTACAGCAATCCAAAGCCGGGTTATTACAACGGGCTCGTCGGCTGGGATCTCCTGTCAAAGCTGGTGACAACCATCGACTACAAAAACAGCCGGGTAAGTTTTGGCACGCCCAACAGCGGCTCGGTGTTACGCTATTCTCTCGACACGTCGGGAAGGCCCCAGGCGCCGATCGTTGTTGCGGGGAAGAGCATGGGTGTGATGCTGCTCGATACCGGTAGCTCCTATGTGCGTGTGACAGACACGCAAAGCCAGGAACTCGGCAACGCCTTTGTTCCTGCTGGCACAGAAGTATCATTCACCTTCAACGCATCCGAGACGACCACACTCTCGGCCCCTGTGCCGGTATGCGTCAGCGCACTCTGTTCCGCACAGGTCGTATTGCAAAAGGCCAGTTGGTCCGCAGTAGGTGGCAGCTACTTTCGCAACTTCACTGTCACCATTGACGGGCCTGCCGGGGTGTTTCGGCTGGCGCAGGAAACGCCAGGCGCCTTGATCAGCGCCCTTTCCCGTTATGGGATACAGCTGGCAATCGATGATGCATCCCGCATTGTGGTCGTCGGTTCAGGTTCTCCGGCAGAGCGCGCCGTGATCGGGACATCCGACCAGCTGCTGTCGATCAACGGTCAGTCGGTAGACTCTTTGGGCTATCTCGGCGCAATGGCAATACTGGAAGACCCCAGCGTTACCTCGATCAAGCTGATCTTGCAGAGTTCCGGGAAGACGCGGGACGTCACTTTGCAGAATTCGACAGCAGGTTAAGGCCTGCTGGCACTGAGTCTGCGATCCCTGCCCTCCCAATTGCGTACCGCCCTGTCGCATTGCAGAACAATGCGCAGCCGCTACGGCACTGACGGCGCCCATAAGCAGGCCAACATTTCAAAGCCGGAGTACACCGGGTACGCTACGGCCAGGCCAGAGGCAATGCCCGTCACGGGCCTGCGCGGATACGCCTGCGCGAGCCATTTACGTGGTTCAATCACCCCCGTCTGGCGTCGAGTTTGCCAAGATCAATGCTAACCTCCGACCAAAGAATTGCATCAGATCCACCACGCACTTTCCAAAGGCTTCACGATGTTTGAATTTCTCGGTTTCGGCCGCACCAAACAAGCCAACAGTGAAGACCCCAAACCCAGAGCGGCCCCCGAACCCTCTGCGGGTCCGGCCAAGCACAAGATGCAGCGCGAGATGGTTCGGCTTGCGCTCAGCAGTGTCCTGGGTCGCAACGGCATTCCCCCCCAATGGATCGGTTTTGAGCTCACACCCATGGCCAGAACGGATGGTGTCGACGCAACACTCATTCAACTGGTCATTCAGAAATGGCACGACGGGTTCTTGCGGTATGCGCCTGCAATACAAGCTGGAGTGATTGCCGAAATTCAACTGTTTGACAAGAACAGTTCAGGCACCGAGTTTGTTATTGCGTGGAAATTTGCGCCGGATTGTGGTCATCCGGCCGGCGGTTTACCTGATGCGGCATTTTGGTCGACGGCGCCGGAACCAAAGACCTCCGCCCCTGATTTGAAAGAGCCCACCAGCGACGAAACCTGGGCCAAAACCACTCCTGCGGCCAAGTTCGACCTGCCGCCATCGAGTCTTGATTTTGGCGACACCCAAAGTGGATTTGCATCAACGCAAATAGATGATCTTCGCGAGGATTCCCGTTAAGAAATCCTGTTGGCGCCTTGCCATTGCCGATGCGCTATAGGACCAACAGGGTTGTTGCCTCGCCCACATGACGTACAGGCCAAACGGATAGCAAATTCACTCCTGAATTGATAGCTGCACGCGTAGATTCCACGAGGGCTGAAGGCCAAATACACTAATCCCCTCCGCTTCACGCCATCTGGAACAGCTCCTGCGGCATCTGCATGACCGCACTGGTAGGTGCCAACGCCGCGCTGTAATGGCTGTCGGCCCGGGGCAACAGGCGCGCAAAGTAGAACTCGGCCGTCTGGATCTTGGCGGTATAGAAGTCATTGGACTCCTTACCCTTGCCACTGGCCAGCAACTCGGCGGCCTTGGACGCCTGTAGCGCCCAGAAATAGGCCATCATCACAAAGCCGGAGTACATCAGGTAGTCCACGCTGGATGAACCTACCTGCTCACGGTCCTTGGACGCGCGCAGCATGATCAGTGTGGTCAGCACGTTCCACTGCGCGGTGCGCCGTGCCAGCGTGCGCATCATCCGCCCCATGGGGGTGCGCTGCAGGGCATAGGGCTTGACCAGGTGCAGCATGGTGCCGCTGAAGTCGCGCACACACTTGCCCTTGGTGTTGAGCAACACCTTGCGGCCCAGCAGGTCCAGCGCCTGGATGCCGGTGGTGCCTTCGTACAACGTGGAGATACGGGCATCACGCGCAATCTGCTCCATGCCGTGTTCGCCAATATAGCCGTGGCCGCCGAACACCTGGATGCCCAGGTTGGCCGCTTCCAGACCCATCTCGGTCAAAAAGCCCTTGAGGATGGGGGTGTAGAAGCCCAGCTCGTCGTCATATTTCTTGTACGCCGCCTGATCGCCTTCGGTCACCGCATTGAACATCTTGTCGGCGATTTTGGATGCGCCGTAGACCATGGCGCGGCCGCCTTCGGCAATGGCTTTTTGCGTCAGCAACATGCGGCGGACATCGGGGTGCCAGATCAGGGCATCGGCCACCTGCTCGGGCTCTTTTTTGCCCGACAGTGCGCGCATGGAGCGGCGCTCTTGTGCGTAGGGCAAAGCACCCTGAAACGACAGCTCGGCATGGGCCACGCCCTGGATGGCAGTACCGATGCGCGCCGTGTTCATGAAGGTGAACATGGCCTCCAGCCCTCTGTTGGGCTCCCCGATGAGTGTGCCGATGGCAGCATCAAAGTTCAGCACGGCCGTCGCGTTGGCGGCGATGCCCATTTTGTGCTCCAGCGACCCGGTGTTGACACCGTTGCGCGCGCCGACGGTGCCATCCGCCGCCACCGCGAATTTGGGCACCACAAACAGCGAGATGCCGCGGGTGCCAGCGGGCGCACCCGGAAGGCGGGCCAACACGATATGGACGATGTTTTCCGCCAGGTCATGTTCGCCAGAGGAGATAAAAATTTTGGTGCCGGTCAACGCATAGGTTCC
>CAZMXB010000292.1:0-6406 GCA_964569855.1 uncultured Rhodoferax sp.
GTTTTGTCGATGGCGGCATGCGGAGGAGGTGGTGGTGGCGACAGTACGAGCCCACCACCGGTGATTCCCGTCGCCAAGCCACTTGCTGTGGTCACCACGGAGTTCCCCGACGGCTCGCCAGGGGTTGACCCGCGCAAAAAGAACTTTGTGTTTGGCTTTAGCGCGCCGCTCGGACCGGCTGGCCTGCCGCTCGACTTGGTGCAACTCAGCGACGGCACAACGCCGGTGCCCGTCAGCGTTTCTTATGTGGGCGCGGTAGCCACTGTCACCACTACCACGCCCCTGAAGCCGCGCACCAGCTACCGGTTGACCTTGAAGTCGGGGCTCGCCAGTGACAATGGCGGCACGCTGAAGTCGGATTTCGTGTTCAGCTTTCGCACTGCCTTTGCGGTGTTCGAAAGCAAATTAATGGCGCCCAAACAACCGTTGGGGAACAGCGTCAGCCGTATCAAGTTGGCAGACCTCAATGGTGATGGCCGCCTGGATGTGATCGTACTGACTGACATCACCAGAACGCAGGAAGAAAATATATCCGGCTACACGATCAGTGTGTTTCAACAAAACGCGGCGGGTGGCCTGAACGTGACGCAACGGTTCAGCCACATCACCGGGCCGCTTTTGGATTACAGCCACTATTTTCCAGACAACGTTTTTGCAATAGACCTGGACGATGATGGCCGACCGGAACTGCTGGTGCCGGAGAGCAACATCAGCCACGAGGCCCAGTCGGGTATCCGCGTGTTCAAGGCCGGAGCCGATGGGCAATTTGCACCTTTGCGCTTTATCTCTACCCCGTATGTGCAGAGGATCGATGCATTCGACATCGATGGCGATGGTCGCCAGGACTTGGTAGGCAGCGCGAATAGAACCGAGTTTGGTCCTGTGCCCTACGGTTTCCAGGTGTTGCGCAATACGGGTAAGGACCTGGAGTTGCACGCTCCGATTGCGCTGCCAATCGGCGCATATTGGTTCGGTGTCGGTGATTTTGACAACGACGGCAAGCCCGAACTGCTGGTGAACCGCCTTTCGACAGATTCCAATGGCTCCAATCTGCGCTACCTTCTGTCGTTCTACTCTCAAAAATCTCCTGGGGACTTCACGCTCAACCAGGGTTTGACGCAAGCGAATGTCAACGATTGCTTCGGTGCTGAGGTTGACCACTACTGCACGAATTTCTACGTGCTTGATGCCAATGGTGATGGTTTACCGGACATCGCATTTGGCAACGGAGTCATGTTTTACAACCAGGCCGCTGGGGGCCTCTTGCACAGCACACGGGCCCCAGGCCTGGTATTTGGCAATGCCGACTTTGACAGGGATGGTGTCCAGGACCTGTTACTGACCGGTGTTGGCAGCGCCGTTTATATTTCGGTAGCCGCTGGAACCAAGGGCAGCAACTCGCTGGAATTGTCCAGTGCTTTTGGCGTTCAAGGACCAAACTACCCTTTGATACCGGACTTTGCGATTGGCGACATCAATGGCGACGGTCGCCCCGATGTGCTGGTTTACGACGAGAACTTTGGTGTTATCGCGCTGATACAAGTTCCGCTATGAATCGGCAAACTACCTGAAACTTTTTGGGTCAGTTCAGCTCGTCATGTAGGGGCTGATGTCGCCACAGGCCATCCCCCGGAAAAGTCGATGACGGCTCCGGTCATGAAGTTTCCGTCCATCGTTGCCAAATAGTGAATGAGTTCGCCTATTTCCCGGGGTTCGCCCAGACGCCCGGCAGGCACCGTCTGTTCGATGAACGCTCGTCCGGCAGCGTCATCAACAAAACGTGCTTTGGGATAGTAGGTCTCGCTGTACAAATAGTTCGGGGCGATGGCGTTCACAGGGATGCCGTGGGGTGCGAGTTCGATGCTGAGCGACTTGACCAGCGCGTTGGCGCCCGCCCGAGCGATGTCCGGAATGGAGCCACCGCGCAAGGGGAGCCGGTTGCGGTTCGACGAGATGAAAACAATCCGCGCCTTCGCCTGGGCTTTCAGCCTTGGAATAGCCGCTTTGGCGATTGCAAACGGAAAAACGACCAGGCGTTCCAGTGTGGACTGCAGGCTTTCTACCTCGGCATCCTCGACGGGTCCGTGGATCGGTCGATACGCATCATTGCTGACCACGACGTCCAACCGATGGCCCACGGCCCAGGCGGATTCGACAATCTCTGGCGGAGTTTGATCCGGGAGTACGACGACGTCGGGATTGGCGCTTCGATAGGCCGCTTGGGCCTCGGACGAAGTGAACGTGGTGTCGTGCACGACAACCCGGAATCCCGCCTTGAGAAGCGATGCAACCGCGGGCGGACCCGCAAATGCGAGCGCATTGGTGATGAGGGCTACTGGCTGAGTCACGTCGCGGCTCAGGTTGTGTGCATGGGCGATAGTACTTTCAAGAACCCACAACACACAACCTGTAGCCCGTAGCCCACAATGCCGCGGAGTTGGTGGATCGGGTGTTCGGGCGACGGCCCATTCGACGTTGCCACAGTGCAAGTGCGTCAGGTCCGGGGTTGACGAAGCAAAGCAAGCAAACCAGCCACGGCCAACGGCGAGCGTGGGCCAGAGAACGAATACACGATTCACCAGAGCCCAAACCCGCAGGCTCAAAGTGCCAAAAAATCAACCCATCCGCTACATATTCAATAGCTACTTACGCAATATCCGCGAGGGCTGGTTGCCCATTTGACTACAAGACTTTGGGCGCAGCGCCGTCAAAGCCCAGTCTGGTTCACCCATCCAGACAGCAACCCCAGATCAAGCAAGGCGATGCCACTCAACGGACCAAGGTAAAAAAGATGCGCAATACCACCGTCGTTGACACCCAGATAGTGCCCACCGACATAACTCCGATACCGATAGCCGGGTGTGTTGAGCGATGCTTGCCCGGTCGCGCCGAAGATGGACGGATAGGTTCTTTCAGCCCACGCAAACACATTGTCCGCGTCAGCAGCCATGCCTGCGATCAGGTTCAGGAATCCTTGCCCATTGGCACCCAGGACTGCACCCGGAAGGTAATTGAACGGCCGGCCGGTTCCCAATTGCCCGAATTCATCGTAACCCCAGCATCGCATGGCGCCGGTGCTGAGCACGGCACAGGTGTGAAAGCCACCCGCCGAGACGGAGACGGCGTCGCTGATGCCGTTCACAGTCACTGGGACGGAGGTGCGGGTCGCGGGGTCATCGCCAGGCAGTGGCAGATAGTTGCTACCCCAACACTGCACAACACCGCTGCTGAGCAGAGCGCAGGTCTGCCTATCACCGACTGTGACCGAAGTGGCCGTGCTGATCGAACTCACCAGCACCGGGGTGCTGCTGTCCGTCGTACTGCCGTTGCCAAGCCGCCCTAAACTGTTGCTTCCCCAGCACTTCACCTGACCGCTGCTGAGCACGGCACAGGTGTGAAAACCGCCAGCCGAGACGGAGATAGCGTCGCTGATGCCACTCACGGCCACCGGGGTGGAACTGTTCCAGATCGTACTGCCATTGCCAAGCATGCCGAAAAGGTTGCTTCCCCAGCATTGCAGTTCGCCACTGCGCAGCACTGCACACGTCGTGGAACCGACTGCCGAGACCGATGACGCAGTGCTGATGCCGCTGACCGCAACGGGGACAGCGCGGTCGGTCTTGCTGCCGTCGCCTAGCTCGCCCGAGATATTGCTCCCCCAACACTGAACCGCGCCACTGCGGAGAACGGCGCACGTGTACAGCCCTCCGGTAGAAACTGATATGGCAGTGTTGATGCCCAGTACCGTGACCGGGGTTGTGCTGCTGACCGTGCTGCCGTCCCCAAGCTGTCCCAACGAGTTGTCACCCCAGCATTGCACGGTGCCGCCACTCAGTACAGCACACGCATGGTTAAAACCAGCGGAAACGGCGATGGCATTGCTGATCCCGCCAACCACCACAGGGCTGGACCTTTTCGACGTGTTGCCAACAGCATAGACATCGCTGGGCTCGACTCCCCAACATTGCACTGCGCCCGTGCCCAACAAGGCGCAACTGTGTCTCCAGCCTGAGGACACTGCGCTGGCGTTGTTGGTGTTGGTGACATCGACCGGTTGAACACTCCAGGTGGTTCTTCCATTGCCCAGCTTCCCGTAATAGTTGTCACCCCAGCACTGCACGCCACCGCTGCGCGTTTCGGCACAACTGTGTTTGCGACCGGCAGTGACCGACGTCGCATCGCTCACGCCACCCACTGCGACCGGGCTGAGGCTTCGCAATGTCGTGCTGCCATTACCCGTTTGGCCGTTGGTGCCATCGCCCCAGCACCAAACGCCACCGCCGTTGAGCACGGCACAGGTGTGGCTACCACCCGCAGCAATTGACATGGCATTGCTGATGCCGTTGACCGCCACCGGGACACTCCTATCTGTGTTACTGCTGTCGCCCAACTGACCCAAGTAGTTGAGACCCCAACACGTTACCCCGCCACTGCTGAGCACAGCGCAGGTGTGCAAGGCTCCGGCCGAGATGGAGATGGCGTTGCTGATGCCCTGCACTGTTACCGGGATGGATCGGTATTGTGTGTCGCCACTGCCAACCTGGCCGTAATAGTTGTGTCCCCAACACTGCACGCTTCCGCTACGCAATACAGCGCAGCTATGGCCGTTACCCGCTGAGATGGCAACCGCGTTGGAAATGCCACTCACCTTCACGGGGCTCAGACCGCTGTACCCGCCACCGTTCCCAAGCTGGCCCGAATTGTTGTCTCCCCAGCACTGCACCTCCCCGTTGGCGAGCAGGGCGCAGGAGTGGAGTTCACCCGTTGCCATCGCGGTGACTTCGCCGAGCCCCGATACCGTCACCGGAAGAGTGGAACTCGAAGCGGTGTTGTCATCGCCCTGTTGTTCCGCGTTGTTGTATCCCCAACACTGCACCGCACCGCTCACGAGCACCGCGCAACTGTGGCGGTAGCCCGCGACGACAGAGACGGCACTGTTCATGTCGTGCACCGCCACCGGAAGGGCACTGCTGTTGTGGCTGCCATCGCCAAGCTGGCCGCGGCTATTGAGTCCCCAACATTGCACCCCGCCGTTGCTGTGTACGGCGCAGGTGTGGTCGCCGCCTGCCGAGACACTGGGTGCCGCGTAAACGGAATGTGCAGCCAAGGCCGTGATGACCAGCAGCAACCAGCGCACCATGCGAAGGAATGACCCCGAGTTGTTGTCTGGGCACATGGTGATTTCCCTTGAATGTGTTGTTTTCATTGCGGTGACCTGGCTGGGTTGGCCCAGGATGCGCCGGATGTGGCCAAGCGTATTGCACTAGTCCAAAAAACTCCGTGCGTACCATCACACACAAGTGCTACGGCCAACCTCACCCGAGGAAAGTTCCACCCACAACCCACAACGCCACTGGGTTGGTGGATCGGGTGTTCGGGCGTCGGCCCCATTCGACGTTGCCACAGAACAAGCGCGCCAGGCCCCGGGTTTGACGAAGCAAAGCAAGCAAACCAGCAACGACCGACGGCGAGCGTGGGCCAGAGAACGAATGCACGGTCCACCGGCCCCCACACCCAAAGGCATGAAATGTCAGAAAACCAACCAACTCGCTATATATTCAATAGCTACTTACGCAATATCCACGAGGGCTGGATGCCTATTTGACTACAAGGATTTGCAGCAAACACCTCCAGCATCAGGAGAGAGGCGCCAGTGGGGTCAGGCACCACGCCGCAACCTGCGCTCAAGGACTTCAAACAGCGCCTCGCTGAGAAAGGCCAGCATTGCCGCTGGCAGCGCCCCCGCCAGCAGCAACTCGCGGTCATTCAAAGCCAGCCCGGTGACGATGCGCTCACCAAACCCGCCAGCGCCCACAAACGCGGCAATGGTGGCCGTGCCGATGGAAATGGCGGTGGCGGTGCGCACACCGGCCACGATGGTGGGCAGCGCCAACGGCAGTTCAATGTGGCGCATACGTTGCCGCGCTGTCAGGCCCAGTGCCGTGCCCGCCATCCGCAGCCCCGCGGGCACCTGGGCCAATCCGGTTGCGGTGTTGCGCATGATGGGCAAAAAGGCATACAGCGTCAGCGCCACCAGGGCGGGCAGTGTGCCAATGGCACCCAATAACGATATCAGCACGGCCAGCATGGCAATGGATGGCACTGTTTGCAGCAAGCCCGCAGCGCCCAGCACGGTGGCACCCAGACGGGGGTGGCGAAAGGTCAACACCGCCATCGGAATGCCCAGCAGCGTCGCCAGCGCCACGGCCACGCCCACCAGCAGCACATGCTGGCCGGCCAACCGCGCAAAGTCGGGCGCGAACAGTTTGGCCCAGAAGCCGCGCTGGTTGGCATCCGCCGTAACCGCTGCCAAGACAGGCGTGCCGCTTGGGCCGCTGGCGGCACCGGTCGCTGACTTGGTTGGGTTGGCAAGTGCCGCCAATTGGTCCCGCGCAATCACATCAAA
>CAZMXB010000293.1:0-6354 GCA_964569855.1 uncultured Rhodoferax sp.
CTGAACGTAGAAAAAGCGCGCTTTGACAAAATGCTTGCAAGCCAAGAGGTGGTTACTTTAATTACCGTTCTTGGTACGGGTATTGGTATTGAAGAATACAAGGCCGACAAACTCCGCTACCACCGCATCATCATCATGACCGATGCGGACGTCGACGGCGCCCACATCCGCACCTTGCTGCTGACCTTCTTCTACCGCCAGATGCCAGAACTGGTGGAACGCGGCCACATCTACATTGCGCAGCCGCCGTTGTACAAGGTCAAGGCTGGCAAGGAAGAGCTGTATTTGCAAGGTGCGGGTGACCTGGACAACTTCCTATTGCGCATTGCGCTGGTCAACGCCTCGGTGTTTACCGGGGGCACAGAAATAGATGCGAACGGCGTTCGCAAGGGCACCACCATTTCCGGCGATACGCTGGCCACGCTGGCGCGCAAGCACCAGGTGGCCCAGGCGGTGATCGCCCGCCTGAAAAACTTCATGGATGCCGAGGCTCTGCGCTCCGTGGCCGATGGTGTGTCGCTGAATCTGGATACGGTGGCTGACGCCGAAGTGTCCGCCACCGCGCTTCAAGCCAAACTGCCCGATGCCGAGGTGGCCGGTGAGTTCGACGTGCGCACCGACAAGCCGATTCTGCGCATCAGCCGCCGCCACCACGGCAACGTCAAGAGCAGCGTTCTGACACAGGATTTTGTGCATGGTGCCGATTACGCCGCATTGGCTGAAGCCGCCAACACCTTCAAGGGTCTGTTGAGCGAAGGCGCGCGCGTGATGCGCGGTGAAGGCGAACGCCAGAAGGAAGAAAAAGTCTCCGACTTCCGCGAAGCCATGGCCTGGCTGATTGCACAAGCCGAAAACGCCACCAGCCGCCAGCGTTACAAGGGTCTGGGTGAAATGAATCCGGCCCAGCTGTGGGAAACCACGATGGACCCCACGGTGCGCCGACTGTTGCGTGTGCAGATCGACGATGCCATCGAAGCCGACCGCGTGTTTACGATGTTGATGGGCGACGAGGTGGAGCCGCGCCGCGACTTCATTGAAACCAATGCCTTGCGCGCGGGCAACATCGACATCTAGATTTTGATCGTTTTCGAGATTTTTGCCGATGGCCACAAGATCGGGATCACCGTGGCCAGAACTGCCGCATTGGCGCTTGAATCGGCATACGGCGCAACCACGCGGCGCACGGAATCCAAAATCGATATGTCGTGCGACTTCAAAGGCTTGGTCGCGCGCAAGCTCAGTGGCACGCCAACCCCGATAGGTGCACCCATTCCACCTTGACGCCATTGATGGCTAGTTGTTGCGCCCAGCGGATAACATGCTGCAAGATTTGGCTCGCGTCAAGTGCGGTAAGCGCAAGGTCCTAGCGGTATTGAGTTCCAACCGGAACGCCTATTTTGGATGTTCCAACAATCGCGGAAATGGGGTTTGCATGTTTTGATGACGGCCATTGGTGGCGAGGTCACCCCGGACAGTGCCGGGTACATTGGCGCGCTTATTCGACCCGAGCGCTTGCGGTACAAAAACCGGGTTCGCGAAGCCGGGATAGAACCCGATTGAACTCCGCTTCAGCGACGCGGTGTCATCGGGCCGCGACCTTCGATATGGCGGAAATTGATGCGACCCTTGCTCAGATCATAGGGAGACAACTCCAGCGACACTTTGTCACCGGCCAGAATGCGGATGTGGTTCTTGCGCATCTTGCCGGCAGAGTAGGCAATCAGTTGGTGCCCATTGTCCAGCGTCACACGAAAACGCGTGTCCGGCAAAACTTCGTTCACGACGCCCATCATTTCTATCAAGTCTTCTTTGGCCATGCTGTAACTCCTTTAAAACCAAATTCAATGTGGGCGCGAGATGTCGCGCACCCAGTCGATCCCCTGTTCAATCGCGAATCGCGCTGCCGCATCGTGCGAGGGAAATTCATCGTGAAAACGCATCACACGGTCGGTAGTGGCGCTCCCGCGGCCACTGGCAATGGACACTTGTGCGGCGAACTGCCCACATGGTAATTGACGGGGGCAAGCAGCAATGCGGTATTTGCCCATCGTAATGGGCGTCTGTTCAATAGTGTTAGTAAAAATCATCAAAAAATCAAATGGGCTGTGAGCAATATGGCTCTTGGGGCCCGAAGTCATCATTGGCATGCCCCCATGCCGGGGAATCCATTCAGTCAACCTGTCTGTGGTTCACGAGGAACTTCAGAGCGGTCTGCGCCATGGCAGGGGCGACAAGAACAAAGGGATAAAGCCACTGGACCGTAAGAGGTTTCGTGGAGACGCAGTTGAGGGGCTGGACTGGTTCCCCTCTGCCGGGGCATTCGCGCTGACCGTTGTGGCAGGCGCGACCAATCGCCAAATACGAGCCACTAATGTAACACGATGTGCATAAGTACAGCATTGTGTTGCATTTCTGCGCGTTGCTACGCCACTTACACCTTTGTCGGAGCGGACACGCGCGCCTCTTGAGAAGCCCTCGGCTTGCGCGCAGCCACAACTTTGGCTCTTGCTGGCTGCGTGGGGACCTTGTCCACCACTTTCGTCTTGGCCCTGGTTTTGGCTTTGGTCGCCAACTTGGCACTGCTCTGACCCAATGCAGCTTTTGCCCTGGCCACCAAGGCCAATTCCCGCACGTTCTCGATATCGGCATCACTGAACGGACCATTGACTCCCGAAATTGCAGCCAGCTTCATACCGTGTTTCAGGCCCAGCTTGTAGATTTCGCGCACCTTCTCCCACTCAATGGCCCGCCCCACCGTGAAATTCTCAAACCGGCCTTCCAGCGCCAACACAATGGTCTCGGCCAGGCAGGCATAAGCAACACCTTTTGGAAGGCCAATGTTCTTCATTTGCACATCGCCGGGCAATTGAATCTCGCCAGACTCAATCACCAACACGTCAGGTCGTTTGGCCACCTCGGACGGTGGCAGGTCGAGCGGACGCGCCACATCGGTGATGACACAACCCGGTTTGACCCGCATGATATCCAGCACCTTTTTACCAGCCCCGGAGGTCGCCGTGACCACCATGTCCATTTCACCAATGTCCTTGTCGGCACGCGCAGACAGGAAGATCTTGGCATCGGGTGATTCCAGCAAAATGGACTCTTTCAACGCCAATAGCTTGGCGGTCTCAGGCGAGACCATATACACCTCTTCAGCGGCCCGGGCCAACAGGCGTGCACACACCGACCCGATGGCACCCGTGGCGCCCACCACCATCGCCTTGAACTCGACCCGCCCCTTGCCCTTTGGTGCTGGCAGCAGTCGCATGCGCAAAATCGCGTCATGGGCCGCCCACAAGGCACCCGAAGCACTGTAACTATTGCCGGTGGTGATCGGCAACGGCGCACGTTTGGCCACGGTAAGACCGGCATCACCCACCACCTTGGTAAAAGCGCCCAGCCCCATGATCTGGGCCCCCAGGCGCTTGGCCATGGCAGCCGCATCCAATAAACGCCGATAGGTGAATTCAGGGTCATGGCGCATGATTTCCCTGGGTGTACCACCCACCGAAATCAGCCAGCCCTCCGCCTGCACCCCGGTTGGAGACTGAATGCCTGTCACCCGCGAATAGACAAAGGGTGGCGCATACGCCATGATTTTTTCCAGCGAGTTCATCAGCACCGGTGGCGACACCTGGGACAACATCTCGATCGGCTTGACTTTCTTGAAATATTCCTGCGACAGCGGATGGATCACAAAGGCAAAGCGGTTCACGCGCTGAAAACCGTTCGGGTGGATGATGCGCGGCTCCGATTGCAACCCGGCGATGATCTCGAGGTAGTCGTCTTCCAGAATGTCGTTGGGGCGTTTGCCAAGGGCAGCCACCACCATGGCGTCGAGCAAATTCGCACCCAATACATGTCCGTGCATCACCGGAGAACCGTCGATGATGGTGGACACACCCTTGTCCCGCAATTGGGCAATACGCTCATCATTCACGGTGGCGGTGACCACCGTTTTACCCGCCAGCTCCTCAATACCAAAGTCATCGAGCTCGTGCACCGGCGCCACAATCACACTGGCCTTCTGCATGGCCTTGCGCAACACAAAACGCGTCCACTCCTTGACCGGGCCCGAGGCCATGGCCGCTGGAAGCGTCCAATCCTTGACGTAGTGGGCGCCGTTGGCATAGAGGTTCAACGCGTCCACGGAGCCCAGCAATTTGGGTACGCCCAACTGCAACAGGGGATCCGCAAACTGCAGGTTGCTGGTGTACTCGGACATCGCCAGAGCAAGTTTGTAATCCGTCATGCCGGAGAAAAACAGCACCCGCGTATTATTGAAAAAACTGCCCATCTGGGTCTGTGCATGGCGCACCGCCCATTCCTGAAAAATGTCGCCCAAACGTCCGCCTGTGGTCACCGGCACCTCGGTGGCAACCAACTTCAGGCGCGCACTGTCCTTTTCAATAAAGCGCCGTGACCCAACCTTGTAGCTGTCCTTGAGCACACCCAGGCCGATGGCAGCCGCCTTTTTGTCCCAGTACTTGATCAACTTGACTGCGGTGGCCGTGCTGCCGTTGGTGCCGATCCGCCGCACGTGCAGCGTCTCTCCCAAAAAGTCGGTAACAAAATCGAAATCCTGGCTGCTCGAACCCAGGCTGATACTGACAACATGCTTCATGGTGGTAGACGATTAAAGTGCAATGGGACCGTGTATTTTTTCACCAAATGACCAAAGTCAATAGCATTTGGAGCAAACATTGCGCAATCAATCACTTTTTCACGGGCTTTAGAAACCAGGCAAAGCTCAGTGCCTGAACCACCAGCAAGGCCGAAAAACTGGCCCGAAACGCATCTGCACGGGCCATGCCACCACTGGCGAACGCGTCCACAGCGGCACCAATACCCCACTGCAGGCCAAAGGCGCCGATGAACACCAGCAGGTTCAAGGCGGTGTTGACTCGCCCCGACAATGCCACCGGGAACGAGGCCGTCAGTTGCGAATAGGCGATATTGCCCAAACTGAAAGACAGCCCCAGCAGCGGCCAAACCCATTGTGGACGGGCCAGATTGAAAACGATGGCCAGTTCTACCACCAGCGCCAGCGCCATACCTGTCGTCAGCAACGCCATAGGCGAAATCCCTTTTCTGCCCAGCCACACCGAGCACGTGGCAACAAACAGAAAGCCCAGCAACATCGCCAATGACATGAAAAACAACACCCCGGCCGCATCCCCACGGGCAACCCCATTGACTTCAATCAGCCACGGAACCGCCCACAAGCCTTGAATAGCCATGAAACCGCCCACGGTGAAGGTGCCTTGCGGCGCAAACCGCCAAAAAGTGCGGTTGCCGTAAATGCTGCCCAAACTGCGCAACTGTTGGCCAATCGACTCGCGCTGCCCGTTCACTTCCCGATCCGGCACGGACAACAAAAACACTGCTGTCACCACCAGCAGACCCGCAACCACCATGAAAACGCCTCGCCAACCCAAAAGGGGCAAAGCAAGCTCTACCGGCACACTGGCAGTCAGCGCCCCCAGGCCACCGGCCACCATGATCGTCGCGGTCAGCGAAGGCAGGCGTTCGGACGGAAACCATTGGCTGAAGGCCTTGAAACTCGCCATCAAACAAGCTGACACTCCCAGCCCGATGAGCGCACGCCCAATCGCCAGGGCCTGCAACGAGATGCCCACGGAGAAAAGGGCGCATCCCGCCGCTGCCACCAGCAGCAAAGCGGCTTCAACGCGGCGGGGACCGAAGCGGTCCAGCAACAGGCCCAGCGGCAACTGGAACAAACCAAACGCCAGAAAATACGCGGATGTCAGCAGGCCCAGGCCGGCCGCCGAAATACTGAACTCCTGCATCAACTCCGGCGCGATGACGGCATTGACACTGCGCAAGCCGTAAGACAGAAAATAACCAGCCGCATAGGCTGGCACCAGGCGAAACCAAAGGCGCAAATCGTTCTTCATATCCGCTATTGTCGTGAATTTGCAGGCGCCGCCCTGTCGCCAATGCCTATACTGGCCCTCCACCGGGTTGCAAGCGAAAAGACCCTCCAGCCCTCGTCCGAACTGTACCAGTAGCTATAAAATTCATAGTAATGAAAACCGAACTCAGCACCATTGATACAACCCGCATCGACGACACCCGCATTGGTGCGGTGCGGCCCCTGATCACGCCTGCCCTGCTGGAAGAGAAGTTGCCGGTGCCGGACGCGGCCCAAACGCTGGTGGAGGCCAGCCGGGCCGCCATTTCCAATATCCTGCATGGCAAGGACGACCGCCTGATCGTCGTCGTGGGGCCCTGCTCCATCCACGATCACGAGCAAGCCATGGACTACGCCTGGCAGCTCAAGGAACAGGCCGCCGTTTTGCGTGACGACCTGCTCATCGTGATGCGCGT
>CAZMXB010000294.1:0-6350 GCA_964569855.1 uncultured Rhodoferax sp.
CAAAGCCCGGAGAGTATTGTCATCACCAACACCCAGGCGGAAATTGAATACGTGAACCGTTCATTCTTGCAGGGCACCGGCTACACCATCGACGCCGTGCTGGGTCAGAACCCGCGCATCCTGCAGTCGGGCAAGACGCCTTCAGAGACCTACGCGGCCATGTGGGCCACGCTAGGTCAGGGGCGGCCCTGGA
The DNA here is from genome assembly GCA_964569855.1 of uncultured Rhodoferax sp. Taxonomy (GTDB): domain Bacteria; phylum Pseudomonadota; class Gammaproteobacteria; order Burkholderiales; family Burkholderiaceae_C; genus Allorhodoferax. The sequence continues at coordinate 194 of CAZMXB010000294.1, forward strand.
AAGGTGAATTGCACAACAAGCGGGCGGACGGCAGCACGTACTTGGAGTTCGCCATCATCACGCCCCTGATCCAGCCCGACGGTAAGGTGAGCCACTATGTGGCGGTGAAGGAAGACATTACCGAGAAGAAGCGCATCGGCCTGGAGCTCGATCAACACCGGCACCACCTGGAAGAACTGGTCGAAAACCGCACCCGGGAACTCCATGTGGCACGCCAGCAGGCCGAGGCTGCCAGTGTGGCCAAAAGCAACTTCCTGGCCAACATGAGCCACGAAATCCGCACGCCGATGAATGCCATCATCGGGTTCACGCACCTGCTTAAATACAGTGGCGTAACGCCCGAGCAGTTGGACCGTCTGGACAAGATATCCAGCGCAGGCCAGCACCTGCTGGCGGTCATCAATGACATTCTGGACCTGTCAAAAATTGAAGCCGGCAAGCTGCAACTCGAAACCGTCGATTTCCACCTGTGCTCGGTCTTTGATGCTGTCACGTCCATCATCGGACCAACCGCGCATGCCAAGGGTCTGCGTGTCGAGACTTCAGGGGATGCTTTGCCGTTGTGGCTCAACGGTGATGCCACCCGGCTACGCCAGGCCCTGCTCAATCTGGCGGGTAACGCCGTCAAGTTCACCGAACGGGGTGTCATCCGCCTGAGCGCACGGGTCGTACACGACAGCGCCACCCTGCTGACCGTGCGTTTTGAAGTGCAGGACAGCGGCATTGGCATTGCGCCCGACCAGATCGGCCGTTTGTTCAAGGCCTTTGAGCAGGCCGATACCTCGACCTCGCGCAGGTTCGGCGGCACCGGTCTGGGCCTGGTCATCACCCAGCGCATCGCAACCCTGATGGGTGGCCAGGCGGGCGCCGACAGCACGCCCGGGGTCGGCAGCACTTTCTGGTTCACCGCCTATCTGCAACATGGGTTGGGCATCGTATCGACCAACGCCCTGCCCGTAACCGCCGATGGACAGGCTGCCTTGCGCACGCAGCATGGTGCTGCGCGCATTTTATTGGCGGAAGACAACGCGATCAACCGTGAGGTGGCGCTGGATTTGCTGCACGCCGCAGGGCTGGACGTGGATACGGCAGAAGATGGCCGGGAAGCGGTGGCCAAGGCTCGGGCGCAGGCTTACGACCTGATCCTGATGGACATACAAATGCCCGAGATGAACGGAATGGAGGCCACACGCCTGATTCGCACATTGGCGGGCTGGGCCAGCAAGCCGATTGTGGCCATGACCGCCAACGTTTTCAGCGAAGACCGGCAGGCCTGTACGGACGCCGGCATGAACGATTTCATCGCCAAGCCGGTGGAGCCGGATGTGCTCTACACCACCTTGTTGAAGTGGTTGCCCGCGCCAGCCACGGCGCAGGACACCCGCCAGCCAGTTGCACCGGGGCCAGCGCCCGTGGCACATGCCAACGCGCCATTGCCCATCGAGCGCTTGACCGCGTTGCCCGGTGTTGACACGGCGCAAGGTCTGCGGCTGCTGCTGGGCAACACGGCGAAGTATTGCGAGCTTTTGCGCCGCTTTACCCAAACCCATTGGGATGAACTCGATGACTTGCGTACCGCGCTGAACCATCACGACACGGACACGGCACTGCACATCGCCCACCGCGTCAAAGGCGCGGCGGCAACCCTTGGTCTGGTACAGATTGCCGCCGGGGCGGCCCACATCGAACAGCAGCTGCGCGAGCCGCCAGACACCGAAATTGTGGCGGCCCGCTTCGAGCCGGAGTTGCAGGCGATGGAGCAGGCGGCCATGGAAATTGCCGCCGCACTACCAGCCGCGCCCAGTCCGCAGCCCGAGCCGTCGGTGGCGGCAACGCTTGACCGGCCATTGCAGCTTGCCCTGGTGGCACAACTTGAAGGGCTGCTGCTGCACAGCGACGCCGAAGCCATTGCACTGGTTCAGGCCAACGCGGGCTTGCTGCGCGAAGCGCTGGGTGAGGCGGCCAATAACGTGTCGCTCAAGGTGCAGCAGTTCAATTTTGAGGCGGCACTGGAGGCCTTGCGTGCGGCTCAGAACCCCGCCGCCGCCCACGGGTAAGTACAGCAGCGTATTGTCCTTGACCGCCATGTAGCTGTTGGTCTGGCTGAAGAACCGGTAGTGGTAGCCACCCAGATCGAGCGAGTTGACGCCTGTGGGGGCAACAAACTGAGAATAAAAGTTTGCTCCGCCCGGTTAAAAATCCGGTTGGCGTCAGCAAAGGTCGACGGACCATACAGGCTGGCGCAGGCCGCAACGTCGTCGCCGCGCAGCATGTTCTGGAAGGCGTAAGCGTTGTAGCGGTTGGCAAACATAACCGTCAAAGCCCGCCCTGTCGCCGCTTAGCGGCATCCAGCCGATCACATTGAGGCGGTCGATGGTTGCAAAGCTGGCATCAACATCGGGCATGGCGCTCTGGGTACCCAGGTAGTTGAAGCGCACCTTGCACACGTTTTCCCATTTGCGGCCCGCCGCCTGGATCAAGCCGAGCACGGTGTCGGTACTGATGCCTGCAGCCTGATGCGACGGGTTGTCGTAATAGTTGACCACGGCGTCGGCCCAGGTGGCATTGCGGCTGTCGGTGATGAAGCGTGCGCCGGGGCTGGAGCCCTGCGCCGGGGTGGTCTGGGCACTGAAATCTGCCCCCACACCCTGGTTGGCGAAGCTGCTGACCGTTGACAAGGCCAAGGCCAGCGCCAGTACAGCGGTCTTGGGTTTAATTGCAGCGTAACGCCCTGCGGCCGTTGCGGCAGAAGCTTGATTCAGCGCAAGGCACCCGATGCCGACGCCTGATAGCGTCTCTTGCGAACACTCGGATACGGGGGTAAGTCATGCGACACACACTCAGCCACGGCCTTCGGACACTTGTTCTGCTTTCAACGGTTTGCTTGGCGCTGGCACCGGCTCTGGCGCAAACGGTTTGCACCACCTGCAGTCCCGAGCAGGCCCTGGTTCCCAACACCCTGAACGGAACCTGTGGCAACACCACCACCGCCGCTTTCTCACTGACACGCGCCAGTTATGTGTCGCGCATCAGCATCTGGTACGACAGCACGGTTGGCGGCAGCCGGCCCAGCTTTGCCGTCAGCAGCCAGTATGGTGTTTCAGGCACCGCCACGAAAGGGGCCTGCCAGGGCAACTGGTGCGAGGCGATTCTGACGCAGGGTCGCTGGATGGTGCCAGGCAGCTACACCGTGCGCAGCTACAGCATCCTCAATGGCGACAGCCTCAGCGCCATGTGTGCCGCGCCAACCGGTCAGTCGGCGTTGACGGTCTACGGTTGGAGCGCGACGCCCTGGGATGTGACGCCGTCATCACTCAGCGAGGCCGAAGTCGCCGCTTTGGTGGCGGTGCCGCAGTTTGGCCAGGGCCACTACTTTGGCCAGCTCAGCCAGGACCCCATGGGTTATGCAGCAGCCTCATTGCGCCAGACACAAACCCGCTGGGTGGGCGACACGTTGCGGGTTGAAAACATTCTGGTGGGTGACCAGCAATTCTGGCTCGACTTCAAATTGACGTCGACACCGCAGGGCGTCAGCTTGGTGCCGTCCGGCAGCGGCCAGGGTTTGCCGACGGGCGCATTGAGCGGCAACACGATTCCAGGCCTTGACACCAGCACCAGTTTTGCCACGCTGTATGGACCCCCGTTGTCGATCGGTGCGGCACCGCTGCCGTTGAGCGGCAAGAACTATGGGATTTCGTTCGCGCTTCAGAGCAACGGCAATTTTGTGCTGAACGATTTGCAGGAACTCACACCGGCTGCGAGTAAGACCCTCGCGCCGCGCGCTGCAGTTACCAGCGATATCGACACCTGGATCAACGACCAGGGGCGCGCCGCGCTGGCCATGCCGTCTGAAAGCGCGCTGGGCACGGCGTTGGAAGATTGTGTTTCCAAGGGCTTGAGCAGCCTCAACATGGCCAGCCGCTCGTTGACGGTGACCCGCAACCTCCTGGCCAACCTGCCCATGATGCGCGAGATCCGCGCCAACTACGAAGCTGGCGACAGCGTAGAAGCCGGGCGACTGCTGGCCAGTTATGTGCTGAAGGCGCTGATTGACAACGACGAGTCCACTGCCGGCCTGTCTGACCTGAACGACTACCTGGGTATCGCCAATCAAGCAGCCTTTGGCACCTGCCAGAGTGGCAACGCTGCCGCACTCAAGGCCGTGCTGGCGGGCCTGACCGACAAACTGATGCCCATGAGCACCTGCGCGGCCAATCTGTTGCAGCAGACCGGGGCCTATGCCATTGACTACCTGCAAAACAAGGAATGGGAAAAGGTCGTCCAGAATGCCAAGGCCGCCGGTGATTTTGGTGGCAATCCGTACGGGTCGGACAGTACCGTTACCAAGCAGTCGCTGGACACACCACCCGGCCCCAATCTGATTTTCCTGGTCGGCCAGCGGGAGTTCTCACGTTTTAGTGATCCGACACGCTCGCGGATGGCGCGCGCCAAGCTCAGTGAAATGCTGGACAAACGGTACGCGTTCGACAACGACCCGACACTGTCCAAACGACTGACACGTCTGCGCGAAGTGCGCAACCTGTACGCCACGCTGAGCCCCGCCGAGCGCACCGCCTACGAAGCCCGTGCCGCGACGTCGGATACCAGCACCAGTGCTGAACTCAAGGGTTTCGCCTACTTTGACCGCCAGTTGCAAAAGGTCAGAAACAAACTGGCCCCGTTTCGACCGACCGACCTCAACAACCTGGTGAGCGACTCCGACATGGATGGTCTTGCCTTGGGTCTGATCCGTATGGCGAACGCCAGTGCCGGCGGCACGGCATACCAGACGGCATTGGCTGGCGAAATCAGCAAACTGAAGAAATTGTCCATGGGGTGCTCGGGGACCAGCAGCACGGCAGCGGCCTGCAACACGCCAGGCTACCCGCTGTCGGCCGCCTGCCCATTGCCCACGGCGACACCTGCACCACCCACCAGCAGCGAAACCGTCACCACCGGCTACCTGACCGGCTGGTGCGACTTGCCGGTGACCCTGCGCGGCGCGAAATTGGCCACCGATGCGTGGGTAGAAGGCTGGCGCAACAACGGCGAACAATGGAGTGCCGTGGCGGTAGCACCCAACCTTGCCATCACGGTGCCCATCGTCTGCGACAACCGGAAATGGAGCTATTTTGATTACACCTACGACATCACCATCACCGCGAGCGGTGGCGGTGGCACCAGCAAAACCCTGCTGCATGAAACCGGGACCATGAGCAAGGACGGCGGCAGCAAATCGTTTACCGTGAATTTTGATGCCGTGAAGGAGAAGTCCTGGTTTGGCATGTTTGGCGGCTTGTCGGTTTCGGCCAAGATCACCGGTGGCAATCCCGACAGCTCGACCCACTATACGACCGGGTCAGTCAGCGTTTCAACCCACGTCACGGCACCATAACATCAGCCCGCCAGCAACTGCCGCAGCACAAAAGGCAAAATGCCGCCGGCACGGTAGTAGTCCACCTCAATGGGGGTGTCGATGCGCAGCAGCACAGTGTGGGTGCTGTGGGTGCCATCGGACCGGGTGATATGCAACTGGGCATCACTCTGGGGGGTGAGGTTGGCATCGGGCACGATGCCAATCGTTTCGCTGCCGGTCAGTCGCAGAGATTGCCAACTCTCGCCCGCCTTGAACTGCAGAGGCAACACCCCCATGCCGACCAGGTTGCCGCGGTGGATGCGCTCAAAACTGCGTGCCACCACGGCCTTGATGCCCAGCAACTGCGTGCCTTTGGCGGCCCAGTCGCGGCTGGAGCCGGTGCCGTACTCTTCACCGGCGAACACCACCGTGGGTATGCCAGCCGCCTGGTAACGCAGGGCGGCGTCATAAATTGACAAGGTTTCGTGAGGTCCGTTTGCGCAAGCCGTGACACCGGCGCCGTGGAATTGCGTGAAACCACCTTCTGGAGGCGAACCATCGCTGCGGGCGGGCAGCATCAGGTTTTTGATGCGCACATTGGCAAAGGTGCCGCGCACCATGACCTCGTGGTTGCCACGGCGCGCGCCGTAGGAGTTGAAATCGGCCTTTTGCACGCCGTGCGCCCGCAGCCACTGCCCGGCCGGTGAACTCTCTTGTATGGCACCCGCCGGTGAAATGTGGTCGGTGGTGATGGAGTCTCCAAACAAGGCCATGATGCGCGCGCCGCCCACTGCTTCCGAG
>CAZMXB010000295.1:0-6329 GCA_964569855.1 uncultured Rhodoferax sp.
TTGCGGCCCCCACGCTCCGCCGCTGCGCGGGTGGCAGCCCCGTAAAATCGCCGGCCATGCATGCCGTCCTGAACATTTCCGCTTACAAATTTGTTCCGTTGCCCGACGCAGCACTGCTGCGGGAGCGTCTATTGGCCACAGCGCTGGAACTGTCGCTCAAAGGCACCATTTTGTTGGCCGAGGAAGGGATTAACCTGTTTCTGGCAGGCCCCGTCGGCGATGTGCGTGAATTCATTGCCCGGTTGCACCGGGACGCGCGGTTTGCCGACATTGCGCCCAAAGAAAGCTGGTCGGACACACAACCTTTCAAAAAGATGCTGGTCAAGGTCAAAGGCGAGATCATTCGCATGAACCAACCCACCCTACGACCCGCCGAAGGTCGGGCTCCGGCAGTGCCCCCGGCTACGGTCAAACGCTGGCTGGACCAGGGACATGATGACGAAGGCCGACCCGTGGTCACACTGGACACGCGCAACGATTTTGAGGTGGACGCGGGCACTTTTGCGGGCGCCATCGACTGGCGCATCACCAAATTCACCGAATTCCCGCAAGCGGTGCTGGACCACAGGGCCGAGCTGGAAGGCAAAACCGTTGTCAGTTTTTGCACCGGCGGCATCCGCTGCGAAAAGGCCGCCATCCTGATGCAGAGTTTGGGGCTGGACCACGTCTACCAGTTGGAAGGCGGCATCCTCAAGTACTTTGAAGAAACCGACGGTTCACATTACCAGGGCAGCTGTTTTGTGTTTGACGCGCGGCGGGCTGTGGATGTCCACTTGAACCCGAACCCCGAGGCAGTGAACGGATAGGGTGAACGGACAAGGAGCCTGGGCGGCAGAGTGTTCTGCGCAGGTCAAGGGGGAGCCCGCGCAGCGGGCGGAGGACACGGAGCAGAACGCTCTGCCGCCCAGGCTACGTGCGACTTCGCAGCAAAAAGGTAGGTGTGTGCTCTTTTATTTATAGCTTATAACGCTTATTTTACGAGGGCTAGCGGCACATTTGGCTACTTGTTTCCCGCCAGAATGGCAATCCGGGCACCAAACAAGCGCCCGGTCTCCAGATCCCCCGCATTCATCTCTTCGCCGCTCGCATCCCCCGGTGTTTGCGCCATGGGGCCGGCGCTGGAAGCCAGGTAATTCACATCGCTGCGTTGCGAGGCCTTGGTATTGTTGTAATTGTGGCCAGTGCCGACCCAAATGCCGCCATGCTGCATGGCCAGGGTCATGAAGTAATGCAAGGTCGAGTGTTTGTCTCCATTGACATTGGAGCTGGCCGTAAAACCGCCAAATATCTTGTCTTTCCAGGCCTGTGTGTACCAGGGCTTGCTGCTGGCATCGGCAAACTTCTTGAACTGCCAGCTGACGCTGCCCATGTAGGTGGGCGAGCCGAAGATGATGGCATCCGCCGCAGCCAGCGTCTCCCAGCCTCCGTCGGGCAAATTGCCGTCGGCATCAATCGCCAGCAACTCGGCCCCCGCTCCCTGGGCCACGGACTGGGCCAGGCGCAGCGTATGCCCATAACCCGAATGAAACACAACGACCACTTTTGCCATCTCGATACTCCTTGAAAACATTGAAACAATAAAACTGAAATCAGGCACTCAAATCAAAAACCAGCACTTCGGCGTCACTGGCCTGGTCCAGACGCAATGTGTTTTCCTGCGCCATCGCGGCCGCGTCCCCCGCTGACAACATCACCCCATTGACCGCAATCGCACCGCGCACCAGATGTACATAGGCCTTGCGCGCCGGGTCCAGCGCCAGGCTGGCGCTCTGTTCGCCGTCCAAAAGACCGCTGTACATGCGCGCATCGGCGTGGATCAGCACCGAGTCCTGTGCGCCATCTGGCGAAGCCACCAGGCGCAGCACGCCCTGCTTTTGCTGGGCCGGCACGGTCTTTTGCTCGTAGCCGGGGGCAATCCCCTTGACGTTGGGCTCGATCCAGATCTGGAAGAAATGCGTGGTCTGGTTGGGCGCATGGTTGAACTCGCTGTGCTGCACGCCGAGCCCGGCGCTCATGCGCTGCACATCGCCCGGTGGAATGCCTTTGACGTTGCCCATGCTGTCCTTGTGCGCGAGCTCACCGGAAATCACGTAACTGATGATTTCCATGTCGCGGTGGCCATGGGTGCCAAAGCCGGTACCGGGCGCGATGCGGTCCTCATTGATGACCCGCAGATTGCCCCAACCCATGTACGCAGGGTCGTAATAACCGGCAAACGAGAAACTATGGAAAGACTTGAGCCAACCATGGTCGGCATAACCGCGGTCTGCTGATTTGCGCAGGGTCAACATAAAAGCTCCTTGTCGTTCGGGCTCCGCCCACAAAACCCGGCGCAACGGCACACCAGGTTGAGGAATGAACTTTAGGGCCCGCATGGTCCATTTCCATCCACCGTGATTGATGGCATCATTCAAATTGTTTCAGTTTAAGAAGCCACACCATGCAAACTGCACGTGATGTATTGACCCCAGACACCTTGGCAATGCTGGAAACCATTGCGGCTGCCGGCAGTTTTGCCGCTGCAGCCCGTGCCATGGGCCTGGTTCCCAGCGCGCTGACTTACCGGGTACGCCAGATTGAAGATGCGCTAGACGTGTTGTTGTATGACCGCAGCTCCCGCCAGGCCAAACTGACCGAAGCCGGCGCGGAACTGTTGCGTGAAGGTTCACGGCTGCTCAACGACATCGATGCGGTCGCCAACCGCGTCAAACGCGTTGCTACCGGTTGGGAGCCTGAACTGACGATTGCGCTGGACACCATCATTTCCAAGACGACCGTCATGGAGTTGTGCGAAAGTTTTTTTTCGCTGGGCCCGCCCACCCGGATCCGGCTGCGCGACGAAACGCTGTCGGGCACGCTGGAGGCCCTGACCTCCGGTCAGGCCGACCTTGCTATTGGCGTCACGCCCGATGGCTCCGGCAAAACCGATGTCCACAGCAAAGCCATGGGCAGCGTGACTTTTGTCTATGCAGTCGCTCCCCACCACCCCTTGGCAAATGCAGCTGATCCGTTGACCGATGCCGCCATTCAGCAGCACCGTGCCGTGGCTGTCGCAGACTCCGTGCAGAGGGGTCGCGGCCTCACGGTTGGGCTGCTCAGCGGCCAGGACGTGTTCACGGTGGGCAGCATGCGTGACAAACTCGAGGCCCAACTGCGAGGCCTGGGCGGTGGCAACGTGCCGTTGTGCATGGCCAGCGCACACATCGAAGCCGGCCGCCTGGTGGTCAAAAAGACGGATCGTTCCCCGCGCCATGTCCCTATCCACTACGCCTGGCGGGGCAAAGCCGAAACAAAAGGACGCGCCTTGCAGTGGTGGCTGAAGCAACTGGAAAGCGAAACCACACGGGCCGCCCTGCTTGAACAACACCGTGCCCATTTTTGAGCCCGGATGGGGCACATTCCAGGCGCGGGTCCCCACCCGTATAAACTGGGACCCACAATTCAACTTCCGGAGACCTGCCCCATGACCGCTTCCCGACAGATTGCCATCGTAGGAGCGGGAATGGCCGCCATTACCTGCGCACGCACCCTGGTGCAGGCCGGACACCGGGTCATGGTGTTCGAAAAGAGCCATACCGTAGGTGGCCGCATGGCGACGCGCAATAGCGCTTTTGGAACCTTTGACACCGGAGCGCAGTACTTCACCGTGCGTGACCCGCGGTTTGTGCAGGCGCTGCAGACCACGCCCAACGTCTGCAAGGCCTGGAGTGCCAACACCGTGCAAGTGCTTGATGCCCACGGCCGCGTGGCCGCCGCCGGATTGCCAGCCCGTGAGCCCCATTGGGTTCCGGTACCGGGCATGAATACGCTGGTGCGCCGCTGGGCCCAGCCGTTGGCGGACGCCGGTGGTCTGGAACTGAACACCCGGGTCACGCAAATTGAAGCTGACGCCCTCAACAAGACCCAGTGGCAGTTGCGCACGTTGGGTGACGGCGGCAGCACCCACGTGTACGGTGGTTTTGACGCGGTGGTCCTGGCTGTGCCGTCGGCACAGGCGCAGGAGCTGTTGCAGACCACTACCAAAGGTGCCCCACTGTTAAAGAAAATCAGTGCCGTGACGGTGGCGCCTTGCTGGACACTGATGTTGGCCTATCCACAGGCCATGCAACCCAGTTTTTCGACGCTGGGGCCGCAGTGGAACGCCGCCCGCAGCACCCACCACCGCATTGCGTGGCTCACACGTGAGTCCAGCAAACCGGGGCGCGGTGCCATTGAACGCTGGACCGTGCAGGCCAGCGCGGCGTGGTCTCAGGAGCACCTGCAAGACGATCCCAAGCGTGTGCAGGCCAAGCTGATAAAGGCGTTTGCAGAAGTGACGGGCATCCGTGCCGAACCGGCCCATACGGATACCAAGCGCTGGCTGTATGCCAAGACCGAAAAAGCCCTGGGGACCTCGCACCTGTGGGATGGCAAGGCCGGCCTGGGCCTGTGTGGTGACTGGTGCCTGGGCCACCGGGTTGAGGATGCCTTTGTCTCCGGTCTGGAACTCGCACTGTCGATGGCATAACCCCAACGCTGCGTCGCCGCGCAGCTCGCTGGCACGCAGGGGTCCTGGACCCGGCCAAGCACTCAAACCATGAGTCCCCAATCTCCTTACAAAGGCCGTTTCGCACCTTCGCCAACCGGCCCCCTGCATGCCGGCTCCCTGGTGGCCGCCCTGGCGAGCTGGCTGGACGCACGGGCCCACAAGGGGACCTGGCTGGTACGCATTGAAGATGTGGATACACCACGCACCGTATCCGGTTCCGCCTGGCACATCCTGCAGCAACTCAGCGCCTGCGGTCTGGAGCCCGATGAGACTCCAACCTTGCAGTCCGAACGCACCGCGCTGTACCAGAAAGCCCTGCGGCAATTGGCCGGGCAGCGGCTGGTCTACCCCTGCCGGTGCACGCGCAAGGACATCAGCCACCGCCTGGCGCTGCAGGGGCAGACCCGCACGCGCCACGGTGAACTGGTCTACCCCGGAACCTGCCGGCCTGACATTACCGCGCCAACACAACCTCCGACGCCCGCCGAAGACACCAACCCACCTTGTGCGTGGCGGCTGCGCACCGATGTGCATATGGAAAACAGGCCTCCAGCCCTCGTGGAATATACAGAAAGCGCTCCTTTTTCGATAGCAGAGCAAACCATCCATTGGCACGACCGCCGCTTGGGAGAACAGCACCAGAACGTAACCACCGAGGTCGGAGACTTTGTGTTGAAGCGTGCCGACGGCTGTTTTACCTACCAACTGGCCGTGGTGGTGGACGATGCGGCGCAGGGCATCACCCATGTGGTGCGCGGAATGGACCTGGCCGACAACACCGCACGCCAGGTGCTTCTGCAGCGTACCTTGGGCCTGCCCACACCCCTGTACCTGCACACGCCGCTGGTGCTGGGCGCCAATGGCGAAAAACTCTCCAAACAGAATAGTGCCCTGGCGCTGGACACCTCTACGCCGCAGGCAGCCCTGGCAGCCCTAAACCACGCCGCCCGGGTGCTGGGTCTGTCCGCCACGCAGCACAACTCCATCACTGGCGCTCTCACCGAATGGACCACCGCCTGGCATTGCACCCTGTGATCAGGTTCCGGCAACGTCGGCGCGGGCAAGCCGTTCCTGGATGAAGGTCTGGGGAATGGTCACCCGGGTATCTTGACCGATCGCCTTTTCAGGAGCCCTGTCAGGCGCTGTCAGACTGTCTTGCTGTAATGTGCCGGTTCACGCCATTACAGGAGACCCGCATGACCAGCATCTTTGACCAGAACCTGCCGCGCCTTGAGGCCAATTTCGCCCCCATCTCGCCGCTGGGGTTCATAGAGCGTACCGCCGAGGTCTACCCCGACCGATTGGCGGTCGTGCATGGCACGCTGCGCCAGACCTGGGGCCAGACCTACGCCCGCTGCCGCCAGTTGGCCAGCGCCCTCACCCGCGCCGGTATCGGCAAGAACGACACCGTGGCCGTCATGCTGCCCAACACGCCGCCGATGGTCGAGGCGCACTTCGGTGTGCCGATGGCCGGTGCTGTGCTCAATGCACTGAACACCCGGCTGGACCCGGAAGCCATCGCCTTCACGCTGGACCACGGCGAGGCCAGGGTCATCATCGTGGACCCCGAATTTGCTGGCACGCTGAAAAAAGCGCTGACCCTGCGAAAGTCCACGACGCCGCTGCTGGTGATCGACGTGGAAGATGCGCTGTTCACCGGACTGACCGAGCGCATCGGCAGTACCACCTACGACGCCTTCGTGGCCAGCGGCGACCCGAAATTTGCCTGGAGCCTTCCCGCCGACGAATGGGATGCTATCGCGCTGAACTACACCAGCGGCACCACCGGCAACCCCAAGGG
>CAZMXB010000296.1:0-680 GCA_964569855.1 uncultured Rhodoferax sp.
ATTCAAGCGGTTGCTGATTGACGACTTGCATTTTGGTGACGTTGCCTTTGAAGGGCAGAGTACCTCCGGAGAATTTTTTGGACCCTACTTTCTCTTCGGTCTCGCGACCACGATTGGAAGCAAATTGATCGACGTCGGCGGCCAACCACTGCTGCAAGCTGCGGGAGAGGATGTCGGAGGCCTCGTGGTCAGTGGACTTGCCATCGGCATGGTTTACGTATCCTATAAGGTGCTTACAGCGGTGCTCTCGAAAATTGTCCAGAACAAGACAACGCTGGCCAATTTGCATTTCCGGAACACGGTCGGATTTTCAACGCTAACTGCCCTGTACTTGGGAAACGCCGTACTGATTGGGTTGACGTTTGGACTGTACTGGCCATGGGCTTGTATTCGCGAAGCTCAATACCGCGCCGACCATTTCGAGGTGAATGGTGATATCGATCGCGTACACGCGACCAACACTTCGGCAAACTCCAATACAGCCATTGGCCAAGAAGCCGCAGGACTCTTCGATTTTGATGTTAGTTTCTAGCGATACCATGGAAGGAATGGTCTTTCAGGGGCAGTATCTGGATGGAGTTTCTGCCAATGCGTATTCTGTTGAAGTTTCCTTTGCAGACGGAAAATTGATCATCCAGGATGATCGATTCGACAAGACCGTGCCTGTCAGCGCACTAGAG
>CAZMXB010000296.1:690-5429 GCA_964569855.1 uncultured Rhodoferax sp.
TTGGCCGTTTGCCGCGCACACTGACATTGCCCGATGGGTCGGCGATCATCTTGCGCGACTCTCAATCCCTTTCGCGGCACCTGAAGGAGGGCAGCTCCTACCTCAGGCAGTTGGAATCGAACGGTCTGTATGCGGCCATCGGACTGATCTTGCTAGTCGCTTGTGCATGGGGGTTCTATGTAGTTCTACTTCCCCAGCTCAGTGACGCTCTGGCTGGCGGAATCAGTATTGAGATGGAAGAGAAGCTGTCCAATCAGACTCTTGAGAAAATGGACGTCGGGAAAGTCTGGAAGTCCAGCTCCTTAAGTGAGAAACAACAGTCGACAACTCGTTCCCAATTGGGATCGCGACTGGGAAGCCTGGCGATGGCAAATGTGAAGCTCCAATTTCGAGAGAGTGCAGTTCTCGGTGCAAACGCGATCGCACTACACGGATCGGAAATAGTAATTACGGACAAACTAGTGGAGATTCTCAGCGGGGATGAACTCGCCGCCGTCGTGGCCCATGAGCTGGGCCATCTACACCACAAACACAACACTCGCATGATGGTGCGTAACATTGGGCTATCGGGAGTTTTGGGATTGCTGGTGGGTTTTCGTGGCGCTAACGATTCGCTTTTAGGCGCTGCTCAGGCGCTCGGTCAGTCGAAATACAGTCGGGAGTTTGAAGGGGAGGCAGATGCTTACTCAACCAAACTAATTCGATCAGCCAACCTCTCGCCGTGCCTATTGGCCAGTGCGTTGTTAAAACTGGAAAAAGTCTCCAAAGGAGAGCCCGGATCACTTGGTAGCTGGTTTGCAAGTCATCCACCGACTCAACAACGGATCAATGAGGTTGGTATTCCGTGCGAAGGGATCTGATAGTGTTGGTGTGCTGCTATGTGCGCCAGGTTGATCGGCAATAAACATCGAGATACCGGGCATTCGTGGCCGACTGGTAACGCCGGCACAGGAGACATCAATCTTGCCACCTGAAATCCAAAGAAACGCGCTCAAAACCCGTTTTTGTGCGCGTTCAGTCCGCCATTAACACTATGCAATAGAACACTGCTGAACCCCCGCCTCGACGCCAACGTGAATCAGCGTTTGGACTTGCACCATGCTTCGAGGCTATTCGACCATCACTGGCCTTGCCGGCAGAATTTGGACCATTAACCTGAGCGGTAACAACAGCGACACGACGTCGCCGGGAGTCACCCCGGCCGAGCCTGTTGTTGAGACAGGCCACCGTGCGGGACGAGAATACCATTTGTATTGAGAACAGGATCTCAACTCGCCGAGCGGTACTGCAAGTTCATTTTGGTAGCCCAAAGACCTTTTTGAAATGGGTGTGTTTAGCCTTGGCCCAGGTCTGTGTCAAGTCGCCATTTCTCTCCAGCGCATCGTAGATGTTTCGAATCAGGTCGTTGTCCACAACTTTGGCGGCAGACAGTTTGGCCAGCACTTCCCACCCATGCCACGTTGGCAGACCGAAATCCTTGGCGAGAACGTGAATTCCAAGGTCATCGGTTGCGACAATCGCGCCCCTCACAGCGGCAAAAGCGAGGACCTCACAATCTGTATCACCTGGCGGCGAGCGCGAGCCGATCAGGAAATGCTCAATGTGAGCAACGATGTGGCCTTTGAAGACCGAAACCGTATTGGTGGCTTCGATCCGCTCCTTCGGGGTCAAACGCAAAGTGGAGGCGTCGCGCTCAGTCTTGAAATCGCCGTCTTCAAACCACGGATATCGAGACTTGAGGACGGGGTTTTTCAGAACCTCCTTTTCGACGGCAGCCAACACGGTCAAAACGTACTCTTTTTGGCCAAACTTCACCCCCAGAAACGGCCTTACACGCTTGGCCAACCGCACGTATGCGCAGGTATCGAGGAGAACGAGTGTCAACGGACAATCTCGTCGTGAAGCGCCCTTGCGTCGGTAATGGATGAATCGAGGATCTGCTGTATGTAACCCGCCCCAGTCCCTTTATCCAAGACCATGCGCTTAAGGGCATCAAAAAAAGAACTTTGAAACGTATTGCTTGCGGCCGCAATGTACGTCGCCGGATCTGGTGGCGAGGGTTTGAACAACACCGCACTGACCAATTCCCCTCGCCCCATCGTGCGAACCGCGTGAATGCTTTTGTCGACAATCTTCAATGCTGGCAGGTCCAATGCCTTGGCGTATTTCTTGACCTCACAAAACACGTTGAAGAGTGAGATTTCATGGTCGTGAGCGTATTCCTCCAGAACTGCCAACTGCGCTGACGCCGTCTGTTTTCGAACCGCTTGCGCGTAGGCCTTTTGTGCCAATTCCCGAGGAAAAAGGAGCGCTCCGGCAAAAGCATCAGCGAAGTCCTCGCCCTCGTCTGTGCCGGCCAGGTTAGGCGTGAATACATGCGCCAATTCGTGCGCCATCCAGAACTTGAAGTCCTCTAAGTGCGAGTCCAAATTCAAAAAGACGAACGTCACATTTTCTGTGCGCAACAGGATGTGCAGGGCGTTCTCATGCTTTTGCTTCACGCCCCACATCACTGGAATGATTACCGCGTCGTTGGCCGCGAACTCCTTTATCAGGTGCGCATAGGAAACAACGGTTTCGGGGCTCAACCCGAGCTTTTGGCGTACGCTTGCCACGGCCCCCTGCAGTTCCGCATACTGCGTTGTCGGCGCCGGAATCAGTGTTCTAAGTGCCTTCAACGCAGGCAGGTACCCAACCAACGGCCGCAGCAGCGACCCTATAAATTGGGCCCGCTGCAAGTGCGCCTCTGTCGTTTTTGTGCCAGCGCGTTTTCGAAAGGCAACAACAGGCTGCTCGATGCCAGGCGTCAGCACCATTTGAGCAAATGGCATCGTGAGTGTTGTCGACAACTTCAGAAGCTTGTCCGGCCTGGGGAAGTCCACGCCCTTAAACCAGTTCGTTACAGCTTGGGCGCTAACACCAACCTCCTTGGCCAAGCGCTTTTGGTCCCAGCCCTTTTCATCCAAAACTGCCTTGACGGACGCACTGTTGATCATTCGTTGCATAGCATTCCATTATCGATAGATCGCAGTGAACAATCAAGCGAAATCAAGTGTTTACGCAAGAAGTGTTGGATGAAGCTACTCGGGGGATCGCTGAGGCCCCTGAGATCCGGCTGACTGCCTGCACCTTGTTGGCGACTTATTACCGCGCACCTGGCCTCAGCTGCTCCATCCAATCCCTCGGCGCTGGCTGGTTCTTCGGCGAAAGTCGCCCCCGACACGGCATCCATCCACATATCTACCAGTGGCTGAGTGAACAGGATTGGTTTGCCGACCGGTGTGGCTATTTCAGCTGGGGTGGTTAGCAGCGCTGCCTTTGCCTGGACAACCGCCTCTGCCTCCGCGACCTCTTCGTTCCCGCCCACCGGCTCCGGCTTAACCCAGGCCGATGGATCCTCCAGGTCGACTATCTGGATTGGCCCGCCATCGGGATAGCGCCCCTTGCCGTGGTATTGCATGAGGACTGGGTCATTGCGGCTGTGTCGTTGATTGCCCTCGGAACGACAATTGTCGTTAAAGGAGCAATGAACAACAAAATCGGCGCCGGTGATGGCGCCGTCACCATCGGATGCACAGCTCCACATGGGCATAAGGCCATCTCACAGTGATCCAAAATTGGGAGATCGCCCCAAGTTACCCAGCCAACGCAATACACCGATGAAAACCATCACATTCTTTCGCCACGCCGAGAGCTCAGCGAACGCCGACGGCATCACAATGCCACACAACGCCATTCCGCTGAGTGGTTTGGGGGAGCGCCAAGCCCAAGTATTTGCCCAGACTCTGGACATCGTCCCAAGCCGTGTGTTGGTCTCGTCAATGCTCAGGACGCATCAGACTGCCAGACACTTCTGCGCCAGGTTCTCAATGCAGCCCGAAATCATTTCGACGCTGGACGAGTTTTCGCTGATTGATCCGGCGTTGATTGCCGGCATGAATGGCGTCCAGCGCAGAGAGTTTGTAAAGACGTATTGGGAGACGCTGGATCTGAATCGGCGACTCGGGGAAGACGCCGACACTTTCCTGGAGTTTTCGAATCGGGTCGACCACTTCCTGGCAGGGCTATCCCAGCTCCCTGATGCGACCGTTGTGTTTGGTCACGGAATCTGGTTTGGTTTGATGCTATGGAAACAGCTTGGGTACGCCGTGTCCGACGATGCGGATGCGCTCAAATTCAGAAGGTTTCAAGTGGGCATTCCCATGCCAAATTGTGCTGTGTTCCGGATGACGACTCCAGACGGTGTGCACTGGAATGTCAAAGCGGACATCCAAACCATGCGGCGGATGTCTGATGTTCGGTAGCAATTTGCATTGCTGCAATCGCTACGACGAACGCCCACAATATTAGATGCGCCCCTCTCTTCGAAAGGGTTCAGCAGCAAGCGGATTTGGCGTTTGAAGCCTAATAGTGGGGGACCGTTTTGGCATTTCTGCCCCAGCCTAGCATGATCAGTGCATCATCGATTGCCAGCTTTGGATCCACGTACAAACGCTGTGGTTGCCCCTTCACATCATGGATGGTCCTTGGCGTGCCTCGGCCCTCCCCAGGGTTTTCAACTATCCAGCATTTGAAGCAATCAGACTCATCATGTTTCCATGGCCGCAGGATCAAATCTGCATCTACCACTTCACCCTTGACTACAGGGTAAGAGAGCCTGAGGTCCCCATCCTCCATGATCCTTATTCCCCCAAATGCTCTTGATTTGGCATAGGTAGAAGCATTCTTGAGTTGTGTTA
>CAZMXB010000296.1:5439-6092 GCA_964569855.1 uncultured Rhodoferax sp.
GTGAGGTTGGTTTAAACCCATTCTCTATCGCTTCGGTCAGCACCTGACAAGACGTTACCGTCACGCCCTCACTTTTGAGGGAAACCGGATTGAACGTCTTGAAACCACATCGACAAACAACCATAGCGACACTGCTGGAGGCGGGCAATAGCCACCGCCAAATTGAACGTGTAACGGGTATTGATCGCAAAACCATTCGTGCCTACCACCAGCGAATAGAACAGCAGAAGTCAAACTCCCCCGGGGTGGCCACCGGCACCACCGATCAAATTCCTCCACCCCGGCCACCGGGTGGGGCCAAATCCATGGCCTCCATCTGCGAGCCCCACCGTATATTCATTGAGGCGCAGTTGCGGCTCAAGCGAAACTACATGTCCATCTACCAGGATTTGGTGGACAGTCATGGATTTACGGGGGCCTACAACAGCGTCAAACGCTTCTGCGGGGGCTTGTGCGCGCGAGAGCCGGAACAGTTCGACCGACTGGAATTTGCCCCCGGCGAAGAAGCCCAGGTCGACTACGGCGAGGGTGCCTCCACCCGCGTACCTGGTACCGCACGCTTTCGCAAGCCACGCCTTTTTGTGATGACCCTGCGCTACTCCCGGCGCAGCTTTCGACGGGTGGTGTGGAAGTCCAGCCAAGAGATCTGGGCG
>CAZMXB010000296.1:6102-6318 GCA_964569855.1 uncultured Rhodoferax sp.
CGCTACTTTGGCGGAGCCTGCCGCTACGTGGTTCTGGACAACCTCAAGGAGGGCGTCATCAAGCCCGACCTATACGAGCCCGAACTCAACGCGGTCTATGCCGCCACCCTGAAACACTATGGCGTCGTGGGCGACCCGGCCCGTGTGCGTGACCCCAACCGCAAAGGCACGGTCGAACATGCCATCGGCCACACCCAGAGCACGGCCCTCAAAGGT
>CAZMXB010000297.1:0-6303 GCA_964569855.1 uncultured Rhodoferax sp.
CGATGTCGGCACCGGCGGCAAAGGCTTTTTCGCTGCCGGTGATGACCATGCAGCCTATCGCCGCATCGGCGTCAAAGCCCTTCAGGGCGTGGCCCAGTTCGTCCATCAACTGGTCGTTCAAGGCGTTGAGGGCCTTGGGACGGTTCAAGGTAATGATGGCAACTTTGTCGCCTTCAATGCGGGTGGTGATGCATTCGTAGTTCATGGTGCAGTCAGAGTGGGTGTTGATGAATAAATAAGCGGATGGGCAGATGGGCAGTCAAGGCGATGCCGTGGCGCTCAGTTGACTTTCGCGGACTGCGGGCCCAGCCAGGCATCGGCCAACGCCGCATCGCGCACAGACAAACGCACCGCGTGACTGGGTTTGGGCAAGGCCAAAGGCAGATGCAGCAAACGTCTGTCGCGCGCCACGATGGCAGTCACTTTTTTGGCGTTGCCAGCATACAGCGTGAAATCGTCCAGGGTCTGCAGGCGCCAGGCACCATCGCCGTTGGCGGCTTGCACCGCCAGCCATTCGTCGCCGCTGGCAAAGCCGGCTTTCTCGGCAACACCGCCACGCAACACATGTTGAATGAACAGGCCGTTGGCCTCTTTGACCCGCAGGCCCAATTGCTGCGCGACCTGGTCCGGCTCCTGGTGCACTTGCACGCCGTGGCGCTCCAGCAATTGCATGACCGGCAATTCGGCTGTACTGTGCACCCAACTGGAGAGTTCCGGCGCAAACGAGCGGCCACCGCATTGCGCCAGCACGTCCCGCAGGTCTTGCTCGGTCATCGGCCCACCGGCGCAGCGGCTCCAAAGGGCGCGCATCACGGTATCCAGGTTTGTTTTTCCCTCATGGCGCAGCGTCAAGTCCAGGCACAGGGCCACCAGTGATCCCTTGGTGTAATAACTCACGGTGGCGTTGGGTGAGTTTTCGTCCTGGCGGTAGTACTTGATCCAGGCGTCAAAACTGGCCTGGGCCACGGATTGCACCTTGCGCCCCGGTGTTTGCGCAACACCATTGATGACCTTGGTCAGCAGCTTGAGGTAGGTCGCGTTGTCAATGCGCCCGGCGCGGCGCAGCAACACATCGTCGTAGTAGCTGGTGAAACCTTCAAAAAACCACAACAACCCGGTGTAGTTTTCACGGGTGTAGTCGTAATGGGCAAGCTCGGCCGGGCGCAGGCGTTTGACGTTCCAGGTGTGGAAGTATTCGTGGCTGATCAAGCCCAGTAATGTGTTGTAACCCTCGGGCTGCTTGTGTGTGGTGGGTGCCAGCGTAGTGCGCGGCAGGCGTGGCAGATCCTGGCGCTTGCAAATCAGCGCCGTGGAGTTGCGGTGTTCCAGGCCACCATATCCATCCCCAACTGCATTGAGCATAAAGACATAACTTCTGAATGGAATTGGTCCATGGCCCTCATGTTTCTTGCCCGTGTTGCTATCGCTTTTGAGATTTTGTCCATGCCAGAAGCGAATCTCGGCTTCGCAAATGGCTTGGGTGTCAGCCAATAATTTGGCGCCGTCGAAGCTTGGTGGTACCCCGGCAACCACAAAGCGGTGGGAAATGCCGCAGGCGGTGAAACTTCCGCTCCAGAATGGCCCCAGCTCAAATGGGCAATCGACCAGGGTGTCGTAGTCGCTCGCAGCGTAGGTGCCAAAACCCTGCTTGTTGACTTTTTGGGCTGTCGCCCCTGTGGCGACCGACCAGTGTGTTGTCAGTTCTGAAGCCAGCAGTTCCAGCAGGTGCGGCTGGTCGTGTTGCCCTTCGACCCTCAGACACAGGCTGGTGCCATTGAAAAAACCGCGGGTTGCGTCGAGCCACGCCGTACGTACCGAGTTATCAAAGGCATAGACCTCGTAGTGCACCGTCAGGGGCTCAAGGGGTGTGCAGGTCACCTGCCAGCTGGCCTTGTCCAGTTGCGTCGTGGTGCGCGTGCGTTTCCCTTGTCGGCACCGCAGGCTCTGCAAGTTTTTGGAGAATTCACGCACCAGGTAGCTCCCCGGAATCCACACCGGAAGCCGCAGGATCTGCTGTTCCGCCGGTTCTGCAATGGTCAAGGTCACCGCGAAGAGGTGGGCCTGCAGATCGGCAATCTCAACCCGGTAGTGGATCGCGCTGGCGCCAGCATCGCGTGTTTTTGACGCCGCGGGTTTCAGATGTTTAATCATGAAAATGCACGCTAGCCCTCTTGGATAATGGGTTTGGCGCTATCAATATTGATGGTGTTTGGTAAAGCGCTGTGAGCGCTATGGCACTAACCCTTGGCGTCGGCCAACAACTTCTCAACCTGCTTGGTATCGATCGCGCCAGGTACCCGTGATCCGTCGATAAAGACCAGGGTGGGTGTACCCGTGATCTTGTAATTGCGTCCCAGCACGACATTGCGTGCCAGCGCCGAGGCGTCGCAGTCTGCAGCAGCGGCGGTCACCGGAACATCACGCACCATCCAGTCCTGCCAAGCCTTGCCCTGGTCCTTGGCGCACCAGATTGCGCGGGACTTGTCACCAGAATCAGCGCCCAGAATGGGGTAAAGGAACATGTAAATCGTGATGTTGTCGACCTTTTGCAAATCACGCTCAAACTTCTTGCAATAACCGCAATTGGGGTCTTCAAACACGGCCATGCGCCGCTTGCCGTTGCCCCGCACGATGGTGAACGCGTCCTTGAAAGGCAACTCGTCAAATTTGACGGCCGTCAATTTGGTGACCCGCTCTTCAGTCAGGTTGCGTTTTGCGCGCAAATCAATCAGGCTGCCCTCAATAAGGTAGTTGCCCTGTGCATCGGTGTAATAGATTTCGGATCCATTCACTCGCAACTCGAACACGCCGGGGATGCCGGTCTTGGTTATTTCATCAATGGCCTTGAGTTGCGGCAGGCGCTCTGCCAGGGCCTTTCGGATGGCTGCTTCCTGGCCCAGGGCGCCGGTGCACAGAACAATGGCGATGGTCGCGGCGAAGTATCTGGCGAGGTGTTTCATAAGTGCTTTCTTCCTGAAGTGTTTGTTTTTCGTAGGGTGCCCATGGCCCGCCGGGCAACCCATTGTTTGAGGGGACCGCTGCTCTCAAACTGGTTCATGCCCCAGTTGCGCAAGATTTGCAGCGTCGGGTGAGGGTTGGTAAACAGCTGCTGCAAGGCGTCGTTGGCTTGTCCCAACACCGCGAAGTCCGCCTTGCGCGTACGTTCGTACTGGCGCAACAGTTTGGGGTCGGCAACACTGCGCCAATAGGGACGCTCTACCAGGGTTTGTGTCAATTCGGCGACATCCGCCAGACCCATGTTCAGCCCCTGGCCGGCCAGGGGGTGTACGGTGTGTGCACAGTCTCCTGCCAGAACCCAAGCCTGGCCGTGTTCGGTGACTCCGCTCCAGCGCCGTGCCAGTGCCTGTTGCAAGGGCCAGACCTTGCGTTCGCTGGCCAGCGCGATGGTGCCAAGTGCGCCGTGGCTGGCGGATTCCAGTTCTTTGCAAAACGCGTCCTGTGCGGTGTGGTGAAGTGTATGGGCTCGGTCTGGACTGACAGACCAGACTACGGCACATAAGTTCCCCTGAGGCCCGCCCAAAGGCAAGAAAGCCAGAATTTCACCTTGTTGGAACCACTGGCGCGCAACCTGTGCGTGGCCTTTGCTGCATGACACCCGGGTGGCCAAAGCCCATTGGTCGTAAGGCGCGACGTCCCACTCCACGCCCCACTCGCGGCGCGAACGACTGGTCTTGCCCTCGCAGACCACGGTCAATGTGGCACCCACAGGCTGGGTGATTACTTCAATGAGTGGCTGGAAACGCACCGCCTCGGTCAGGCGAGACTCGAGCGCGGGTACGTCAACTATCCAGTTCAGGGCTGCGGCCTTTGATTGGGCCGCGTCGAACGCTACCGCACCGCCGTCGTCTCCCTGCACCTGCATGGACAACACTGGGGTCGCATCCGTTTCACCGGGCCAGCAGCGCACTGCCTCCAGTAACTGGCGCGACGCCTGGTTCAGGGCGTAAGCGCGCACGTCAGAAGCGTCGACAGGGGTGTTGGTTGCGTCCACAGCGGCGGTGACCAGTGCCACCCGCAACTGTTTGGCGGCCAGATGCAAGGCCAGTGTGCGGCCCACGATACCGGCGCCCCGGATACAAATGTCAAAGGGTCTCGTCATGGGGGGCATTGTAGAAGCCGGGACCGGTCCGCCACCGATCGCCTGCCGGTTGGATCAAATGGACGCGTTCTGGGGATGCAGTTCAGAGATCTCTGTGGGCAAGGCTTCCAGAAACCGTATCGGTCTGCGCGTTTGCGACGAGATACCCGACAGCAACTCGCGCAAATCGTCCAGTACACGTTCGGCGGGTACCGGATTCTCATGCAGCAATACGCAGGCCGCTTGAAAATGCAATGAGACCTCGGGGACCAGGCCGGGCAAGGGAATCAAACCCGATGCAATCAGCTTGACCATACGTTCACTGAGTGCCTGTCGGGTGATGACCCCCTCCATCAACAAGCCAAACTGGGCCGTTCCGACGCGTCCAGCTGGGTCTACATCGCGCAAGATGCGTTGCAGCTTGACGACGGCACGCAGCAGGCATTGCTCGGCCGTGGTGTCGCCGTAGTCGCGCTGTATGTGTTCGTGGTTGATGACGCTGACCAGGACCAATGCGATTGGCTCGCGGGTATCGATGGCGCGTGCAACGGCATCGTCCAGGTGGGTCTGGAAGACATCCTTGGTCAGCAAACCCGTCAGCGCATCTTGTGTGGGCAGATGATTGGCGCGTACCACCAACTCCTTGCGATCATGCGTCATCCGGCTAAGCCCGTAGAGTAGTACGGGCACCGACAGGGCCACGCCAATCGTCGTCAGATAGCGCACTTCCCAGATCGCGGGTACGAGCCCCGCTGCTTCGGCAAACACATAGAGTTGTCCCAAAAACTGCGGGAGCAACGCAAACGTCAGCCACCGCCCCATCGATGAACCACCGCGCCAGCTCAGCATCGTGGCTGTGACAGCCACCACTGTGGTGAAGATCAGAATCAGTCCGCTAACCCGGTCGGCCAGATACCGGTCCATGACCGCAAAGCTCAAGACCGACACTATGGTTCCCCAACCGACCGTCGACAAAAAGCGGTCAAACCAACGGAAATGCACGGCCAGTCCAAAGACGCTGCGCACAAAGAGCAGGATGCAGCCCACAGCAACCACGGGCATGACGCCGGAGGCGTAATTGCCAATTTCCGGCATGCCTTTCCAGACGAAGGCGTTCATGACACCGGTAACCTGGCCAATGGTGGCCACGATCAACAAACCAAACAGGCTGGCCCAACCGTCGATGGCTTTGCGGTGCTCGGCAAAACGCAGCAGGGAAAGTCCCGCCAACGCCAGTAGTGCGCCCAGCATCAAGGCCACGGAGAGCAGCTCCAGTTGCCGCTGCTGTTCGCGCTGCGGTGCAGTGGCCAGGCGGATCGGAATGGACACGGGTTTGAAGTTGCGAATCTGGAGGTAAACGTCTTTTGGGCCTGCGCCTTTCAGGTCAAGGTCAAAGTCAGCGTACAGGCCCCGGCGATGCCAATCGGATTGCGCATGCACATCACCTGCGCGTTGCAATGTCCATCGACCCGATCCGTCAGTCTGGTGTAGCACCACCTGGTCCAGCGAAGGCAGAGGAATGTTCAGTGTCCAGGCACTCGGTGTTGGGGATTTAAGGGCAATTCGTAACTTGATCCACAAAGTGTCGTACCGGTTGAGCTGAAAACGGCTCAGCGCACTGGTGGGTTTGAAATTTGCGGTATTTCCTGCCACAGTGTCGATGGCGGCGTGTGAGCCTTCGTCAATCCAGACCAGGATGTCCGAGTTGACCTGCCATGTTGGCGAGAGGTCGTCCAGAAAGACAGGAGCTTCACCTTGCGCCGATGCAGCCCAGCCCGGTCCGGTGCAAACGCACAGGACCAGCAACAAAAGGCGCACGAACAGGGATGGCATACACTTGGCTCCCCCGTTTTTAGAGGTATTTATGAGTCTGAAGTGTGGCATTGTAGGCCTACCCAACGTCGGTAAATCCACGTTGTTCAACGCCCTGACCAAGGCCGGTATCGCCGCGGAAAACTACCCCTTTTGCACGATTGAGCCCAATGTGGGCATCGTGGAAGTGCCCGATCCGCGCATGGCGCAATTGGCTGCCATCGTCAAGCCGGAGCGCATCGTGCCCGCCGTCGTGGAGTTTGTCGATATTGCCGGCCTGGTGGCTGGCGCCAGTACCGGTGAAGGCTTGGGAAACAAGTTTTTGGCCCACATCCGCGAGACCGACGCCACCATCAATGTGGTGCGCTGCTTTGAAGACGACAACGTGATCC
>CAZMXB010000298.1:0-478 GCA_964569855.1 uncultured Rhodoferax sp.
TCTGCTCTTTCGCTTGCAACTTTGCAACAGCAGCAGCGGTTTTTACCGAAATAGCGCCGGATTTAACTGCATCCTTTACCTTGTCGGTTGCACTTTCCTCAACCACTTTAGCTTGCTTGATTGTGTTGACATGAACGCCTACGCGCTCTGCCATCTGAGCGTTATTTGAAGTGGACACCTGGTGTCCACTTGATGGCAATCTACCGCTTGGTGCCCACTTGCAAATTGATACTTCCGCCAGTGCCAAAGCGCTTGGCGTGCTGTGCCTACGATGTTTGTTCTGGGCACGGACAAAAGCCACCGGATCAATCCAAGCGTCCAGTTCTTTGCTGGGGCAATCCATGCCCAACTCATTAGCCGCGCTGTAACGATGCCAGCCATCAATAACCATGCCGTCATAAAGCGTGATTGCGTTCTGCACGCCAATGACTTCAATACTGTCTTTCAGCGCCTGATATTCGTCATCCTGCATGGCATT
>CAZMXB010000298.1:488-5489 GCA_964569855.1 uncultured Rhodoferax sp.
TCACCATGCCATCAAAGATGGTGATAGGGTTTTGCACGCCAATATTCGTGATGCTGTCTTTAAGGCTCTGGAAGTCCTCAGCCGACATGGCGGGGTAAGCCGCGCTCAGTGGGTGTTGTGTGTAGTTCATTTGCCGTGGGATGGTTGAAAGTTTTCGTAAGCTGCCACCCAGCGAGCGCGGGATAAAGAGTGCAGGCGAATGCATAGGTAGATCAGGCGGATTAACTTCATTCCGAAAGACTCCGGTTTGATGCATCTGGCGAAGTAATACGCGGCAATACCGTTGACTCTTTGCATTCCGCCCCAGCGTCGTCGAATATGCGATTGAGGCCGTCCCGTTGTTTGCGTAATGCATCACGGTCTTGGAGAACAAGATGACGCACATACTCGCTCACACCATCCATTCCTCGGTACTCAGCCATCTTGCGCAGAATTGGCAGGTCGTCAGGCGCGAACTTCACTGTCACTGGTTGCAGTGGGATGGACATGACTCAAGCCGCCTTCTGCTCAGTGTTTGTAATCTTTTCGTAGAGCGCTTGGATGGCTCGATAGCTTTTGGACATCACATCGGACACGTCACCACGCTCGATCTTGCTAATCGTTGGCTGCGATATTCCCGTACCCTCACTGATCTGAACTTGGGTAAGTTTCAGATTCTTGAGAGCCAACACATAGTCTCTTGCTTCCATTGTCATATTCCTTTGGTTCTATTTTGACACGACTTTGAAGCATATGCAAGAGGTTATAAATAGATCATGGAAACTTTGGCTGAAATCTAGGTAGTTTCCCTTACAAAAGCATATTTTATGCTTTGAGTATTGCGAACCGTATTCTTTTGGTTATAATCATTTCCATACCGAAACAAACCAGTTTCGGAGCAGGCGACACACAGCCTAGCCGCTATGACTCTGGTGAGACTGAAGCCAGACGAGTGCAACAAGTTGAGGAGTAGACGCCCTAGCGCCATCGAGCGCAAACGTAGAAGTGGACTGGGAACAGGCAACGCCGCCACACGATGCGGGAGCCATTCGCAAGAGTGGCAAAACACCAGCTTTGTGACAGATGGCTGTTGTTTTTCAAAGGATCAATCATGTGGGATTACACAAACCCATCCTGCTGGCGCGATCAACGCGATTGCCTGAAGATTGTTTATGGCGAACCGGACGCCAGCGACAAATCAGGCCAATGCGTAGGCAGCGAAGCAGGCGAAAAGCCACGACCCGCAAGGGTGCGCAAATTTACGCATCCACGAACCGCAACAGGGGTTTATCTCTCAACCTGGGCAAAACAGCGAACCCGCCCCGTCGGACGCTTGAGCACTGCTGGCCACAGATAAAAGGCCGTTGTCGATAGGCGAGTTACCCGGACAAAGGAAGCCAGTAGGCGCGGGGTACTTTTGGCATGGCGAACCATTAACGCATAAGTTAAGCCTTTTGCACCACTGATAGCGCGGTCAGTAATGACGCTGGAAAACGTAACCAGCACTATCAAGTAGCCGCACTCACAACCACCTAAGTTTGGCGCTGGAAAACACCAATTTTGGAGAGTGTGGCTACTTGATGGATCAGCAGATCGGCGGGTTAGCGCCGCTGAATTGAAAAGCTGTGAAAGTCGAAGTGAGAAATGCTGCTTTATGCAAGTCTGCTCGATCTGTCACCAATACAGCCACACACGTGGCTTTTTTACGCCCGAAAGGATCACCATGAGCCACACAGCGACTTACACCACAGAAACCGGGGATTTGGTCATCGAGTTCGACTACGAGCCCGCAGAGCCAAAAACCTTCAACGATCCCGGCTGCCCTGAAAACGTGGATGTGATTTCCGTGTTGGCGGGACCGATTGAAATGATTGATTGGATCAGCGAAGAGGCTTTGGACATTTTCAAAGAGAAGTGCTTGGAGTCGGTTGCTGATACCCGGTTCAGCAACGACCTCGACCGCGGCCAAGACCGTTATGAAGATCGGATGGCAGCATGAATGCAATTATTGCAAGCACACCCGAACGGTTTCACACCGCCGACTATGGCGCGTATCGCTGGGATCCGCTGATGGTTGAAAAGCCGGGGACGTGGATTCTCATTTCAACATCGTGTTCTTTTGACCATTTCCGAGGTGTTCAGCGCCCGCATGTGACATGCGTGGTCGACGACTTTGGCGACTTAGTGAGGGTGCAATGAACGACATCACCGCATGGCTGGCCGGAGGGCTTATGGCTCTTGTGCTGGCCGCATCAATGATTCTGGATGGGCCGAGCGAATTACAAGCAACCACTGATGTGGCGGCGGAAGTGGCTGAACTGACCGGGGGAAACAAATGAGCCAAGAAACATTGGACAAACTTTGCCGAGAGGCGATACAGCGAATCGCGTACCACGCAAGCCGCAGCGCAGGCCAACACATCAGAGCTATGCGCGAGAAATGGAGCAAGAAATGACACAAGCACAGCTTTACTCGATCCTGATGGAGAGCGACACGGCATACAAAAACGCTGAGTGGATTTGTGCAGCGCTTGGTGTTCCGTGCCCGCCAGACAGGACAGATGACAGCGAGATTGAACTACATGAAGAGGTGGAAGCATGAGCGTAGCCTGCATGATCTTGGGCCAGTCTGGCACCGGAAAGACTACCAGCCTGCGCAACCTAAACCCGGCTGATGTACTGCTGATCCAGGCCGTCAAGAAGCCTTTGCCATTCCGGGCCAAGAACTGGGTGCCCTGCACCAAGGGAAATCCGGCAGGGTCAATTCTGGTGATGGACAACGCACAGACGATTGTGGGGGCCATGCAGCGCACTCACAAGCCCATCATCGTGATTGATGACTTTCAGTACATCCTGGCCAATGAATTCATGCGCCGGGTACTGGACAACGAAACAGGCAATGCAGCCTTCGCCAAGTACAACGAGATAGCCCGTAACGCTTGGGACATTCTGATGACTGCGGGCAAGCTGGCCGACAACAGCCGTGTGTACATCTTGGCTCACACGCAAGAGGACGACAACGGGCGAATCAAGGCGAAAACCATCGGCAAATTACTGGATGAAAAAATCACGCTTGAAGGCTTGCTAACCATCGTGATGCGAACTGCCGTCATCAATGGGCAGTACCTTTTCAGCACGCAAAACAGCGGCAGCGATACGGTTAAAACGCCGCTCGATATGTTCACCGACGAACACATTCCAAACGATTTAGCAGTGATTGACAACACGATTACCGACTACTACGCAATTTCACAACCCGCTTAAACACAAGGAAAAGCACCATGTACAACTTAGACACAGACGCAGCACGCAAAGCCGATCAATCAGGCGCAGGGATTAAAGAGCTTGGCAAATACGTTGGTGAGTTCACCCAGGCCAAAGACATCGTGAGCAAAAACACTGGCACCAAGGGCATTGAGTTTGCCTTCAAAAGCACAAGCGGACAAAAGGCCAATATCTCGATATACACCATGAGCGCCAAAGGGGAAAAGTATCAGGGCTACGAGGCGCTTATGGCAATCATGACCTGCATGAGCCTGCGCAACATCAAGCCGCAACTTGGCAAGGCCACCAAATACGACTACGACACCAGAAAAGAAGTTCTCGAAGAGTGCCAAATTTTTCCTGAGCTTTGCAAGCCCATCGGCGTTCTTTTGGAAACTGAGGACTATCAAAAACAGGATGGCTCAGTTGGCACGCGCATGATTCTGAAAAATGTTTTTCAGGCAAACACTGAACTAACGGCAAGCGAAATTCTCGACCGCAAAACAAAACCTGAGCAGCTTGAAAAGATGGTTGCCGGGTTGCGTCACCACCCTCTGAAGAATGCAAAGCCACTGCCAACAAGGCAGCACAGCAGTGGCCCGCCAAGTTCTGGATTTGATCCAGCTTTTGATGACGGGTCAGATATACCTTTTGTCACAGCATCAATGCACTACGACATGACCACCAGCAAAACTCGCAAGCTGGCCCGATACGACTATTGAAAGTACACCATGTTTCACGCAATCATTCTGGATATTGAAACCATACCCGCTACTGCGCCGCACATTGCAGACTACATCGCAGCCACGATCAAGCCACCAGGCACGATCAAGCTGCCAGCATCAATCGAAAAATGGCACAAGGAAAGCAAGCAAGAAGCGATAGAGGAAGCCATCGCCAAGACGGGCTTAGACGGGGCTTTTGGGCAGGTTGTGTGCATTGGGTATGACTTGCACGATTCAGGTAATCCTGACGCCGTTTACGGGCTTGACGAGGTTGAATTGCTGACACGATTTAACGCCGCTCTGGACGCCATCCCACGCAACATGCACAACGCGACAACAGTAGTAGGTCACAACGTCAGCGCGTTTGACTTGCGTTTCTTGTGGCAGCGGTATGTCGTCAACGGTATCAGGCCGCACGCCATCATCAACGCCGCAGCGCAAGCGAAGTCGTGGGATGCGAAGATTTACGACACCATGACGCAGTTTGCCGGGTTTGGCAATCGCATCAGTCTGGACAAGCTTTGCATGGCTTTGAGCATCCCAACGCCAAAGGGTGACATGGATGGATCAATGGTCGGTCAAGCTGTGGCTGATGGCCGATTGCTTGATGTTGTTGAGTATTGCAAGCGCGACGTTAAGGCCACTCGAGAGGTATACCGCCGAATGACATTCGCCGACGCCAATCAGATGCGATTGGCAGCATAAATAACCAAGCCCTTCGGGGCTTTTTTTACGGGATAAACATGAACTACGCAGAATTTATACAGCGCAAAAAGCACAGCATCGGAGACTTTGGTTTTGAAACTGTTTGGATGCCTGATTGCGCTTTTGATTTTCAAGAAAGCATCATTGCCAAAGCTGTGCGTAAAGGTCGTATCGGTATCTTTGCAGACACTGGTCTCGGAAAGACGTTGATGGAGCTTTCAATCGCTGAGAACATCATCCGGCACACAAACAAGCGTGTGTTGATTCTGACGCCTTTGGCTGTTGCTTTCCAGTTCATTGATGAAGCTGCTCGAATCGGTATAGACGAC
>CAZMXB010000298.1:5499-5868 GCA_964569855.1 uncultured Rhodoferax sp.
GCGACACGTCATCTCCCTTGTCATCGAGAATGAATCCGGTGCGCTTTCCCGCGTCTCCGGCCTGTGTTCCGCTCGGGGTTACAATATCGAAGCCCTCACGGTGGCGCCCACCGAGGATGCTTCCCTCTCCCGCAAGTCAATCAGGCCAGAGCAACGATTGCAAAACCACATGAACGAGGTTTCAAACTGCCATCGTTCGCACTGGCTTCAGTCGCTTAAAAAGCGCGGCCTTGTTCCTGATCTTGTGATTTTTGAGTCCGTGCATGGTGAGTGGCCTTGGCAAGAATCAGAGCGCTACTGGATTGCAAGAGGTAAAAGACTTGGATGGCCACTGACGAATAACACCGCTGGCGGCGACGGTGTAGATGG
>CAZMXB010000298.1:5878-6087 GCA_964569855.1 uncultured Rhodoferax sp.
GTGTGATCCTTGACGAATCTTCAATCCTGAAGAACTTCGCAGGCAAAACGCGAGATGAAATCGTTGCGTTTATCAAGCGTGTTCGCTATCGGTTTTTGAACACAGCAACACCAAGCCCTAATGACTTCATTGAGCTTGGTAACAGCTCTGAAGCATTGGGATACATGGGCTACATGGACATGCTGACAAAGTTCTTCAAATCGAATCAG
>CAZMXB010000299.1:0-2602 GCA_964569855.1 uncultured Rhodoferax sp.
TCGAATTTCGCCAAAAGACCCAAACCGGCGACTGGAAGTGGATTCTCTCGCTGGGCCGGTTGGTCGAACACGATGCCAATGGGCAACCGCTGCGACTGCTGGGTTCACACACCGACATTACCGATCGCAAGCAAAAAGAGGCCGACCTGCAGTTGCAGGCCCGCCGGTCGGATGCCCTGCTCGACCTCCCTTTGAAGGCCGAAACGATGGACGAATCCGCCTTCATGCAATATGGGCAGGGCGTGGCCGAGGCACTGACGGACAGCACCATTGCTTTCATCCATTTTGTGCATGAAGACCAGGAGACCATCGAACTGGTGAATTGGTCAAGCGGCACCTTGGCGCACTACTGCAAGGCCGCCTTTGACAGCCACTATCCCGTCAGCGAGGCCGGTATTTGGGCCGACGCCTTGCGCCAACGCCAGCCCGTGGTCTACAACGACTACGCCAATGCCGCAGGTAAACGTGGGCTGCCCGAGGGCCACGCCCATCTGCAGCGCCTGATCACCGTACCGGTGCTGGAAGCCGGGCTGGTGCACATGTTGTCGGGTGTGGGCAACAAACCCGAGCCCTACACCGAGCGCGACGTGGAGACGGTGCGGCTGATCGCCGAGACCGTGTGGCATATCGTGCAGCGGCGCAGGGTTGCTGCGGCGTTGCAGGCAAGTGAACAGCGACACCGCTTGTTGGCTGACAACGCCAGTGATGTGATCTGGACCATGGATTTGGAAGGCCACTTCACCTATGTCAGCCCGTCGGTGCAGAAATTGCGGGGCTTCACCCCTGAACAAGCCATGGCACAAACCTTGGAACAGGCATTGTGTCCGGGCTCGCTCCCGGTCGCCCGGGAGGCCATGCTGCGATCCAATCTCGGATCGATTGAAAGGCTACCGACACTTGAATTTCGCGGCGAGTTGGAGCAGACGTGCAGCGACGGAACAACGGTCTGGACGGACGTCTCTGTCAGCGGGATTCGTAACCCTGCAGGGCAGACCATCGGCATCTTGGGAGTCAGTCGCGACATCACGGCGCAAAAGCGGTCCGAAGCTGAACTGATGCGCGCGAACCGGCGCTTTGCGGCGTTGAGCCGTTGCAACGAAGCGATTGCCCGGTCTGCAACGACCACTGAATTGTTCGAACGCGTCTGCCACGATATGGTCGAGCACGGTGGTATGACGATGGCTTGGGTCTGTTCGTTGAGCGCGGCCGATCAACTGGTCAAACCGGTCGCTTCGTGCGGAGATGCCGATGGCTACCTGCACGACATCACGATCAGCATGGACGCAGCCAGTCCGCTGGGCCAGGGCCCGACCGCCAGGGCTATGCGTGAAAACAAGGCTGACTGGTGTCAGGATTTTCAGCATGATGCGCACACAGAAGCTTGGCATACAAGGGGTGCGCTTGCGGGGTGGCAGTCGTCTGCGGCCTTGCCGCTGTCACGCGGCGGTAAGGTCGTGGGGGCCTTGACGCTCTACAGCAATACGCTGAACGCGTTTGCGCCCGACATTCGGGAACTGTTGGAGTCCGTGGCCGCGAACATCAGCTTTGCCTTGGACACCTTTGCCGCTGCCGAAGAAATTGCGCAGTGGAAAAGCCGGTACGAAGCCGTGATCAACGCGAGTGGGCAAATCTTGTATGACATGGATACAACAACCCGAAGCATTACCTATGGAGGCGACACCTTACGCGTGCTGGGGTCGACACCAGCCCGGTTGACGGGTGGCCTGACGGCCTGGCTGGAGCGCATACACCCGGATGACCGCGACGGTTTTCGCCTTGCGTTGGAACACGTGATCAGCACACAACAACCCTTTCACCACAGCTACCGCCTGCGTGGGGCTGACGGCTCCTTCCTCGATGTGCAGGATGACGGCTATTGCGTGCTGGACTCGCAGCACAACCTGGCCCAGATCATCGGATTTGTTGTGGACGTCACGGTCCGCAAGCGCAATGAGGCGCGGATGGCGGCACAAATGGACGAGTTGCGCCGCTGGCACCAGGTTACGCTGGGCCGCGAAGGCCGGGTGCTGGCCATCAAGCAGGAAGTCAACAGCCTGCTGACGGAGCTCGGTCGCCCGCCGCGTTATGGCCAGGATCCCACAGTCAAACCATGACCTCTGACCCTGCAGACGACTACCCGCGTTACCTTGCCAGCCTGCTGGCCGGAGACGCTGCCGCCTGCCGCGCAGTCGCCCAGGCCTGGCTGGACGCACAAGTGCCTTTGCCCACGCTTTACGAAGATCTGATCCAGCGTGCGCTGTATGACGTGGGCCTGCTCTGGGAACGCGGCCGGATTTCCGTGGCCGACGAGCACCTGGCCAGCGCCATCAGCGAGGGGGTCATGGCCTTGGCCTACCCACGCCTGTTTGCAATGCCGCGCGTCAACCATTCGGCACTCATCACCTGCGCGGCGAACGAGCAGCACCAGATGGGCGCCAAGATGGTGGCCGACCTGTTCGAAATGCGCGGCTGGCGGGGGCTATTTCTGGGGGCCAATGCGCCCTACCGCGATGTGCTCGACCTGATCGCCGCCCGCCGCCCGGAGGTGGCCTGCCTGTCGCTGACCGTGTTTTTTAATCTTGACACATTCATCGAACTGGCC
>CAZMXB010000299.1:2612-6084 GCA_964569855.1 uncultured Rhodoferax sp.
CCGCGCCGCGTTCCCTGACCTGCCCATTCTGGTTGGCGGTCAGGCTTTGCGCGTGGGCGGCCGCGAGCGGGTCGAGCGCATCCCCGGTTCCCGTTATCTGGGCAGCCTGCCGGAACTCGATGCCTGGATCTCTGCGTTTGAGGCCACCGCAGCCGCGCCATGAACCCTGCCGCCAACCCGATTCTTGCTGACTACCTAAACACCACCGCGCCGGTGCTGGTGCTGGCGCTGGATCAGGGCATGCTGGTGACCGAATGCAATGCCTACGCGCGCCGGATTCTGCCGATGGAGCAACTGGGGCGGCCTTTCACGGACTGGCTGGTGGCGTTCACCACGCGCGAACTCACCTGCACCGACCGGCTGGCAGGTACCGAGGTGCCGGCCCGGCTGAGCCTGAACACCGCTGCGCGGGTACCGGAGACCTTTCTGTTTCATTTTTTCCCGGTACCCGATGGCCATCTGGCTCTGGGCAGCCCGGATATCGCCGCACAACGGCGACTGGGTGAGAGCGTGCTGGGGCTTAACCGCGAGTTGAGCAACCTGACCCGTCAACTGCACCAGGCCAATGCCGAGCTCAACGAACTCAACCAGCTCAAAAACACGTTTCTCGGAATGGCGGCGCACGACTTGCGCAAGCCCATCGGGGCCATACTGGCCTATGTGCAGTTCGTTCTGGATGAGGCCGAATTGGGAGCCGAGCATCGGGAGTTTCTGGCGATCAGCCGCGCCGCCGCTGCCGACATGAAGCGTCTGGTGGACAACTTTCTGGACCTCGCGGTGATTGAAGCCAACCAGTTGCGCCTTGACCTGGCGAATGCACGCGCGGCCGATATCCTTGACGCCGCCATGGTGCTGCTGCGGCCATTGGCCCAACGCAAGGAGGTGTCGCTGGTGGCCGATGCCAGCCTGGCTGGTGGTGACATGCGCCTGGACGCTGCGAAGCTGCAACAAGTGCTGCTCAACCTGGCGGGTAACGCGGTCGAACACAGCCAGGTTGGTCAGCAGGTCACGATCACCTTGCGCCGCGCACCCAAGGCGCAAGGCGAGGAACTGCGCTGCGAAGTGCGCGACGAAGGTGCCGGCATCGACGCCGCCGCTCAGGCGCACCTGTTTGAGGCATTCGCCCAGGCCGGCAGCCGCAAGACCGGCGGCGAACGCGCCACCGGGCTGGGCCTGTCGATTGCCCGGCGCATCGTTGAAGCACATGGCGGGCGCATCGGTGTGGACAGCGTGCCCGGCCAGGGCGGATGCTTCTGGTTCACTGTGCCCGTCACGCGAGAACCCTCGCAGGAGGAACTGCCATGACCCCTGACTATTTGTTGCAAACCGCCCGCCTGTTGCGCCAACCCAGCGCAACGGCCGCCGCCGAGTTCGAGGCCAAACGCGATGCGCTGGCCGAATTGTTGAACCAGCGCATGGCTGCGCGGCCCGATCTGTACCGCCTGATTGGCCCCGACAACCTGCCGATGATGCAAGACAACAGCCGCAACTTCTGTCGCTTCATGGGTAGCCTGTTTGGCGCCTACACGCCACAAATACTGGTGGAGACAGTACTTTGGGTGTTTCGCGCCTACCGCACCCATGGTTTTCAGAGCACCTACTGGGCAGCCAATCTGGATACCTTTGTGGAAATCCTGCGTGAGCAAATTGGCGCCGACAGTTGCGCCGAGCTGTACCCGTTTTTTGCGTGGATGATCACCCATATCCCGGTGTTCGTGAGCATCAGCGACGCACAGTTGGCAGAGCCCTTGCCCGCCGCGCCCAACCAAACCTGACATGATTGAAACGCGCGATTGCTGCATCCTGGTCGTCGACGACGACCCTGCCATCCTGCATGCCACCAGCCGTGTGCTGGCGCAGGCCGGTTATGCCGTGCGCAGTGCCGCCAGTGGCGAGGCTGCCTGGCAAATGATCAGCGAACATGCGCCCGACCTGGTCTTGCTGGACCGGCAACTGCCGGATGTTGACGGCATTGAAATCTGCGGCCGCATCAAGGCCAGCGCGGCGCTGGCCGATACGCTGGTGGTGATGCTCTCGGGCCACTACACGCGCGGCGACGACCAGGCCACCGGGCTGGATGCGGGCGCCGATGGCTATATTGCCCGTCCCATCGAAAACCGCGAACTGCTGGCCCGGGTGGATGCCTATGCCCGCTTGCACCAGGCGCAAGCACAAAGCCGGCGTTTGATGGAAGAGGCCCAGGTTGCAGCGGCGGAAAAAAGCGCCCTGATTGACGCTTTGCCCGACGTGGTGATGCGTTTTGACCGCGCTGGCCGCCACCTCTTTGTGTCGGCCAACGTGGCCGAGGTGTCGGACCTGCCGGCTGCCAGCTTTCTTGGCAAGACGCACCGCGAACTCGGCTTTACCGAAGCCCAGTGCGTGTTCTTCGAGACCAACATTGCGGCCGTGTTCGAAGGCGGCAACGGCCTGGAAAGCGAGTTCGAGTTCGAGACCCCCCGCGGACGCCGCAGCTTCAACTGGCGCCTGGTGCCTGAGCGGGACACGCAGGGTCAGGTGCGTGCCGTGTTGTCACTGGCGCGCGACTTCAGCGAGCGCAAGCAGGCCCAAGACAACCTGCAAAGACGCAATGCCCTGCTTGACGCCCTGATCAACAGCCCCGTCGACATCGTGATTTTTTCGCTGGACCAGCATTACTGCTACACCACATTCAATGAAAAGCATCGCCAGGAAATGCGCCAGGTCTGGCAGGCCGACATTCAGATCGGCAGCAGCCTGCTGGAGGCCATGACCGACCCCACGCTGCGCCAATTGGCCCGGCAAAGCATAGACCGGGCGCTGGCTGGCGAAAGCTTCACCGAAACCCAGATGCAACCCGGTGCGAACATTCATTACGAATATGTCTGGAACCCGGTGCACCAGGCGGATGGCACCATCTCCGGGGTGACTGCCTTCATCCGCAACGTCACCGAACGCGCCGTGCTGGAGGCAGCGGCTGAAGAATCCCGCAATGTATTGCTCAGCCTGCTCGAAGACCAGGCGCTGGACCAGGAGGCCTTGCAGGCGAGCGAGCGCCGGTACCGCGAACTGTTTGACAGCCACCCGCACCCCATGTGGGTTTACGACGTGGACACGCTGGCCTTTCTGGCCGTCAACGATGCAGCGGTAGCCAACTACGGCTTCAGCCGCGAGGAGTTTTTGGGCATGACCCTCAAAGACATTCGCCCTGCGGCAGACGTCGCCCTGATGATGCACGATGTGGCAAGCCGCCGCAACGAGAGTGACTTGCGGGCAGCTATGTGGCGGCATAAGCGCAAAGACGGCAGCCTGATCAAGGTTGACATTACCTCGCATACCTTGAAGTTCGACACCCGGGAGGCAAAACTGATCCTGGCACAGGATGTGACCGAGCGTGAGCAGGCGCTGGACCAGTTGCGCAAACTGGCACTGGCCGTCGAACAAAGCCCGGAGAGTATTGTCATCACCAACACCCAGGCGGAAATTGAATACGTGA
>CAZMXB010000300.1:0-1743 GCA_964569855.1 uncultured Rhodoferax sp.
GGTGCCGATCACATCCTGCAGGTCACCTACGGCCAGACCGTACCGCGCCAGTTGGGTGCGATCGGGTTCGATGTTCAGGTAGTAGCCACCCGTGATGCGCTCTGCGAAGGCCGAGGTGGTGCCCGGAACGGTTTTGACAACTGTCTCAATCTCACGGGCAAGCCTTTCCATCTCATTGAGATCCTTACCGAAGACCTTAATACCTATCGGTGTCCGAATGCCCGTGGACAGCATGTCGATACGTGCCTTGATGGGCATGGTCCAGGCATTGGCGACACCGGGAAACTGTAGCGCCTTGTCCATCTCTGCAATCAGTTTGTCGGTGGTCATACCTGGGCGCCATGTCGACTCGGGATTGAGATTGATCACCGTCTCGAACATCTCGGTAGGCGCGGGGTCTGTGGCGGTATTTGCGCGACCAGCCTTGCCATAGACTGAAGCGACTTCCGGGAAACTCTTGATGATCTTGTTCTGTGTCTGCAGCAGTTCGGCCGCCTTGGTGATCGACATACCTGGGAGGGAGGCCGGCATGAATAGCAGCGAGCCTTCGTTCAGGGTGGGCATAAATTCGGAACCCAGCTTGCTGGCAGGATAGAGGGAAGCCGCCAGAGCCAGCAATGCGACGAAGATGGTCGTCTTCTTCCACTGTAGTACGCCCGCAATGATGGGTCGATACCCCCATATCAGAAAGCGGTTCACAGGATTCTTGGACTCCGGCATGATCTTGCCGCGGATGAACAGAATCATGAGCACCGGCACCAATGTCACCGACAGGAAAGCCGCGCCCGCCATGGAGAAGGTCTTGGTGTAGGCAAGGGGCGAGAACAGCCGACCCTCCTGGGATTCAAGCGTGAATACCGGCAGGAAGGACACGGTGATGATCAGCAACGAGAAGAACAGCGCTGGACCGACTTCCTTGCAGGCGGTAATCATGGCCTCGACGCGGTCGCTGTGACTGTGGTCGTGTGGCAGTCTTTCAATGTGTTTATGCGCATTCTCGATCATCACAATCGCCGCATCAATCATGGCGCCAATCGCAATGGCAATACCTCCGAGACTCATCAGATTGGAGTTCATGCCCAGTAAACGCATGGCTGAGAATGCAATTAGCACGCCCACTGGCAGCATCAAGATGGCCACCAGAGCTGAGCGCACATGTAGCAGAAAGACAATGCAGACTGCCGCCACGATCAAACTTTCTTCCAGCAGGGTCCGCTTGAGCGTGTCAATCGCACGGTGAATCAGCTCTGACCGGTCATAGACGGTTTCGATGCGAACACCGTCGGGCAGGCCCGCTGAGATTTCGGTGATCTTTTCCTTCAGGTTATGAATGACTTCCAGCGCATTTTGACCATAGCGCGCCATGGCAATACCGGACACCACCTCACCTTCGCCGTTAAGCTCCGTGAGGCCACGGCGCTCGTCCGGTGCCAGCTCGACGCGGGCAATATCCCGAATCAGAACCGGTGTCCCCTTGTCCGACTTGACCACGAGGTTCTCAATATCACTCGTACTGCGTAGATAACCTTTGCCGCGCACCATGTATTCGGTTTCGGCCATTTCAATGACCCGGCCACCCACGTCACGATTGGAGTCGCGGATGATCTGGGAAACCTTCGGCAGAGGGATACCGTACGCGCGCAGCTTCACCGGATCTACGGTCACCTGGTAGGTCTGCACAAACCCGCCGATAGATGCAACCTCCGCGACACCGTGCGCTTTGGTCAACTGGTAGCGCAAATA
>CAZMXB010000300.1:1753-6053 GCA_964569855.1 uncultured Rhodoferax sp.
CAACTCGGCCAGAGTCTTGTCCTTACCGATCAACGCATATTGGTAGACCCAGCCTACGCCCGTAGCATCCGGACCAATCTGGGGCGTAACCCCCTTTGGCATTCGCCCTGATGCGAAATTGAGATACTCCAGAACCCGCGAGCGCGCCCAGTAGATGTCGGTCCCGTCTTCAAAAATGATGTAGACGAAGGATGCGCCAAAGAACGAGAAACCTCGCACAACCTTCGACTTCGGAACCGACAGCATGGCCGACGTCAGCGGGTAAGTGACCTGGTCCTCGACCACCTGAGGTGCTTGGCCTGGGTACTCGGTGTAAACAATCACCTGCACGTCCGACAGGTCGGGTAGGGCATCAAGCGGCGTATGGATGACGGCGAAGACGCCGCCAATGGTGATAAACAGTGTTGCGAGTAGGACCAAAAAGCGGTTGCGCCCCGACCATTCAATAATTTTTGCCAGCATGGGAGTTCCCTTTAGTGACTGGCATGGGCTGCAGGTGCCGCAGCACCTTTGGCGCCAGACATTGGTGTAACACTGGTAATCACCCATTCGCCAGGCTTGCGCTCGACAAACTCAAACGCAACCGTATTGCCAACTTTCAGGGCGTTGAGCAGAGCGGCGTTCGCTACCTGGAATTCCATTTGCATGGCTGGCCACTTGAGACTGGGGACGGGACCGTGGTTGATACTCACCGTGCCTGCTTTGGTGTCGATCTCTGCAATCGCTCCTTCAGCCTTGTGTCCCGATGTTGCTGCGCCGGTGGTGGGCTTGGTTTCTGCCGACGCTTTGTTATCGGGTTTAGCGGCACCGCCATGGCCGCTATGACCAAGACCGCCAACTGCCGCCTTCAAATTGCTTTCGGCATCGATCAGGAAGTTGGCAGCAACCACCACCGACTCGCCATCTTTGACGCCATCCAGCACCTCAACATAGCTTTCGCTACGTTGACCCAGACGGACTTCGCGCGGCTCAAAACGCCCCTCCTTGAGCTGCACGAGCACAATGCTGCGCGTTCCGCTATCGATGACGGCAGACAAGGGGACCGTCACCGTTTGGCCCTTTGAAGATACTGGCAGCTCGACCTGGGCAAACATGGACGGTTTCAGCAACAGTCCGGGATTGGCCAATTCAACACGCACGGAAACAGTCCGGGTTTCCGGCTTCAACGTGGGATAGACATAGGTCACCGCGCCCGAGAATTCCTTGTCGGGGTACGCGTTGATCTTGACCTTGGCCTTCGTCCCTGTTTTAACCCAAGCAATGTCCTGCTCAAAAACGTCGGCAATGACCCAGACTGACGACAGATCGGTAACCTGGTACAGCGATTCACCCGGCATGAATCGCATTCCCTGAACCGCTTTCTTTTCGGTCACGATTCCCGACACTGGTGAGCGCATCGTCAGGGTTCGTTTGGATTCACCAGCCTTGGCAAGAGCCTTGACCTGCTCCTCCGAGATATCCCAGTTGCGCAGCCGCGCCAGGCTGGAGTCCGCGAGTTGCTTCATTCCCGATTGCGTGGTGCTGTCTGCGCCCTTGAGGGAGTCCATACCCTGAACCGCAATGGCATATTCGCGTTGCGCAGATACCAGTTCCGGGCTATAGACCTCAAACAAGGCTTGGCCTTTGCTGATTGGTTGACCGGTGACGTTGACATGCAACCGCTCGACGTAGCCCTCAAATTTGGGGGAAATCGAGAATACGCGCCGCTCATCTGGTTCTATGCGTCCGGCTGCACGAACATTGCGATCCAGTGCGCGCAACTGGGCAGTCTCAACACGCACGCCTAGTTTTTGCACTTTCTCCGTGCTGATCTTGATTTGATTGGGCGCGGATGGCTCGTCATCCTGCTCACCTGCGTAAACGGCAACGTAGTCCATGCCCATGGGATCTTTTTTGGGTGTGGGCGACGTGTCGGGCAAGCCCATCGGGTTACGGTAGTACAGGAGCTTCTTTTCCGCCTTCACCACTGCCGCGCTGGGTGCGGTCGATTCCGAGTGTGGTTGTGGGGCGGATCCGGAGCTACCGAAGCGGTACCCAACACCGCCAGCCACCAGGATGGCCACGGCAACGCCGATGAATGTAATGGCGCCGTTCTTCATAGTTCTTCTCCCAAGAGTTTTTCAATTTCTGCCAGGCGCAATTGCGCTTCAACCTGGGCCTTGATCTGGATTTGTTTTGCCTGGCGGATTTGCTTTTGGGCGTCCAAGAGAGTCGCGAAATCTACTTTTCCGGTTTCATAACTGGCCATGGCGGACTTTGATGAAAGTTCCGCAAGCGGCAACAGGCTCGCAGAAGTGGTCACCTCTGTCTGGCGGGCCGCATCCAGAGCGGACAGGTTCTCGGCGAGATCGCTCAGCACCTGGTTGGCAACGGCCTGCTTGCGTGTTTCCGCGGCGGACAGCATGGCTTCTGCTTCACGTTCCTGGGAGCGGCGTGCAGACTGTTGCAGCGGTATAACGAGTTCAACCATCAAAGACCACTCCTTGATGGCGTTGCCGTACTGGACAGGAGTGATTCCCACTGTCAAGTCGGGGTACCGGTTCTTGTAGACCAATTCGCGCACATTCTGCGCGGCCTTGAACTGCGAGTTTTGCGCAAAGATCAGCGGGTTATTTTCACGGACACGGGATTCCAGTAGGGAAAACTCGATCTGTGATGCGGCAGGAAGTGGGCGCAAAGACTGTGGGGACTCCAGCGGGGCATTCGCTGGCCGGGCAATCAGCGTGTTCAATCGCGCCTGTACCATGCGCTGCTCGTTCTTCAGTGCAATCAGTTCATTGCGCATGTTGCTCTGTTCAACTTGCGCCCGGACGACATCTTGTTGCGGCACCAGTCCACTCGCATAGCGAGCTTGCGCAATCTGCTCCAGGCGTTTCATCAAATCCAGGATTTCCTGTGTCAGGCGTTCGTTTTGATACAGGAAGTAGAACTGTGCAAAGTTGGTCTTGATGCGCGAGGCCAACTCAGACCAGGTCCCTAGCGCACGTCCCTTGGCGGCATCGGCCTCAAGCGCAGCAATTTCGCGTTTGAGGTCACGCTTGCCCAGCCAGGGGATGTCCTGCATGAAGGTGTACCGTGTGCTGCCAACGTTGCCGGGCAGGATGGTTGGGTCTTGCTCCCCCATTTTGGTGATATCCATCAGCTCCACGCGGAACTTGGGATCTGGCAGGGCCCCCGCTGAGGCGATGCGCTCACCTGCGGCCTGGACCTCTTGGCGCATGCTGGCGAATTCCGGATTGCGTTCCTTGGCAATCGCGAGAAAACTCTCAACCGTTGCGCCTGGGACCGGCTCACCAGCGATAGCGCCGGTGCAGAACCCTACCGCGACCACCGTGGCAAAGGCGGTTCTTCTAAGTGCATGTTTCATCGGTCTTTCCTACTTTTTGCTTGCTTCGACGAGGGCTTCATCCACCAGCTTCTTCAGTTCTTCGAAACCAAAGCTGGGAAGCGGCTTTCCATTGACAAAAAACTCGGGAGTCATGGTGACGTTCAGGGTTTTTGCATCTGCTAGGTCCTGTTGTATGAGTTGTGCAATCTCGGGTCGGGTCATGTCAATTCTTGCCCGATCCAGATCCAGTCCGGTGCGCGCAAGCAACGGCCATACCAAGTCCGGTTGAGCGGCATGGTTCACAACCCATTGGTTCTGCGACGCAAACAGTGTTTCCAGTGTGTCCTTGAACAAGCCTTGACTTCTGGCGGCCTTAATGACCTTCACCACCTGATCGGAACCCGGGTGAAACGGAGCGTACCGAACAGAGACTCGTATCTTTCCAGGATTTGCAGCCATCATCTGTTTCACTAAGGGGTAGAAATCCCGGCAGGTTCCGCACGCGGGGTCCAGGAATTCGACGATATGCACGGGCGCTGCCGGACTACCAAATGTGGGTGAATGCGTCCGCACGAGTGCTACAGCGTTTTCCTTGAGCCTCTGTGCTGCCTGCTCGGACTTTTGATTCTGGAAATAGACGGCACCAAACCCGAACACCAAGATGAGCAGCGCGGCGGCCGCGATGAGAATGTTTTTTTGTTTCATTTGGACGACTTGAAATGGGAGCAAACCAGGAGCAAACTGATCGCCAGAAATGCCAACACAGACATCAACGGAATAGTCAAAAAGCCAAACCACTGAATCTGGACCTTGGAACAGGGCACCCCCTGTGTGCAGGGTGTGAGGTTTGCTGGGATAAAGCCTGCAAGAAGCAGCGCATGAAAGGCCGCGATCAAAAGACCCACAACGGACAAAGGTAGTGCGTATCGAACGACTTTGGCGTCATAGGGCAGTAATCCTACAGCCAACACG
>CAZMXB010000301.1:0-6046 GCA_964569855.1 uncultured Rhodoferax sp.
CAAACACGTTGAAGCCGTCCTTGTTCAGGTCACCGGCACCGGCACTGATGCTGGCCGTGCGTTTGCCAGCACCGCCTTCCTGGGTGTTGGCCGCCGACGCATTGAAATCCAGGCCCTGGTAGTCCTTGCGGGTGATGAAGTTGATCACGCCACCAATGGCGTCGGTGCCGTAGATGGCCGAGGCGCCGTCCTTGAGCACTTCCACCCGCTGGATGGCACCAGCCGGGATGTTGTTCAAATCCACGCCGGCGTTGTCACCGGGCGACGCAAAATTGGCCAGGCGCCGGCCATTGAGCAGCACCAGTGTGGACGATACGCCCAAGCCCCTCAGGTTGGCACCATTGAAGCCGCGCTGGCCGGAGGTGCCGTCAGTGATGCTGGCCCCGTCTGACAAGGGCGCGGTGTTGGCGGTGATGTTCTTCAACAGCTCGGCTGCGGTGGTGACGCCACTTTTGTCGATGTCCTCGCGCTTGATGATTTGTACTGGCAAGGCAGTTTCAGCATCCACCCGTTTGATGGAGCTGCCTGTGACTTCCACCCGTTCGAGTCTGCCGGTTTCGGCCTGGGCCAATGCGGCCTGACTGGCGAACAGGGATACGGCCAGCGCGGCGGCATGGGCACAAGGGCGCAGCGCAAACGCGGCGCGAGCGGATAGGGGTGGTGTGGTGCTTGTCATGGGAATGTGGTCCGGGGTTGGTGGGGTCGTTGGAAGGGCTTTTGAAGAGAAGTGGTTGTTATTCGCCGCGGATATTCACGTCGAAATATTTGTCGTTGATGGATTTGTAGGCACCATTGGCGGTGATGGTCTTGAGGGCCGCATTGACCTTGGTGCGCAGGCTCTCTTCACCCTTGCGCATGGCGATACCGGTGCCACCCGCCTTGTTGCCACTGGGGTTGATGGGTGGGCCCACCTTGCCGAAGGTCTTGCCCTCGGGGGATTTCAGGAATGCGGTGGTGGCGGCCAGTGAGGACCCGAATCCAATGTCACCGCGCCCGGCGGACAGTTCCATGGTCACATCGG
This sequence comes from uncultured Rhodoferax sp., assembly GCA_964569855.1. Classification (GTDB taxonomy): domain Bacteria; phylum Pseudomonadota; class Gammaproteobacteria; order Burkholderiales; family Burkholderiaceae_C; genus Allorhodoferax. The sequence continues at coordinate 1,022 of CAZMXB010000301.1, forward strand.
CCTCTTTGGCCACCTGCAGTACCTGGCTGTCCTTGTAGTTTTCTGCGAGGAACTTGGCGCGCGGCGTGTTGCGCGTCACGATGATGGTCTTGCCCTTGAGGCTGGCGGGACTCACATCCTTGAAAACACCGGTCCTCGCGATGAAGGTGGACGGGATGTCGTAGTACGAGTCGCTGAAGTCTGCCACCTTGAGCCGCTCTTCAGAGATCGTCATGGAGGCCACGATCATGTCAAACTTGCGGGCGTTAAGGGCCGGCATCATGCCGTCCCACTCCTGCGACACCAGGGTGCACTCGGCCTTCATGGTGGCGCACAGGGCGTTGGCTATATCGATGTCAAAACCGGAGAACCTGCCGTCGGTACCCATTTGGGAGAATGGCGGGTAGTTGGCTTCCACGCCGATGCGAATTTTGGCCCAGCCGGGCGCTTGGGCGTGTGCGACCGCCGCCAGACCGAGGGCGGCTGCAGCGGTTGTCAGGAACAGAATCAACTGGCGGAACATGGATGGATACTCCTGGTGTGAGACACGGGTTTCAGATGAAGTGGGGATAATGTACAACTATTTTCATATTTAATGTTTATGTAAATATAGGTGCAAACCCTGACCGAGAATAGACTCTGGTCGGTCAAAATCGCACAAATCGCGACGATTTCGTCTTATTATTTTCATCATCAGGATTGTGAAAACCGATCCGCACTTGTTGGGGCCTGCTTGTGCTGCATCCTTTCCCGATGGTTTCCCCCTCCATCCGCTTCCGACGGCAAGCCCCTCAGCGGGAGCTACAGCGGTCTCTCTGGGTTCGGGTCTGCGTTTTGCTGCTGTCGGTCTTGCTCGGAGGCTTCAACCATGCCATGGCGGGCAATGAGCCCGAACTCACCAACGTCATCATTGGGGGCGCGGAGCGGCGCTGCTCCAGCTTTACGGGCAGCGTACAAGGTCGGGATTGCACAGCCGACTGGGACACCATACTGGCGCAAGACCCCGCCTTCCGTGGACTGGGTAAAGAGAACATCAGCTTTGATGCCGAACCCACGATGCCAGTCGTCACCTACAGCCTGACCTCCGAACGGCTGGCGGCCGTACGCGCGATACCGGCCGCACTATTCGATTCACAGCGCAAACTCCAACTCGTGCTGCACCTGTCGGACAGTCTGAGCGACGCCCCGGTGCCAACCAAACAGGTGTCCTGGCAGGCGGTGGAAGTGCTACTGTCCGCCACCTCCTTGCAGCCGGGCGACGCCCGACTGACACCCGCAGAACTTGCCATGCTGCGGTCCGCCCTGGCAGACCCTGTGACACCCGCCACCCGAAAGTACCAGGGCCGCTCGACGCTTTTTTCTTCCAACAGCGCCAGCGTGGAAATATTTGAGCGTTTTGTTGCGGCGGCCCGCTCTGCCAACTCGGGCAGGAAACCCTTGATTGGTGTGGTGACTGCATCTGCTGGTCCGCATCCATTTGCGGACCGTGATATCAATGTGTTTGCACTGGCTTCGGCCGGCGCCGATGTGGTGTACCTGCCTCTGGACGGCGGGTTCCGCCAAGCCCTGGATGCCCAGGACTGTGAACAGGTGCGGTACTACTTCGACAGTTATGCCAATACCAACCCGGAGCGCCCCGTGCACCATGCGGACCTGCAATTTCCCGACCTGTCGGCCCAGCAAAGAACCTTGTGCGCGAACCATGGCGCGCTGCTGAATGCCGCGTTGGAGCGTATCAATGGCATTTACTTTTCCGGTGGCAACCAGGCGCGCCATCTGGAAAGCCTGGTGGGCAAGGACGGCGACGGGCGTTACACCATCGCCAGTGAACAACTCAGAATATTGCAACGCCGTCATGCGCGAGGCCAACTGGTGGTGGCCGGCACCAGCGCGGGCAACCACATTCAGGGCGGTGGACTGTGGCGCGGGAAACCAGTGCCGATGATTGGTGGCGGCGATGCCTACGACGTGCTGAAAGCGGGCTTTGCAGTGGGGCGGGGTCCCGCTGCGGAGGCCCCTGAACAGACCGCGCCGGGGCACAGCATCACCTATGCCCCAGTCATCTACCCGCTGGGTGGCCTGGGGGTGTTCCGTTTTGGGGTGCTGGACTCCCACTTCTCCAAAAGGGCCCGTGAAGCTCGGCTGATACGCGCTGTGCACGACAGCGGCATGGACTATGGTTTTGGTGTGGACGAGAACACCGCATTGCTGGTGCATCGACCCGATGCGTCGGGAAACACCCGGTTTTCGGTGGTGGGTGCGGGGGGCGTCTTCATCGCTGATTTGCGGCAAGCCCGTGGCAGCGCGGATGTGCGGCTCCCCTTGGTGATCGAAAAGGCACGCGCACACTATCTGTTGCCGGGTGACCACGCCAGTGTGGATGGCGCGGGTGATTTGCAGGTCCGGCTTTCGTCAGATGGCGAGGTGTTGCCTGTAGTGAACACGCAGCCCCCTGTCACTCAGGACAAGCTGCTCGACTACGGTTCGTCGAACTTCTGGCGACTGACCACAGCCATGGGACTGCAAGGTGCGAGTCGCGCTACGGGCACCACGCACCATAGCGCCGACCCCCGAAGCATCCAGAACACGCCGTACTACCGGGCGACCCTGACACGCGATGACCATACTGTGTTTCGTGCCCGCAGGTCAGGCGAAAGCGCGGCGGGGGACCGGGTATCCTACACAGGGCTGTGGGTCGCGTTGGCACCCACGAAGGCCCCGGAACCCGCTGCAAGAACCACTCAACCCCAGACACCCCTCCATGAAAGAAACTGACGAAGCCAGCCCGGCGACCTTCGCCAACCCTTCGGTTGACACGGCGTTTGCCCAATCGCCGTTGGGCTTCAAGTTGCGCGAGGTGTTGGCGGACGGGCGCGGCTCGAATGTGGCGATTGCCGATTTCCTGCTGCGCAACCCGGTACGTGCGACGGCCTGGGGTATCGAGGAACTGGCGCACAACACGCAGACCTCGACCGCCACGCTGAGCCGTTTCGCCCGCACGCTGGGTTTCAATGGATATGCGGCACTGCGCAGCGGCATGGCCGATGCTTTGCAGCATGCACTGCAGCCGGTGTTTCAACCGGTCGACAAGCTGCGCAGTGCGTTGCAGCGCAAGGATTTACCAGGCGGCGGCAGCAACCCCATCATCGCCGAGAGCCTGGAGGCCAGCGTCAGCAATTTCCAGTCGGCCGCTGCGGGACTGAATCCGTCCATGCTGGTCTCCATCGCCCACAAAATCCTGGCGGCGGAGACGGTGTATACGCTGGGTTTTGGCATCAGTGCCCACCTGTCGGCGATGCTGGCGCTGGACCTGCAGCCCTTTTGCCGCCAGGCCATCAATGTGGTGGAGTTTGGCGGCACCGAGGTTGCCGCCGGTCGCCTGATGAATATCGGCCCCAAAGACCTGCTGATATCCATCTCGTTTCCGCGCTATGCGAGTGACGCCGTCATGCTGACACGGTATGCCCGCGACCGCTGCGCCCACGTGATTGCGCTGACCGACTCGATGGCGTCCCCATTGGTCAACTGGTCCCACGATGTGCTGGTGGCACCTGCCACCCACCCGGTGCTGTCGAGCAGCTACACCGCCGCCCTGTTGGTTATCGAGGCCATGGTCACCAGCCTGATGATCAGCGGTGAAAACCAGGTGAGCCAGGCGGAAAAACTCACGGAGGCAATCTCGGCCTACCTCTACGCCGACAAGCCGGGCAACGAAGCCTCTGCCGAGCGGCCCGTCAAACGCATCGTGCGCGGCTGAAACCGGCCGCTTGTCCAAACGAAGCGTTTCAGGGTGCGTTGAGTGACTTGACCGCTGCCAGACGCCGCAACAACTGTTGCAGCAGATCGGCCTGCATGTCGCGAAACAGCAGCACTTCTTCGGCCTCTTTGGCCAACACCGCGGATTCATTGAAGCTGATGTCGCGTTGCTGCGAAATCTCGGTCGCGGCAATCAGTTCGCGGCCATCGGGCGTGCGCATGCGGAACTGAATGCGGATTTTCAGCTGGAACTCGCGTACCTGACCCGAGGCATTCACACCCACCACATTTTTCTCACGCACATCCTGCAGGATGTCCACAATCACCTGGGGCGCAGGTGCCCCAGGTGTCGCCACCAGGGGCACAATCGCATTGCCAAAGTAGCGAATCAGATCTGCGGCGACCTGCCCATTTTTTTCGGGTGTAACAGCCAGGGTCTGGAATGCAAAACTCTGGCTGCTGCGCAGCTTGAAGCCGCACGCTGCCAAAGCAACTGCACTCACTGCCGCAGCAAGGACGGTGCGCCTGCGCAGACCGGAATGGTTCAGAGGCATGGCTTTGCTGCGGTTCGCGCCGCGCGGCTCAAAGTACCACATTGACCAGACGCCCCGGCACAATGATCACGCGCTTGATAGGCGCGCCGGCAGCGAAATTGACGAAAGTCTCGCTGGCAAGCGTCAACGCTTCGATCTCGTCCTTGGAGGCGCCCGAAGGCACCATCACCGAGCCGCGCAGCCTGCCGTTGACCTGCAGCATGAGCTCAATCTCGTCCCGCTCCAGGGCCGCAGGGTCAACTTGCGGCCAGGGCGCATCCAGCAGATCAGCTTGGCCCTTGGCATACCCCAGTCCGCTCCACAACGCATGGGTGATGTGGGGGGTGGCCGGGTACAACACGCGCAGCAACAGTGAAAAGCCCTCTAGAACTGCTACGTGCCCACCTTCTGATTCCAGCTCCTTGAAGTCTTCCAGCGCGTTGATCATCTTCATGGCACCGGACACCACGGTGTTGTACTGCATGCGCTGGTAGTCGTAGTCCACCTGTTTGAGCACGCTGTGCATCTCACGGCGCAAAACCTTGGCTTCCTTGCTAAAGCTTATGCCATTTAGATCGCTAGCCCTCGTCAAATCTGCGTGAGATGCTACCAAGTCCATAGCAGACAGTTTGACGCCAAAGTTCCACACCCGGCGCAGGAAGCGGTAGCTGCCCTCGACGGCCGCGTCGTTCCATTCCAACGTGGCCTCGGGCGGTGCGGTAAACATGGTGTACAGGCGGGCCGTGTCGGCGCCGTA
>CAZMXB010000302.1:0-6040 GCA_964569855.1 uncultured Rhodoferax sp.
GCTGCGAAAGTCGATAGACGAAACACTCAACATCGACAAGGTGCGTACCGGCGACCTGGGCGGTACCGCCAACACGGCAACGTTTACCGCTGCGCTGGTGAATCGCATCAAGAGCTGAGCGCTCCTGTTCCCATCAACGTTACGCACGGTTTCATTATGGAGGGGGCCTAGTGAAAATTCACTGGAACAATGCAGCCTGCGCCATTCGTCCTACCTTGGACTAATCTTCATATGTATTGCATTCGGTCCGATTTGTGAGTTTCCTATAGAACCAGACCGGTTCGTCTATGATGAAAGCTGACGCCCAGTTCCCTTCAGCCAGTCCTTTCATCACTTCTAGGAATATCTTCCGCTCAAGGAAGACTCCCTCAGGTAGCACTCAAAAACGACCATTCGGGAGTGGCTTTATGTGTTGATGCTGCATGTGAAGTCCTGCAGGTCAAGTTCATCAAGGTCGGAATGGGCGCCATCGTGGACTCCGCCATCATTGGAGCAACGACTTCGACCGAGAATGCAGACAAGCGCATGACCCAGAATTGAACCAAACCAAGAAGGGCTAGCAGGGGCACTTTGTCATGAGATGCGGACAGTCAAACTGGGTTGGCACACAGCGTTGCAGTGACAGGCTATCGTTAAGCCAAATCATTCCCGAAGGCTGTAAGGCTTTCAAGTGGCTCCACAGCCTTGGAAGTGGGCTTCAATGTGCGAGCTGATAGTCGTCGATGTTCAGGTCGGTGGTGCAAATCCCTCTCGCGCAACCAATAAAGACGGGGCTCACCCCGCAAGTAAACGCCCACTTGAAGTGGGTGTTTTGCTTTGTAGCCAAAAATAGCCCACCTGTAGCCCACAGCGGTTTGTGAGATGGAGATCTTGACCATTGGGTGGTAGCCCGTCAGGTTTCTGTTGAATTGAATACGACCATTTGGTCTTGTATTTGTCTGGAATATTGTGTGGACGTTTGAGAAGTGCCTTTTGCGCAGGCAATTGCTGGACTAACAACCTCGACCATAATCCCAACGTAACATTGGCTGGGGTAGTTTGAAGGCGAATCCTTTGATCGACTCACGATTTCCACCAACGAGTGGCCCCCTCAGGTCCGACCGCTATCGGTTCCGCGAACAATCAGATCGTGAGCGCAATGCCAAAGCAAACGATCATGACCCTCAGTGTTGGCGCCGACGTCACATCGAACGAGGCCGCCAGCACTTTGTGACCCCGGGCGATATCTCCCAAATTGTTGAGGAGCACGGGATGACGGATTGCAAAGATGGGTCAGTCCAATGTCGGCACCAACAGCCAACCTTCGCATGTTTAGTGCGGCGGGTTGAGCACACGCTTCAACTCGGTCGAGCGGAGCGCCACTGCCGTATGTCCTCCATCGAGCACCCTGCCCATCGTGATGAAGCCATGAATCTGGCGGTCGAAGCAGACGTAACTGGCGCGATTGCCTGCCGCAGTTAGTCGCTTGGCGTACTCTGCTCCTTCGGCGCGCAGCGGGGTCATAGCCCGCTGTCAGCACCAGCGCTGGAGGCAAATTGGCAAGGTCCGCGTGTAACAGGGGTGAGGCACGCCAATCGCGGTATTGCGTGGAATCAGGGATGTAGTGTCCCGTGAAGTATTCCATCGTTTCGCCGGTCAATAGTAACCTTGGCCGTTTTCGGTGTGCGATGGAGCCGTCTGGTGCTGATCGGTAGCTGGATAGATCAGCAATTGGAAGGCAATCGGCAGGTTGCCGCTATCGCGAGCAGCGATCGCCGCCACCGCCGCGAGATTGCCACCTGTGCTGTCACCTCCGACGGCAAGGCGCAATCCATCAAGCCCCAGCTCGGTCGCGTGGACGGAAACCCACGGCGTTATGCCGCGAGAGCATCGTCCACCGCAGCCGGGAAGCGATTCTCCGGTGCCAGCCGGTAATCAACCGCAATCACAGCACAGCCAGATCCATGGGTGGGTTCACGGCAGAGCGTGTCGTGCGTTACGAGATCGCCGATAACCCAACAACTTCCGTGAAAGTAGACCAGCACCGGCAATAGGGTCGTGGCTGCGATGCCGGCAGGCTGGTACAGGCGCATTGGAATCGGACCGTTTGGGCCTTCTGCTTGAAGCTCACGGGTAAGGGCTACGTCGGTCGGAGCTGCTGCGTAAAGTGACGTCGCTCGCGATAGAAATTGCGAGCAACAGCAGTACTTGACGTATGGGTCGCAGGAATGCCGCGCTGTTCGATCATGTCGAGGAGAGCGCGGTTTTGAGGGTGCAGCATTGCAATTCTTTCAATACTGGCCGAACCAACATCAATTCTGACCACGCAAGGGTCAGTATGCCAGTTTGATGCGGATGGCTGTGTCACTGGCCGGATTCAAGTGGTCAATGCCACACGGTTAAATCTGCTGGAGCACCAAGGTTATTGCATCAAACGGCTGCATCCGCCCTTGGTCGCAGCTCAGGCCCTGTTGCAGACTTCCGTGAATGACTGGTATCGGGCAGTAGACTGAGGTAAATTCAGAGCCGCTTGGAGCCCGATGGCGAGCAGGCCGTCGCACACCTCGAACGGAGGACACCATGGGATTATTGACCTTCAGTATCAACGTCACTCTGGACGGCTGCGTCGACCATCAGGAAGGCATCGCCGACGACGAGACACACGCCTTCTTCACCCGCCTCATGGACGAGTGCGGGGCGATGCTGTGGGGCCGCGTCACCTACGAGTTGATGGAGGGCTACTGGCCAGCGGTCGCCCGCGACGACGCGGAGGCACCGCCGGCGATGCGCGACTGGGCGGTCAAGCTGGAGGCCAAGCCGAAGTACGTGGTGTCGTCGACGAGAATAGACTTTCCGTGGACCAACAGCCACCACATCGCCGGCGACCTGCGTACCGGCGTGCAGAAGCTGAAGGACGCGACCCCGACCGGTGTGCTCCTCGGTAGTGGCAAGCTCGCAACCGAGCTGGACCGGCTGGATCTGATAGACGAGTACAAGTTCCTCGTCCATCCCAGGATCGCTGGTCACGGCCCGACCCTGTACCAGAGCGGGCTGCCGAGCACACGACGGCTCGAGTTGGTCTCAGCGAAGCCGCTATGCAGCGGCGTGGTCGCCATGCACTACCGGCGCGCGCGCTGACCCGGAGATGGGTCATATCGTCTATCCAAGTCTGGACGGGGCCACTTGCAGACGACCGTGAATGACTGGTTCAGAGCAGCCAATCCCCTTGCTTCAGGTACTCCCGATACCCGACAGTCAAATCGGACTCGTTCATGGGGATTGGCGGCCGGTTAGGTAACAGGCGTCCACGATCGCTGAAATGCGCAGTCTGCGCATGAACCACACTAAACTCGCCACCCCGATGCCTTGTGCGCGCTTGTCAGTCATCGCCATCGCCATCGCCATCGCCAAAAATGGTACTACAACGTTGAAAACGGATATTCCAAAGTAGAGTCTGACCACTACCGTTTCGCAAGATTGAGGTAAGCAACGAGTTTCATGCTGCAACGCAACATGAATGATTCCATAAGCATCCAACTTGGTCTAGAAGACTTGCTCGCCGAATTTCACTTTGCTCGTCGAAACGACCAATTTGGGCGACTTGCCTTTTTAGCGTACTGCGAGGTCAAGGCTTGGGCACGAAGGGCTGGCAAGCCCGACTTGGCTGACACTGCGCAGCGGATGTTTTCCGCTTGTCCCTGCGCTAGCAAAGTTGCATTCCTTCACGGGATTGACGACCTGATCACAACTTTGGAAATGCACGAACGTGAGTATCAGCGAGCCAACGCTCGGTTTTCTGCCAATGAACTAGCGGCTCGCCCAATGATGGAACTTCATTGAGCAGTTCCTTAGGAAACTATTCAGCCGGACTCACAGTCATTGATCTTCCTGAAAAGAACCTCCTTTGACGGGGTGTCACCACTCAAATCTCTCCACCGCAAGGCACCGTACGCGTTTTGGCAGCCATTGCCAAGGCCAATGACTGTTCAAAAACAATGATCTCATTGGTTCCAGGCATTGGCTGCGAACTCTTCAGGGTCCGATAGCTTTCTGCGCCATCTCTGCTGCTGCCCAACGCCGAATTTCAAGGCTAACTTGTTCCGTGTTGGCGCCGACGTCAGATTGACCCACGTACCGTCTCATGACTGACCCACCTTGGCAAGCCGCCATCCCGCGCCCAGAAACAATTCAAAAGGTATCGCCCTCGGTCTCTAAAAGTCGGCCGCCTGGCTCAAATTGTCGTCGGCGTCACCAGATTGGGCTTTCAACCCATGGCAGTACCGATGCGTCAGTCAGACAAACACAAAGGTTTAAATTTAACCCGGGTATTATTGACATAGCAATTTAACCCGGGTATTATTCGCTCATCCAATTCAGACCGGAACTCACCGTGATTGATACCGCTACTCCTTCCTACACCAGCTTTAACGGCCACAAGCGAATCGCATCTGGCAGCTTGACGGTCAATGCATTGGCTGTGAAAAACGCCCTGGCGTCCGACGTACCCAGTCAGTTGCTGACCTTCTGCGACCAAACTGGCAAAGTTGTCGATATTGACATTCGAGGAAGCGATGCCGAGATGTTGGCACGTCTACCTCCAGAGGGGCGCCAGCTTCAACGAAGCGAATCGGCACTGATTGATTCCGCGGATCCTGGTGAGCCACGTGGCCGTGGCCGCCCAAAGCTTGGGGTTGTCGCGCGAGAAGTCACGTTACTGCCGCGCCACTGGGATTGGTTGGCTGCACAGCCTGGCGGTGCATCGGTGACTTTGCGGAAGCTGGTTGAAGAGGCACGCCGGGCCAACGTGGGCCGAGACCAGCAACGCCGGGCGAATGAACGTGCTTACCACTTCATGTCAGCCACGGCTGGTGATATGGCTGGCTTTGAAGAGGCCTCGCGGGCGCTGTTTGCGAACGACGCGGCAAAGTTCCGCCAACAGACCGAAGCCTGGCCGGCCGACGTTCGCGATTACGTCAGGCGCCTGGCTGACCCACTCTCATTGCCAGAAGTGCCATCGCCTGCGCCGTGACGTATCTGGAACAAAAAGGATTGATGATGACAAACAGACAAGCGCTGAAACGCGAGTATCTGGAGACGACAACCCGAGCCGGTGTCTATGCGATCCGTAACAAGATCACGGGCCGGGCGTTGGTTGCCGGAAGTACCAACGCACAGGGCACACTCAACCGGCATCGATTTGAACTGCAGCATGGAACGCATCGCAATGCGCGGCTTGCGCAGGACTGGGCGGCGCACGGCGAGGCCAACTTTCTCTTCGAGGTACTCGACATGGTCAAACCCAACGACGATCCGGCGTTCAATGCCGCACAGGAACTGGAGATGCTCGTGAGCCTGTGGCGCCAGGAAATCCCTTGCCTCGGCGAACTCGGCTACGACGCACCGGGGACCAAACCGTGATGAACACGCATCTCGACTTCTGCCTGGCGCTACACGGAGCCCACGCCAGCCTGCAACGCAAGCTTGACGACGAGTTGGGCATCCACCATGGCATCAGTTTCGACGACTTTGCGCTGCTGAATCTGCTTGCGCAAGCGGACGGTGGTCGCGTCAGCATTCCGGAACTCGTGCGTCCGATGGGTCAGCCTCAATCGGCAGTGCTGCGTCAGTTGATCTTGCTCGAGAAGATAGGCCTCGTGGTGCGCGAGGGTGCGCATGGAGATCGCAAGGCTGTGCTTCGCCCGGCCGGGCGTGCGCTGGTGCACGCCGCGCGCGCGACCGCCGATAGCATTTGCACCGAAGCCGTCGCATCAATCGCCCCCGCAGTGGTTGCGACAGCTTCCGCAGCACTGGTAACGCTTGCGCGTACGCCAAGCCTGGAACTCTCATGAGCAACGCCATCGCGACGCAAGAACATTGAAGGACCACACGCCATGCCCACGATTAAAGCAAACGGAATTGAAATTGAATACGATTGTTTTGGCAATCAAGAGGCCGAAGCTGTTCTGCTGATTTCCGGTCTGGGGACGCAGATGATTCGCTGGAGCGAAACGTTTTGCCAGATATTGGCAGAACAAGGTTACCGCGTGATTCGCTTTGACAA
>CAZMXB010000303.1:0-5991 GCA_964569855.1 uncultured Rhodoferax sp.
GCTCCACGCGCTGCTCAAAGTCGAGTGCGGCGGCAATCGGTTCGAGCTGAAAGGCGATCTCGGTGAAACCTGCCTCTTGGGCGGCGCGGCCCAGGGTCGCTTGCGCCAGCGCATCGCGCCCGGCATCGTCGTCGACAAAATGCACCGGGCGGCCCAACATGGCGCGCGTCAGTGGCTGGCCCACCTGCGCCTCGCAGCGGCGTTTCAGCTCTTTGAAGAACAGCACCACGATGTCGAAGAACTGGATGCTTTGCCCGTTGACGGCCGTGTATTCATCCATCAGACGGCTGCCCAGCAAGCTCTTGAGCGAGCGCAGCAGGCGTCCCTCAGTGCCCGCCAGATAGGCCTGCATGGCTTCGGAACCAAACAGCACGGTGTGGTTTTCACTGACAAAAAACAGCGCGGTCGGCATCTCGGACCGCGTGCCGTCCAGTGTCATGGTGTGCATCTGGCCGTCGGCACCGATCAGGGCGGCGGCCGAATTGGAGGTGCCGAAGTCTATGCCCAATACCAGTGGGTGCTTGCTCTCGCTCATGCGCTGGGCAGGACCTTACTACCCATGCTGAGCGCCCGTTGGGGCAGCATCTTTCAGCACCTGCTTCAAGAATGCCGCAATGTCGGCGATCTCGCGCGGATGCACGGCGTGTTGCATGGGGTAGGTGTGCCACTGTACCGGGTGCCCTAGCGCGGAAAGCGCGTCGCGTGAGTCTTCACCCCGGGCCAGCGCCACCACCGGGTCCATGGTGCCGTGGGCCATGAAAATGGGCGTGTGGGCATTGGCTTGCAGGCGCTCTGACGGGTAGCGGTCGGCCAGCGGGAGGTAACCCGACAGTGCCATGATTCCCGCCAGTTTGTGCGGAAAACGCAGGGCCGTGTGCAAGGCCATGGCACAACCCTGGCTAAAGCCGGCCAGCACGATGCGCTCATAGGGGATGCCACGGGCGGCTTCGTTTTCTATCAGGGCAATGATGTGCCTTTCTGACTTCTGGATACCGGTGGCGTCCTGCCGGTCCACCAGGTTCATGCCCAGGATGTCGTACCAGGCCGGCATGATGTAGCCGCCATTGATGGTCACCGGAATTTTGGGCGCATGCGGAAATACGAACCGAATGGGTGGGCAGGTGCGCAGGTCGAGCTCAGGCACCAGACCGGCAAAGTCGTTGCCGTCTGCGCCCAGACCGTGCAGCCAGATAACGGCAGCGCTGGCGGGTGATCCGGGGCGGGATTCAAGTTCGATTCGGGGCAGGAGTTGGGTCATGGCAGAGTCTGGAAGCAAAAGCGGGGGAGTGAGATTGTCCCTCAAGCGGCCGTGCCCCAATGAACGCTGCAATTACTGCCCGATGTCGCTGAAACGCTGAAGCGGCTTGAGCGCGGGAAACTCCGCGGCGCGTTTGCTCTTCATGGCCACCACGGATTCCATGACATGGCGGTTGCTCCAGATCGTCCCCTGCAGCCAACCCATTTGTTTCAGCGCATCATCAACCGAGTGGTCGCGGGCGTAGTGGATGGCCTGTTTGGTGCCCCAGATCGCAACCGGCGGTTTGGATGCAATCTCGGCCGCGCAGGCCAGAGCGGCATCCACCATGGCCTCGGGCGTATCAAAGATGGCGTTGACCAGCCCGTATTGCAGTGCACGATCAGCACCCAGGCGGCGCCCGGTGTAGGCCAGTTCCTTGACCACGGCCAGCGGAATCAGCTTGGGCAGGCGTTGTAGCGTGCCCACATCGGCCACCATGCCGATATTGATTTCCTGGATGCAGAAAAAGGTTTGTGTTGTGGCATAACGGATGCAGCAGGCGCTGACCATGTCGACAGCTCCCCCGATGCAGCCGCCCTGTATGGCGGCAATCACCGGGATGCGCAGGGTTTCGAGCTTGGTGAAGGTAGCCTGCATGTGGCCCAGCATGTCAAAGATGGCGGCGCGGCCTTCCGGGCTTTGGTCGTCCATCTGGATCGCACCGGCAAAAGTCTCCAGCGCCATGCCGGCACTGAAGTGTTTACCCGTGCTGCTGATGACCAGGGCACGGGCATTGCCGTCCTGGTGCAATTGCGTCAGCACCGCGTCCAGCTCGCGCCAGAACGTGGGATGCATGGTGTTCAAGGCGTCGGGTTTATTCAGAACCAGGTGCGCGATGTGGTCGCTGACCGACAGGGAAAAGCAGCTCAGGGGTGTGGTGGGTGTAGTCATGGCTAAACTGTAAAGCAGTTTTCTACTACAGCGTGTCACCAATTTCCGGGCATCTCAAACGCTACTCAGTACTTAATCCAATCGCAACGCAGCTGGTTCAGGGCGTGGGCGTGGCCGCGCCACGCGATGTACACGGCGGGTGCCAGCATGCCCATCAAACACAGGGGGGCAGCCCACCAGACATCCAGCGCAAAGGTGGGCAACCAACCCACCCAACCCATGAACCAGCAGGTCATGACAGCGTCCCACAGGTGGCACTCCAGGGGATGGTCCTGGGCATGTTCAACATGCCATTGCCGAATGCGGTGGAGCTCAGAAAGGGGAACCGACGACGCACGCCATGCAAACATTGCAATCTCCTGCTGTGAGATTTCAATGTAAGTTTTGAGTAAGTTAAAGTCAAGGTCAATGCATGAAACCTAGGGAATACCCTTGTTTACTGGGAAACTGTTCAAAACAACTGGTCGGTAAATGCTCCTGAATGGATAGCGCCTCGCGCAACATCTACGAGGGCTACACCCGGATTTGTCTCCATGGTCTGGGTGTCAGGGGTTTTGCGCAGGGCGCCCACCCGCACGCCCAGCAAGCGCAGGCGCCGCTCCAGCGGCACCCGTTTGAGGCACTGGCCGGCGGCTTGGCGGATGGTTTTGGCGTCGGCGGTGAAGTGGTCGATGGTCAGGTCGCGGGTCACACTCTTGAAATCGTCATACCGCAGCTTGATGCCAATGGTTTTGCCCTCGTAACCCTTGCGCTGCAGGTCGAGCGCCACCTGTTCACACAGACGGGTGAAGACGGCGCTCAAACTCGCCCTGTCGCGCACGGCGTGCAAGTCCCGCTCGAAAGTGGTTTCGCGGCTCATGCTGACGGGCTCGCTGTCCAGCACCAGCACTCGCTCGTCGCGCCCGTGCGACGCGGCATGCAGCCAGGCACCGGTCTTGTTGCCAAAGGTCTGCATCAGCCAGGGCAAATCACGCTGGGCCAATTGGCCTATGGTTTCTATGCCGAAGCTTTTGAGCTTTGCGTCGGCTTTGGGGCCAATGCCGTTGATCTTGCGGCAGGCCAGCGGCCAGATCAGCGTTTCGAGATCACCTTCATGGACGATGGCAATGCCCTTGGGCTTGTTGAACTCGCTGGCCATCTTGGCCAGCAGTTTGTTGGGCGCCACACCGACCGAGCAGGTCAGTCCCGTGGCTTCAAAAATGGTCTTTTGAATGAGCCGCGCCAGCACCCTTCCGCCTTCACGCTGACCGCCCGGCACGCTGGTGAAATCGATATAGACCTCGTCCACACCACGGTCCTCCATCAGCGGCGCAATCTCGGTGATGATGGCCTTGAACTGCCGCGAGAAGCGGCGGTACTCCTCAAAATCCACGGGCAGCAAAATCGCCTGCGGGCACAACCTGGCGGCCTTCATCATGCCCATGGCCGAGCCCACACCAAACTGACGTGCCGCATAGGTGGCCGTGGTGATGACTCCGCGCCCCGTGTAGTCGGACAGCCGGCCAAAGGCGTCCAGCGGGATGCGGCGCAAGGCGGCACGCTGCGCTGGCGCGTCCCACGGCGGCTCGGGCTCAGCCGGATCGGCATTGGCCCGATCCGCCGCATGCAGGGCCGCCAGGGCGTTGTGGATGTGCTGGCGGCCACCGCCAATCACCACCGGCAGGTCCTTGAGCTGGGGGTAGCGCAGCAGTTCAACCGATGCGTAGAAGGCATCCATGTCCAGGTGGGCAATACGGCGCAACAGGGGCGCTGTCGGAGGCGACTCGGGTTTCCCGGGCTCTGGGTTCACCGGATGTGCCCTACAAGGCTTTCTGGACCACCGATCCCTGGAACAGGTAGGGCAGGCGCGGCCCCTTGGCCTGGGTCACTCCGCCTTTGTCTTCGACACTGATGGCAAGCCTGGTGGCGCTGGCAAAGTCGCGTTCCGAGGCGGGCAAACGCAGGGTCTTGCCCTTGCTCTGCAGCACCCCGAGTGAACGTGCCGGATCACCGTCGGACAGGGCCCACAGTTGCATGCTGTCTTCACGACCCTCGCTCACCGCATTGAGGCGCTGGATCTGCATTTCGTTGTCCTGCAGGTTCATGGTGACGAGCATGGCGGGGGCCTGTTTGTCGTCAAAGAGAACGGCGAGGTATTTGATCTGCGCGGTGGCCTTGAGCTTGGATTGAACATGCTCGATCTGCGCCGTAAACTGAGCAAACATGCTGGCGCCTGCCGCGGCCGCAATGCTCAGCAGGATCAGCAGCGCGACGGTGGCAACACGCCACCACGTTGAAACACCGGGGAAGACGGGTCGTCCAGCGTCAGGAGGCGTGTCAACCATCAGAGTTGATCTGGTTGATCAGGGCTCCCAGCACTTCTTCGGCCTGATCGTTCTCGACCTGGCAGGTGCCCGCGGCGATGTGGCCACCGCCTCCATATTCCAGCATCAGTTCACCCACATTGGTCTTGCTGCTGCGGTCCAGGATGGATTTGCCGGTCGCAAACACGGTGTTCTGCTTTTGCACACCCCACATCACATGGATGGAGATATTGCACTGCGGGTAAAGCGCGTAAATCATGAAACGGTTGGCCGCAAAGATGGTCTCTTCATTGCGCAGGTCCAGCACCACCAGGTTCTTGTGCACGGTGGAGCAGCGCTCCATCTGTTTTCGGGCGCGGGCGGCGTGGTCGAAATACAAATCAGTGCGCTCGATCACGTCGGGCAACTGCAGGATCTCTTCAATTCCGTGGTCGCGGCAATACTGGATCAGGTCCATCATCAACTGGTAGTTGCTGACGCGGAACTCGCGGAATCGCCCTAATCCCGTGCGTGCATCCATCAGGTAGTTGAGCAGCACCCAGTCGGTGGGTTCCAGGATTTCTTCCCGGGTGAACCGGGCCGAGTCGGCCTTGTCCACGGCCAGCATCATGTCGTTGCTGATATTGGGAAAAGCCTTGGCGCCACCGTAATAGTCGTAGACCACACGGGCAGCAGACGGGGCGTCGCTCGAGATGATGTGGTTGGCCCGCTCACCGGTATTACGGATAGTCTCGGACTGGTGGTGGTCAAAGCACAGGTGGGCTGCCGCCGCATACGGAAGGTTGGTGGTGATATCGCGGCTGGTGATATCAATCTTGCCGTCCTGCATGTCTTTGGGGTGGACGAACTTGATGTCGTCGATCAAGTCCAGCTCGTTGAGCAGCACAGCGCTGACCAGACCGTCAAAATCGCTGCGGGTCACCAGACGGAATTTGCTTGGGCTCATGGGCGCATCCTTTGCGGGTCAAATAAAGAAACCGGTCTGCAGTATCTGGGTGCAGACGCATTCATCCTAACGCAAAACGGAACGGTTTTTATTGATCCAGGTGGTACAACGGCGGCGCATTTTTGCCTCAGGTGGGGTAGCTGCCGGGCAATAAAATGCTCTTGTCGATCTGCCCGATGCGGGTTTTTCCACACAAAGCCATGGTGATGTCCATCTCCTTGTGAATGATCTCCAGCGACTTGGTGACGCCGGCCTCGCCCATGGCACCCAGACCATAGATGTAAGAGCGGCCAATGTAGACGCCCTTGGCGCCCAGCGCCACGGCCTTGAGCACGTCCTGGCCGCTGCGGATGCCGCCATCCATGTGAACCTCGATCTGGTTGCCCACCGCGTCTACTATGGCCGGTAGGGCGTTGATGGAGGACTCGGCACCGTCCAGCTGGCGCCCGCCATGGTTGGATACGATCAGTGCGTCCGCACCACTGGCTACGCCCAGCCGGGCGTCTTCCACATCCTGGATGCCCTTCAAGATCAGCTTGCCGCCCCAGCGCTTC
>CAZMXB010000304.1:0-4516 GCA_964569855.1 uncultured Rhodoferax sp.
CAGGATAGCGATATAGAGGCCGATCAACTCTTGCGCCAGGCCGACCAGGCTATGTACCAGGCCAAGCTGTCGGGCAAGAACCGCTATCACGTATTCGATGCTGCGCTCGACAATAGCTTGCGCATCCACCATGAAAGCCTGGAGCGCATCCGTTTGGCGCTGGCGCAGGGCGAATTCGTGCTGCACTACCAGCCCAAAGTCAATATGCACAACGGCTTGGTGATCGGTGCGGAGGCGCTGATCCGCTGGCAACATCCCGAGAAGGGACTGCTGGCACCCGCTAACTTCTTGCCGGTGATTGAAGGCCACCAACTGGCGGTTGACGTCGGCGAGTGGGTGATTGATACGGCACTGACACAAATCGAGGTTTGGCGTGGCACCGGGCTGGACCTCGCTGTCAGCGTCAACATGGGGGCACGTCAGCTGCAACAGAGTGACTTTGTTAAGCATCTGCAAGCCATTTTCGCAAAGCATCCACAAGTCAATCCGGCCAGCCTGGAACTTGAAGTGTTGGAAACCAGCGCGATGGCTGACATCGAACAAGTGTCGCAAGTCATCGAAAGGTGCCACCAAATGGGGGTGAAGTGTGCGCTGGATGACTTTGGAACTGGCTATTCGTCTCTCACTTACCTCAAGCGCCTGCGCGTGACGTTGCTCAAGATCGACCAGAGCTTTGTGCGTAACATGCTTGACGACGCAGATGACCTTGCCATCTTGCAAGGCGTTATCGGCCTGGCGGCCGCGTTCAAGCGGCAAGTGATCGCCGAAGGCGTAGAAACCGTAGCGCACGGTACAGCGCTACTGCAACTGGGATGCGAACTGGCGCAAGGCTATGGAATTGCTAGACCCATGCCGGCCGACCAGTTGCCAGTTTGGGCCGCGACGTGGCAGCCAGATGCAGCGTGGTGCGGTCACTCCTAGCCACTACATTCGTCCGGCGGATATCGAGGGTAGGAAGTTAAAGTGCCTCGTTTCTTCCGATGAATCACATTCTGCCGAACGACCGCTTCGCTCAATCGTGAGCACCCGCTATGGGGCTTGCCGAAGTTCATGAACGTCGGCTGGCGGCAACCGCCATGCTTGCTGATGGCCGATACAGAGAGATCGCGCAGCGTCACCTGCCTTGTACGGTATCCGTGGATAGCCTGGGATGCAAGTGACTGCATATTCAACTTGCACAGTGAGCCTCCATAATTAGACGACGACAAGGGTACCAATTAACAAGATGTAGCGGCAGCGTGTGTGTAGCACTTCTTGGGGCAAATTTTTGAGCACGCGGTGCAGCCAATGCACAGCTCTTGGTGCGCGATGGTCATGACCTTTTTTTCGTATTCCTCGTCGTCGTCATCGTCGTCCAGGTCCACGCCCACGCGTTCACCGTCTGCGGTCACACCGACCAGCGCCAGCACGCCCCGGGGGCACACCTTGAAGCAGCGGCCGCAGCCTATGCACTTCTCGTCATCCAGTTTGGAGACGAAGGCGGGTGTCCAGGTGGCGCCGCTGGGCAGCGTCACCGTAAAGGTATTGCTCACGGTATGGCTCCTTCCTTGCGCGCGGCCATCAGCATGGCGTGGGCTTCGTGGCAGCGCTGGGCCACAACCAGAATGTTTTCCCAGTTGGTGGGAAGTTCCTCGGACAGGTCATGCAGGTCCATCTTGGCCTGCGTGGCGCGTGCGTTGAGTTTTTTCAGCCGCGCCTTCAGTTCATCGGGGTCAGTGCTCATGCTCAGGCTCCGTATTGCGCCACCGCGGGGTAGGTGCGGATCATGGTGACGGCCTCGTCAAAGAACTTGCCACCGGCAGCGGCCAGCTTGGCCAGGGACGAGAAACCAAAGCGGTGCACATCGCGCAACTGTTTGTTGACCACCACGAGGCGCCCGGCGATCAGCACCATGCGGCCAAAGCCTTCGTGGCTCATCTTCATCATGGGCGACACCATCTGGCCGGTTTCGCGCTCCACGGCCACGGCAATGGCGTTGTAGAAGATTTCCAGGTGCCACAGCGTCTCGGGGTCCGGGTCGCCCAGGATGGGAAGGGCGCGTCGCTCCTCGGCCGTGTGGATGTAGGGTTTGAGCAATTGCAGATCGCTCTTGTTGTCCCAGGTGCCGTTCATGTCCTGCGCCCGCAACTGCTTGATAAGCTGCTGCACAAAGGGCGTGGTGAGATAGGCCGTGTCGCTTGTGGCTTCTGATGCCGTGTCCAGGGTTGCTTCTTCCGTCATGGTGTGACCTCGTCTTCTTCAAAATTGGGTGTGTACGCGCCGTCCTTGGCAAGTGCCTTGCGCAGCCAGGGCGGTGGTGTGCCCTGGAGCACGACCTGCAGTTTGTCCAGAATCTCGGCAATGGACTCCGGCTGGGGCACCTTGATCGGGTGGATCTTCAATGCGACGACGCGCGCGGCACCCGAGCCACCGATGGCCGCCACGTAGACGATGGCGCAGTCCTTGATCGCTTCGAGCTTGGGGGCCAGCTTGTCTTCATCACCGTCTTCCTCCAGCTTGTCGCCAAAGTCAAAGCTCTCGACGAAGTGGTGGCCTTGGGGCGATACGTCGTAGACGACGATGCTCTTGGCCCAGCCGAAGTGCGCGTCCACGCGCTCCTTGTCCTGTGTAGCGAAGGCGATTTTCATTTCACACTCTCCTTGGTTGATCGGTGGGATGGATGGCGTTCAGGCACTGGCTTCGGCCAGGCTTGGGGGGATGGATTCGGAGGCCTTGACCGCTGCACCGCGCGTTGCCGCGCGCAGGGCTTCCGGCGTGAGGGGCCAGTCGGTGGCGTTGTGGTGCCCGATTTGCTCCATCATGGTGTTGGCAATCTCAAAGATCAGCGCCATGGTGCCGCGGTAGCCCACCTGGCAGCGGTTTGCGTTGCCAATGCGGTCAAACACCGGGAAGCCTATGCGCAACAGCGGCTTGCCCAAACGCTCGGCCGCCTGGCGACCGTGGGAATGCGTGATCAGCACATCGCAATCGGCAGCGCCCTTCTCCAGGTCTTCCAGGTCACCCAGAATCACTGTCTCGGCCGGCAACAGCGTGTGTGCGGCCGATTTGGTGGTGCTGACGCAGCAGCGCAGCTCGGCCCCCATGTCGTGCAACAGGCTGCCCACGGCCAGCAGCAGGTCAGGCTCGGCAGCAATGGCCACCTTGATGCCTCCGGTATAGAAGTGGCCGTCCAGCATGGCGTCCAGTAACTGGCTGCGTTGGCGGCGGTATTTGGCGGGAACGGCGCGGCCAGAGATTTGCGCCAGGCGTTGCAGCAGCCGGTCGTTGACCTCCAGACCGGTCAGTCGCTCAAAAACCTCCAGCGGTGTGCCCGCGATTTCCTGCAAGGCAAGCGCGCCCTCGCGGGTTTGCTCACCCACCCCTATCGTGAAGGCCGAAGCCCCGGCGGCGCGGGTCTGCTCCAGCGTAGTGCCGCCCAGCGTCGTCCCCCGCCAGTCCGGAGGAATGTGGCCATCCAAAGAGCCGGAAATGTCCGGCAGCACCATGACCGAGAGGCCAAAGGCTTCGATGATTTCGCGCAGCTCGTCAATGTCCGCCGGCGACAGATGGCTACCCGGCAGCAGCGTGACCTGGTCCGCCTTCACCGGCAGGGGTTTGACCAGCGTCTTCACAATTGCGGTGATGGCGTGCGCGTAGCCATCTTCAAAACCACCCACGTAGTCGGGTGTGGAGACGTAAACAATTTCGGTGTCCGCCAGCTCGGGCTTGCGCTTGCGCACGGTGACGATGTATCCATCCACATCGTCACCCTTGGTCTCGGTGAGACCCGTGGAGCAGATGGCGATGATTTTGGGCGCGGCACGCTTGCGGATATTGAGCAGCGCGGCTTCGATGTTGTCGTAGCCGCCAAGGATGGAGGTCACCTCGTTCATGGCCGTGGTCTGCAGCGGAATCGCCTCTTTGAAATGCCGCACCAGCAGCACCAGGCCAAAGGAGGTGCAGCCCTGCGAACCGTGCATCACCGGCATGCAGGCGTCCAGCCCCAGGAAGGCCAGACTCGCCCCCAGCGGCTGGCTCATCTTGAGCGGATTGACCGAACAGGCTTTCTTGGATTCAACAACATGGGCCATGGTGGTGCTCTAGGGTAGGCTTTAGACGGGAATTTCTTCAGGCTCCAGCCCCATGGCTTTGGCCGCAACGCCGGTCAGATAGGCGTGCACCGGAGAAGGCAGAGCGCTTGGCGGTGCGCCCAGCGTCTCGCCATCGTCGCCCCAGGGTGCGGGAATCCGCACCTGTTGCCACACCGGGTTGAAGATGGCACGGTCGATCTCGGCCACCAGTTCCACCATGCCTTCGTAGCCGCCGTAGGGGTGGTGGCGCTCCTGGTTGATGTCCAGCCAGGGCATGCGCGCCTTCAGCGCGACAAACTGCGAGCGCCCACCCGACAGCATGATGTCGGCCCGCGCATCGCGCAGCATGGCGTACATCTCGCGCGGCGTCATGTCGTCGATCATGTGGGCGTCGTCCCCCATGATCTCCTTGATCTTTTCCTTGTCTTCCTTGGTGCTCTTCTTGA
>CAZMXB010000304.1:4526-5985 GCA_964569855.1 uncultured Rhodoferax sp.
TTTCCATGCCGCCCTCTTGCAGCGCCGCCACCACCGACCACGACTTCACGCCCCCGGTGATCAGCAGCACGCGCTTGCCGGCCAGGCGCTGCTTGTACTGCGCAATGCGCTTCCAGGCGCGCGCCTCTTCCACTTCAATCAGCCGCTCGGTGCGGTCCAGCAGATCGACGGGCGCACCGGTTTGCACCAGCAATTTCGCAATCTGGCGCAGCGTGTCGCTCATGTCGCCAATACCGTAGAACGAACCTTCAAAGTAGGGAATGCCCCAGCGCTGCTCCATCTTGGTCGCGATATTGATCATGGACTTGGAACACACCATCATGTTCACTTTGGCGCGGTGCGCGGTGGCCACCTCGTTGTAGCGACCGTCGCCCGAGATGCACGACAGGATGCGGATGCCCAAGGCGTCCAGCAGCGGCTTGACCTGCCACAGCTCGCCCACCAGGTTGTATTCACCAATGATGTTGATGTCATACGGCGTGGTGAATTCGGGCTCGCGCGTGCCGATCACATAGTCGAGCAACGCCTCGGCGCCCAGCTTGTTGCCCAGGTTCTTGGGGCCGGCAAAGCCCGGCGCATTGACCGGGATGATGGGCTTGCCAAATTTTTCGGTGGCGCGCTGGCACACGGCCTCAATGTCGTCCCCCACCAGTGCGGTCACACATGTCTGGTAAACGAAAACGGCGGGCGGATCGTACTTTTCAATGATCTCGCGGATGGATTTGAACAGGCGCTTCTCGCCGCCATAGATTACGTCCAGTTCATTGATGTCCGTCGTGAAGCCGGTGCGGTAAATCTGCGAGTGCGACGACGCACTGTGCCGGTTGTCCCACGAGTTGCCCTCGCAGGCAATCGGCCCGTGCACCAGGTGCGCCACGTCGGCAATGGGCTGCAGCGCAATCTTGGCGCCGTCAAATGCGCAGCCACCGGCGGCCGCGCCGGGGTTCAGCTGCTTGGTGCAGCCCTTCTTGCGCTCTTTCTCACTCTTGCCCTGGTTGATGTCGCAGCCAGGCTCTTCAAACACTTCGGCAATCTTGGCCTTGAGCAACACAGACATGGAAAACTCCTGACAGGGTGGGTAGTCCACTCATTGCAATTTGGGTGCCAGGGGAAAGTTCCTTCCAAAGGGCCACCTTTGCAGGTTCTTGGCGAACTTGGCGCGAAACTTTGGCTGGTTTGAAGGGATTGCGACAAATTGGGTTTGGTTGCCGGGCTGGTTCGTGCTGCTGGTCGGGCCCCGGTCAATCGGTCCTCCGGGAGAGGAGCTGAAAGCGAAATTGGGGTCGCAGCGGGTGAAAGTGAGAGTACCTGCTATAGGTCGAGTTGAGATTTAGCGCGCTAGATTCCAGTCACGATGCAGTTCCCGTGTTGCGCGCGCTTTCCTTGTGTACATGCTGCACCCTACCCCGGCGCAGCGACTGTGTTCGTATTTGGCTCAATCTCAAGGTAGTCTCAATCT
>CAZMXB010000305.1:0-5965 GCA_964569855.1 uncultured Rhodoferax sp.
GTTCCACGGAGCCGGCGCGGTTCATTTCTTCCCGAACAATGGCCTCCACCTTGCGGATCACCCGCAGGCCCATGGGCATGTAGGTGTAAATGCCAGCTCCCAGCTTTTTGATCATTCCGGCGCGCATCATCAGCTTGTGGCTGGCGACTTCGGCGTCGGCCGGCGCCTCTTTCAGGGTGGAAATGAAAAATTGGGATGCTTTCATGGGGTGACTCGCAGAACTTCTGGGGACTTCGCTACTTGATACACGGCAGTTGCTGTGCATAATGAACGAAGTTTAAAAATTGGGGTTTGATTATGCTTGACCGGGACGGCTTTCGGCCCAACGTCGGCATCATCCTGCTCAACCAGAAAAATCAGGTATTTTGGGGCAAGCGCATTCGTACCCATTCGTGGCAATTTCCACAGGGTGGCATTGACCGGGGAGAAACCCCCGAGCAGGCCATGATTCGTGAACTGCACGAGGAAGTGGGGCTCCACCCGGAGCACGTTTGCATTGTTGCCCGTACCCGAGACTGGTTGCGCTACGAGGTGCCGGACCGTTATATCCGCCGCGACGCACGCGGCCACTATAAAGGCCAGAAACAAATCTGGTTCTTGCTCAAATTGATCGGTCACGACTGGGATCTCAACCTGCGTGCCACAGACCATCCGGAGTTTGACGCCTGGCGTTGGAACGACTACTGGGTTCCGCTGGACGCCGTGGTCGAGTTCAAACGGGGGGTCTATGAAACCGCCTTGACCGAACTTTCCCGCTATTTGCCGCGCCATGAACCGCGCAACCGCTTTCTGCGCCACGCCAATCGAGCGCACGATATGTGGAACGACGCACAATCCCCCGTGCCTTCCGGTGTTGAGTTGCCGCCGGGCGCATCGTTTGAACCTGACCCCAATACGGCCGCCCCGCCTCACAATGGAATTGACCGTGCTTCGTAAGCTGCTATTGACCGTCTGCTTGACGGGCGGCGCAATGACCGTGTCGGCACAGACGCCGGTAGACCCACTGGATTGGACCGAAGACGCGGTGACGGCCCCTCCCCGCTATTCGACCAGCCAGTTGATTCCAATTGAAATGCCACCGTACGTAACACTCAAGGTTGGCGTGGACCCCGACACCGTGAGCGTCGGCACTGATGGGGTCGTGCGTTACGTCGTTGTGATGCGCAATAACAATGGCTTCGAGTCTGCAGTTTTTGAGGGCATTTTGTGTACGAATGGCGAGGTGAAGACCTATGCACGGATGGGCGCTTCAGGCCAATGGAGCATCATCCGTGAACCCCAATGGAGGGCGATGACCGACAACCTGGGCTCGCGGCACGCCTTCGCAATCTCGAAACAAGGTGCATGTGATGGTCGCGCCACCGGCAATCGGGAGACCATTCTCCAGGCACTCAAAACGCGGCAGCGCGGCAACATGTGAGGTGCCGCTTGGACCTGCCCGGTGTTCAGCGGGTCAAAACCAGATTGTCCCGGTGTAACATTTCAGGCTCAGCGGCATAACCCAGCAACTTTTCAATGTCGGCGGACGGTTTGCGGCATAAAAGCCGGGCTTCGGAATTCGAATAATTTGCCAGGCCCCTGGCAATTTCGGTGCCCAAGGCATCGCGCACGGCAATCACATCGCCGCGGGAAAAGTCGCCGTCCACCGATACCATACCAATGGGCAACAAACTTTTGCCCTCGTCACGTAACTTGGCCACTGCGCCATCGTCCACTACGACCGCCCCCCGCAATTGAAGATGGTCTGCCATCCATTGTTTACGGGCCTGATTTTTCTGCGTTTGAGCGACCAGCAAGGTGCCGATGGCTTCACCCTGGATCAGGCGAATCAAGGCGTCGGGCTCACGCCCCCAGGCAATCACCGTGGATGCACCCGAGCCCGCCGCGCGTTTGGCGGCCAGGATTTTGGTAATCATGCCACCACGCCCCAAGCTCGAGCCGGCGCCACCGGCCATGGCTTCCAAAGCCGCATCACCTGCGCGGGCCTCGTGGACAAATTCTGCGGCAGGGTCTTTGCGGGGATCCGCGGTGAACAGTCCCTTCTGGTCGGTCAGGATCACCAGTGCATCGGCCTCCACCAGATTGGCCACCAGGGCACCCAGCGTGTCGTTGTCGCCAAACTTGATTTCGTCGTTGACAACGGTGTCGTTTTCGTTGATGACCGGCACTACGCCCAGCTTGAGCAGGGTCAGCAGCGTCGAACGGGCATTGAGGTAACGCTCGCGGTCGGCGAGATCCGCGTGGGTCAACAGCACCTGGGCGCTGCCCAGGCCATTGAGTTTGAGTTTGGTCTCGTACATCTGGGCCAGGCCCATTTGTCCAACCGCTGCTGCTGCCTGGAGCTCCTGGATGGCCTTCGGGCGTACTGTCCAACCCAGGCGCTTCATGCCTTCGGCGATGGCGCCACTGGAGACCATGATGACCTCACGCCCTTCGCGTATCAAGTGTGCCATCTGGCGGCACCACTCGCCAATGGCGACTTCATCCAGACCGCGGCCGTCGTTGGTGACCAGGCTGGAACCTACCTTCACCACCACGCGTCGGGCATCGCGCAAGACCCGTGTACTGGCCTGCACGCTACTTTGTCGAACAGCTCGCCCACCCGCCATGGGCTGCGTTTGCCCAGGAAGCGGTCCGTCAGGTAAACTGGGATTATTCATGATATTCGGCTGTAGCCCTCGTCTGTATTGCACAGACCGCTACGTTTTTTATAGCTAGGCGGGTCCGTCCGGCATTTCAACAAAACGCGGATCAATGACTTCCGGTGTTTGCTCTGCCACTTGCTGCGCCTTGACGTGTTTGTAGATGGCTTTGACCAGGGGTTCACAGCCTTCACGCGTCAACGCCGATATTTCAAATACCGGGCCCTTGAATTTGAAGCGTTTGACAAAGTCCTTGATCAGCGCTGCTCGCTGGTCAGCCGCCACCATGTCGAGCTTGTTCAGCACCAACCAGCGCGGCTTCTTGTACAGGTTCGGGTCGTATTTCTTGAGCTCATTGACAATCGCCTTGGCCTGCGCCACGGTGTCCACGTTTTCATCAAACGGTGCCACATCCACGATATGAAGCAATAAACGGGTGCGGCTCAAATGGCGCAAAAACAAATGCCCCAAACCGGCGCCCTCGGACGCGCCTTCAATCAGACCCGGCAGGTCGGCCACCACAAAGCTTTGTTCGGGGCCCACCCGAACCACGCCAAGGTTGGGGTGCAGAGTGGTGAATGGATAGTCGGCAATGCGGGGGCGTGCATTGGAAATGGCCGTGATGAAGGTCGACTTGCCCGCGTTGGGCATGCCCAGCAGGCCTACATCGGCCAGTACCTTCAATTCGAGTTTGAGATTTTTCTTTTCGCCCGGCCAGCCGGGTGTCTTCTGGCGCGGCGCGCGGTTGATGGCGCTTTTGAAACGCAGGTTGCCAAAGCCGCCGTCCCCGCCCTTCGCGATGGTGATGATTTCGCCCGGTTTGAGCAACTCAAATAACACCTCGCCGGTCTCGGCGTCGGTGATGATGGTGCCTACCGGCATTTTCAGCGTGATGTCGTCACCGGCAGCGCCAAACATGTCGGAGCCCATGCCGTGTTCGCCGCGCTTGGCATCGTGCCGGCGCGAAAAGCGGTAATCGACCAGGGTATTCAGATTGGGGTCTGCCACCGCAAACACGTGACCGCCCCGGCCGCCGTCGCCGCCATTGGGGCCGCCAAACTCTTTGTATTTTTCATGCCGAAACGAGACGCAGCCCGCCCCGCCGTCTCCAGCAGAGATATCGATATAGGCTTCGTCAACGAACTTCATGGTGCTATTTTCGCAGATGACAACCCATGTGCGGGTTGCGTTGCAGGCTGACTTTGCGCAGTGAACTTAAACGCAGCAAGCCTAAAACAAAAACCCCGCGCTCGGCGAGTGCAGGGTTTTTCGGGGAATGTACCGCAAGAATCAGATTGCAGTCACGCTCACCGTGTGTTTGTTCAACGCACCTTTGGTGGCGAACGAAACATGTCCTTCAGTCAGCGCAAACAAGGTGTGATCCTTGCCAATGCCCACATTGGTACCAGGATGAAACTTGGTGCCGCGTTGGCGCACGATGATCGCGCCGCCGCTGACCAGTTCGCCACCGAATTTCTTGACACCGAGCATCTTGGGCTTGGAATCACGCCCGTTTCGCGTAGAGCCGCCGCCTTTTTTCTGTGCCATGACCTTATCCTACGATGGCGCCGATTTGCAGTTCTGTGAACAGCTGGCGGTGACCTTGACGTTTCTGATAGTGCTTGCGACGACGCATCTTGAAGATGCGCACTTTGTCGTGCTTGCCGTGCGACAGTACAGTGACTGTCACGGTGGCGCCGGACACCAAGGGTGTACCAACCTTCAATTCAGCGCCGTTTCCGACTGCCAGAACCTGGTCGATCACAATCTCTTGGCCTACGTCCGCAGCAATCTGTTCTACTTTAATTTTTTCGCCAGCAGCAACCCGATATTGCTTGCCACCGGTTTTTATGACCGCGTACATGTTGACCTCTTTAACTTGACCCTGCCGATGTGACTCAGCAGATGTGACCCTACGAACGAATTTTCGCAGAGCCCAAGAGTATAGCACCGCGCCCGCTTGATGGCAATTGGAGGAACCCGACCACGAAAGCATGCGGATGGGCTTCGATACAATCCGGCAACTAACCAACAGCACCACCGCCTTGCAAGCCAATCCAACAGGCTCCCCGACCGGGCTCTCCATCGTCGAACAGGATATGCGTGAGGTCGACGACGTCATCGCTCATCGACTGGCCTCCGGCGTGCCTCTGGTGGGCAGTGTTTCCCAGTACATTATTTCAGCGGGTGGCAAACGGCTGCGCCCTGCCCTGTTGCTGCTGTGCTGTGGCGCCTTGGGGTTCACTGGCGACCAGCGTTTCAACATGGCTGCGGTGGTTGAATTCATCCACACGGCAACCCTATTGCATGACGACGTCGTGGATGACTCCGCGCTGCGCCGCGGCAGCCCGACCGCGAATGCCAGGTTTGGCAACCCCGCCAGCGTGCTGGTAGGTGATTTTCTGTATTCCCGGGCATTCCAGATGATGGTCGATACGCAGAGTATGCGCATCATGGAAGTACTCGCCAACGCCACCAACATCATTGCCGAGGGCGAAGTGATGCAGTTGATGAACATGCACAACGCCGGGCTCGACGAAGCGGGATACCTGCAAGTCATCCGTTCCAAAACCGCCAAGCTGTTTGAAGCCAGCGCACGGGTTGGCGCAATCCTGTCGGGTGCCACCGCAGATCTGGAGCAAGCCTGCGCCGACTACGGGCAAGCCTTGGGCACGGCGTTTCAGGTCATCGACGATGTGCTGGACTACACCGGTGACGCCTCGGTGATGGGCAAAAACCTGGGCGACGATTTGCGTGAGGGCAAAGCCACCCTGCCCTTGATTGCCGCGATGCAACGCGGTACGTTAGCCGAGCGCAAAACCATACAACTGGCGATTGAATCAGGCGACGTCGCCATGTTGGAACAGGTCATAACCATCGTGAAGCAGACCGGCGCGCTGGGCGTGGCCCGCATTGCCGCACAACAGGAAGCGCAGCGCGCCATCGACTCCGCCCTCCGTTTACCAACAGGCCCCCACCAGGCGTGTTTGATACAATTGGCTTCCCAATTGCTTGAAAGAAATCACTGATTGAACGGGGCTATTGGCACACAAATCGGGGTGTAGCTTAGTCAGGTAAAGCGCTACGTTCGGGACGTAGAGACCGGAGGTTCGAATCCTCTCACCCCGACCAGATGGAGTCCGCTGCGCGTCGCGCGCTCATGGTTTTAGGGCATCGCAGGTCGATGCCAGGCAAGCGGCCAAACCAGGCGCTTCACTGTTTGGCTGCTTTCATGAAATCACCCCAATTCTTCCAGCTTCACCATGACAACGCGGATAGCGTTCGACAGGAATTGATCCGCGGATTGACGGCAAATGCAGACC
>CAZMXB010000306.1:0-557 GCA_964569855.1 uncultured Rhodoferax sp.
CCGCGCAACATCTTTCCGAGCAACATCCAGGGCATGCCAACCTGGTACGAAGCGCGTGTGTGCGAGAAGGGCTACCACGGCCGCCGTGGTGGTGTGGACATGATGGTCGCCATGAACCCACAGACCTGGGATACCGACATTGCGGAGATTGAACCCGGTGGCTACCTTTTCTATGACAGCACGCGCCCGTTGCCACCCAACAAGTTCCGTGACGATGTACACACCATCGCGGTGCCGCTGACGGAAATTGCCAACGCCACCTACACCGACCCGCGCCAGCGCCAGTTGTTCAAGAACATCATCTACGTGGGTGCGCTGTCGGTGTTGCTCGACGTCGACGCCGATGTGTTCGAAACGCTGTTTGGCGAGCAGTACAAGGGCAAGGAGAGGCTGCTGGACTCCAATATCCGCGCATTGCACTTGGGGCGTGACTACGTCAAGCAGCATCTGGCCTATCCCCTGGGGCTGCGCGTGCGTCGCTCCGACAAGGTTGGTGACCAGATATTCACCGACGGCAACAGTGCAGCCGCTTTGGGTTGCCTGTATGGTGGCGCAAC
>CAZMXB010000306.1:574-5937 GCA_964569855.1 uncultured Rhodoferax sp.
GCCTGGTATCCGATCACACCCTCGTCATCCATTCGCGAGGCGTTCCAGAAATGTTGCGGCAAGTACCGCAGCGAGTCGGCCACCGGCCAGCACAACTACGCCATCGTTCAGGCAGAGGATGAGTTGGCTTCCATCGGCATGGTTATCGGTGCCGGGTGGAACGGTGCACGGGCCTTCACCGCAACCTCCGGTCCAGGTGTGTCGCTGATGACCGAGTTCATTGGCCTGGCCTACTTTGCCGAGATTCCGGTCACCATCATCAACGTGCAGCGCGGCGGCCCCTCCACCGGCATGCCTACCCGCACGCAACAGGCCGATCTGCTGTCCTGCGCCTATGCATCGCATGGCGACACCAAACATGTGATGCTGCTACCGCAAGACCCGCATGAGTGTTTTACCCACTCGGCGGCGGCGCTGGACCTGGCGGACCGTTTGCAGACCCCCATCTTTGTGATGACCGATCTCGACATCGGCATGAACCAGCGCCTGTGCAAGCCCTTCGTGTGGGACGACGCCAAACCGTATGACACCGGCAAGGTGATGAGCGCCGCCGAGCTGGAGGCCGGCAAGGACTTTGGCCGCTACAAGGATGTAGACGGTGATGGCATTCCGTGGCGTACCTTACCCGGAACCCATCCAACCAAGGGCAGCTTCTTCACCCGCGGGACGACACGCAACCCTTACGCCATGTATTCCGAACGCGGCCCCGACTACATCTACAACATGGAGCGCCTGAACCGCAAATTCAGAACGGCTGCGGACCTGGTGCCGCAGCCGATTCTGCGCAACGCCAAAAAGTCGACTCCGTTTGGCGTGATTTATTTTGGTTCTACCAGCCCCGCGATGCGCGAGGCCCTGGATGTGCTGGAAGAGCAGGGCATTCACCTGGACGCGCTGCGTCTGCAGGCATTCCCGTTCCCGGAGTCGGTGAACCGTTTCATCGCTGAACATGACCGGGTCTTTGTGGCCGAACAAAACCGGGACGGGCAGATGCGCTACCTGTTGATCAACGAGATGGATATCGACCCGGCGCGCCTGGTTCGCGTATTGCACTATGACGGCACACCGATCACTGCTCGATTCATTGTCAATACCATTCGCAAGAATGTCGAAGCCGTGACCAGGCCACTGGCTGCAGTCAGTGGCAAGGAGCTTGTATGACCTATATTGCCAAACCGCATTTGCACCACCCGACGCTGACCAAGAACAAGGTCGGCTACACGCGGCGCGACTATGAAGGGCGCATCTCCACCCTGTGCGCGGGCTGTGGGCACGACTCTATCTCGGCAGCCATCATCCAGGCGTGCTGGGAGCTTGATATTGAACCCCACCGCGTGGCAAAGCTCTCGGGTATTGGGTGCAGTTCCAAGACCCCGGACTATTTTCTGGGTGCCTCGCACGGCTTCAACACGGTGCATGGGCGCATGCCCTCGGTGTTGACCGGCGCCAACCTGGCCAATCGCGAGTTGTTGTACCTGGGCGTCTCGGGTGACGGTGACTCCGCCTCGATTGGCCTGGGGCAGTTCGCCAATGCCATGCGGCGCGGGGTGAACATGGCCTATATTGTCGAGAACAACGGGGTGTATGGCCTGACCAAGGGGCAGTTTTCAGCAACGGCGGACCGCGGCTCCAAAAGCAAGAAGGGTGTGGTCAACAGCGATAGCCCCGTGGATCTGGTGGGGCTGGCCTTGCAGTTGGGCGCGACCTACGTGGCCCGCAGTTTTTCGGGCGACAAGGCGCAACTGGTGCCACTGATCAAGGGCGCCATGTCCCACGGCGGCGCGGCCTTCATCGATGTCATCAGCCCCTGTGTGACCTTCAATAACCATGGTGGCAGCACCAAGAGTTACGACTATGTGCGCCAGCACAACGAGGCCGTGAGTCGCATCGATTTCATCAGCACACACAGCGAAATCACCACCGAATATGCGCCTGGCGATGTGGTGGAGGTGCAGCAGCATGATGGGTCGATGTTGCGCCTGCGCAAACTGCACCCTGACTATGACCCGACCGACCGGTACAAGGCCATGAGTTACATGCAGACCCACCAGGAGCGGGGCGAAGTGGTCACTGGCCTGTTGTACGTGGACCCCATGGCAACCGACTTGCACATCGCGCTGAATACGACGCACCGGCCACTGAACACGCTGGGTTTTGAACAGCTGTGCCCGGGCGCCCAGGCACTCGACAAGATCAACGCGTCCCTGCGCTGATGCGCAGAGTTCATTTTTAATTGAAAGGAGTGGTGGTGATGTCCGAACGTACGGTATTCCAGTCCATGTCCCAGCGGCATGTCGTCAGCCTCGGACCCCAGGCCAGTGTTTGGGACGCCGCCTGTGTCATGACCCGCGCAAATTGCGGCAGCGTATTGATTGTGGACACTCCGGGCACCTTGTTGGGTATCGTGACCGAGCGCGATCTGATGACGCGCGTTCTGGCCAAGGCGCTCAATCCACAAACCACAACGGTTGCGGACATCATGACCCGCAACCCCCGGTGCGTGGCTCCAGAAGTTTTGGTCTCAGATGCTGTGTTGATCATGATTGAGCGGGGCTTTCGGCATTTGCCGATTGTGGGACCCGGAGCCAAAATTCTGGGCGTCTTTTCGGTCCGCGATGCGTTACCACGCGAGATTGGCAATGCAGTCAGCCTTGCGGAGTTTCACGAACAAGTCAACGATGCGCTTGGTTGATGCCGTCGATCAAGCGGTGTAGTCGGCTGCCAAGTTCGCGCTCAGCGGGCTGTGGCGGGCATAAAAGCCCGTTTGCCGCCTGACCCGCCGTTGCCGGTTACTTTTTGGAATTCGGTGGCGGGTTTCGCTTTTCTCTGGCGCGCGACATCGCCGCTTCGATGATGGCCTTCTTTTGCTCCAGAATCTTGGGGTCGGTAATGCGGGAGTGCTCCGCAAGATTGGCGAGTTTGGACTGTGCCAACGCCGCCTGAGCGTCGGCGTGGCGCTGTTGTTCGCTCGCAGTTCTTCTCGCCCGCAAGTTGTACCGTTCGCGTGCCAGATCGGCTTGCGGTTGTGACCATGCATCCCATCCGGTCGCCTCGCCTGTCGCATTTTCGACCAGGATGCAGTCCACCGGGCAAACTGGAAGGCACAAATCACAACCGGTGCAGTAGCGTTCCATGACCGTGTGCATGCGCTTGTTGCTGCCCACAATGGCGTCGGTGGGACACGCCGCAATACACAAGGTGCAGCCAATGCACCAGTTCTCGTCAATGTAGACGACGTGGCGCGGGCCTTCTTGGCCAAATTGCGGATCGAGTGCGACGATGGGCAATCCGGTGATGTGAGCGAGCCGGGCAACGCCGGTTTGCCCACCGGGTGGGCACTGGTTGATTGCAGCCTCACCGCCGGCAATCGCCTGGGCATAGGCGGCGCAATCCGGGAATCCGCACCGGGTGCACTGCGTCTGGGGCAATGCATCGAGCAGCCGGGCCGTCAACTCCGCAGGAGAGCCCTCTGCAAGCTTCACTTTTTACGGGTGGTGGCCTTGGGTGCTATCTTTTTAGTAGCTACCTGCGCTTTTTTTGCCGGGGCTGCAGCCTCAATCGCGTCAGCCTTCACGGGTTGGGTCAGGCTCGCATCTGCAACTGCGGGCGACTTTGCAGTTCCCTGGCTTGCTGTTTCTGCCGGCTGGTGCGCCAGGATGAAGGATTTGACGTGGGGGTACACATGGTCACGCCAGCGCTTGCCGGAGAAGATGCCGTAGTGGCCGGCGCCTTTGGCCTCGAAGTGTTTCTGCATGGACCGTGGCACTCCGCTACAGATGTCATGCACTGCCTGTGTCTGGCCGGAGCCTGAAATGTCGTCCAGCTCCCCTTCGACGGAAAACAGGGCTGTGGTCTTGATGTCTTGTGGGCGCACCCGTTCCATTTTGCCGTTCACGCCTTTGACATCCCAGGTGCCACTGACCAGGCAGAAGTCCTGGAAAACGACCCTGATGGTCTCGAGGTAGTAATCGGCATCCATATCCAGCACCGCGTTGTATTCATCATAGAACTTGCGGTGCGCCTCGGTGCTGGCGTCGTCACCCTTGATCAGGTCCTTGAAATAGTCGTAGTGGCTGTTGGCGTGGTTGCTGGGGTTCATGGCCACAAAGCCGGTGTGCTGCAGAAAGCCGGGGTAAACCCGTCGGCCAGATCCGGGGAAGTTGGAGGGAACCCGGAAAATCACATTGTTTTCGAACCAGTTGTGGCTCTTGTTCATGGCCAGATTGTTGACCGCGGTTGGGGACTTGCGCGCATCAATCGGGCCACCCATCATGGTCATGGACAACGGAGTTGTCTCACCACGGCTGGCCATCAGTGAAACGGCGGCCAACACCGGCACCGTGGGCTGGCAAACGCTCATGACGTGGCAGTTTCCGTATTTCCCCTGAACGTGGCGAATGAACTCCTGCACATAGTTGACATAGTCATCCAGATGGAATTCGCCTTCGGCCAAGGGCACCAGACGGGCGTTTTTCCAGTCGGTGATGTAGACCTTGTGGTCCTTGAGCATCGCCTTGACCGTATCACGCAGGAGCGTGGCATAGTGCCCGGACAATGGCGCAACAATCAGCACTGCGGGCTGGTCCTTGATCTTCTCAAGTGTCGCCTGGTCGTCGGTGAAACGCTTGAATCGGCGTAACTCACAAAAGGGTTTGTTGATTTCCACCCGCTCATGAATCGCGACTTCGATGCCATTGAGATCGATGGTACGAAGGCCGAATTCTGGCTTTTCATAGTCCTTTCCCAATCGGTGCATCAGGTCGTAACCCGCCGAGATACGTTGGGCAAACGGGTTCTGTCCAGCCAGGCTCAAGGGGTTGGCAAACAGTTTGGAGGCGGTTTGCGCCAGATCGGAAAACGGCTCCATCAGGGACCGCTGGGTTTCATAGAACTGGTACAGCATGGAAAACTCGCTTGTAATAAACGTATCGGCGCAAGAAATGTTGCAGTGCAATATAACAGTTTTGAGCGATTCTGGTGTGAGTATCTGTCTCTAGGGTGTCATGGTATTTGCTGGTGAACGTAAGTCTGGTGAAGGGTCCATGCCCATGCGCAATCTGCCTGCCTCGGTACACCAAAAAACCGCCGATTAACCTTTGCCAAAAAAATGCTATTGAATGGATAGCGATCCAGCCAATCAGGACGAGGGCTGGAGGCACAATCCACCATTGGAATATCAAACCACCTTGGCGATGCAGGCGCAGACGTAATCAATGTTTTTGCTGTTCAGTGCCGCCACACACATGCGGCCGGTGTCGGTTCCATAAACGCCAAATTCGTTACGCAAGCGCACCATCTGGTCCTTGGTCAGGCCGGAATAACTGAACATGCCGATCTGGGTAGTGATGAAGGACATGTCCTGC
>CAZMXB010000307.1:0-348 GCA_964569855.1 uncultured Rhodoferax sp.
AGGGGCAGGTTGCTGCGCACCGGCAGCACGATGTCCACCGCCACGCCGCGCAGCGCGGTGGTCTGCAGGGTACTGAGAATGACCTCATCCGGCAAAAAATATGGCGTGACGATGCGCACCCGCTGCCGCGCCGCCGCCAGCGCGCCCAGAATCACCTGGCGCATATGGTCCATGTCGGCGTCCGGGCCATCGGTCACGCCCCGCGCCAGCACCGAGCCGCTGGACTGCGGTATTGCAAACCAAGGGGCGCCGCGCAGGCGCTCGCGCGTGGTGAAGGCCCAGTCGGTGGCGAAGGCGCGCTGCATGTCGGTGACCACCGGCCCACGCACTTCGAAATGCAGGCAGTGC
>CAZMXB010000307.1:358-4259 GCA_964569855.1 uncultured Rhodoferax sp.
ATGTTCATGCCGCCGGTAAACCCCACCGCGCCGTCCACGACCAGAATCTTGCGGTGGTTGCGCAGGTTCACATGCGAGAGCACGCGCGTGAACGCAGGCGGCAGGAACGCCGCGCAGGGGATGCCCAGCGCCCGCAAGCGCCGCAGCACGCCGGTCGGCCGGTAGCGCGATCCCACGGCATCGATCAGCACGCGCACCTCGACGCCCCGCGCTTGTGCGCGCGTGAGCGCCTGCACAAAGGCTTCCCCCACAGCGTCGTTGTGGAAAATGTAGGTCAGCAGCGTGACGGACAACTCGGCCGCGTCGATCGCCGCCAGCATGGCCGGGTAGGCCGTGTCGCCATCGGGCAGGGGCACGACACGGTTGCCCGCCAGCAGCGGTTTCCCCGTCACTTGCCGGGCTACCCGGGCCACGCCGCCCAGGGGAGCATCCACTGCCTCGTCGGGGACCGCAAAAACTTCGGCCAGGTCGCCTTCGCTCTGCCAGGCTTTGCGCAGGCCCAGCGCCACCCCAGTGCGCCCGATGCGATTGATGCCCAGCAACCAATACGCCAGCGCACCACCGAACGGCGCCAGCCAGGCCAGACCAATCCAGCCGACGGCCGCGTGTACTTCGTCCTTCTTCATCAGCGCGTGCAGCGTGACGGCAATGGCCAAGGCAATGTGCACCGAGGAAAGCAGCCACAGCGCAAAGCCATGCAGCAGTTGCAGCAACAGCGAGGGCAAGGACGTTTCCATGCGGCGATGGTAGGCGAGCGTGGCGCGATTTTCGTTGGCGCTTTGGACGCAGGTGTTGAATTCGCCTTGCCCCGGTACAAAGGCCGCAAACGGGCTCGACTCAGGCCAGTGCCAGTTCCTTGCCTGTCAGGCGCTGCGCCAAGCCCTGCGCCAGTCGGTTGGTGATTCCGTAAATGGAAAGCTGCGGGTTGGCACCCACGCTGGTGGGAAACACCGAGCCGTCGTGCACCGAAAGGTTCTCGATCTGCCAGTGGACCCCATTCGGTCGCACCACGCCCAGCGTTTCGCTGCCAGCCAGGCCGCAGCCGCCCATGACGTGGGCGCTGACCACCTTGGTAAGCAGCGGCTTCATGGCCAGGGCTTCAATGGCGCTTTTGGCTTCGGTCCAGGATGTGCAGGGCCGCGCCATTTCATGCACGGGAAGCACTTCCTGCGCGCCTGCAGCAAACTGAATCTCGGCCATGGCCAGCAGCGCACGGCGGGCGCCTTCCATCACGAAGTCGGTGAGCGGATAGTCAAGCACCGCCGAGCCATCACTGCGAAGCTGAACGCGCCCGCCGGGCGCTTCGGCATGAAATCCGTCGCGCAGCAAGGCCAGCAGGACATGGGTGTGCGGGAACTTGGCCAGCAGATCGGCGTGCGCCTGGCCATATCCCGGCATGGTGGTAGCCAGGATCACCGGATGCAGCGGGGGCGATTCGAGCTTGAAACCGATGGGGCCATCGATGGGCTGGGTGTCCATGAAATGGTCTGTGTAGAGCGACTGCGGCGCGCCGGACCAGCCCTCCACCGTCTGCGCCAGCACCGCAGCCGACATGATCACCGGATGCAAAAAAGTGCGCGTACCCAGGCGGCCATGCGGGTCCGGTGCCTTGGAGCGCAACAGCACGGCCGGCGAGTTGATGGCGCCGCCGGCCAGCACGAAATGCCTGGCCACGATGGTCGTCGCAGGTTTGCCCGCATCCACAGGCGCGCCGTTGGGCTGCACCGCAATGCAGTGCAGCGCCTGCACCTTGCCGCGGGCAAGCACCAGTTTCTCTGCGCGTGTTTCCACCAAGAGCGTGGCGCCTTGGTCCAGCGCGGCCGGGATGGTGGTCACGAGCATGGATTGCTTGGCATTGGTGGGGCAGCCCATACCGCAGGAGCCCAGGTTCCAGCAGCCCTTGACGTTGCGGGAAATGGTGGCGGAAGGAATGCCCAGCTTGTCTGCCCCGCGCCGCAGCAACTCATTGTTTTCGTTGGGCGGCATCAGCCAGGGCGAGATGTTCAGGCGCCGCTCGGCTTGCTCGAAGTACGGCGCCAGGGCCTCGCGGCCAAAATCGTCCAAACCAAAGTGCTGCTCCCAGTAGCGCAGCGTGGGCTCGGGCGTGCGAAAGGAACTGGTCCAGTTGACCGTGGTGGAGCCGCCCACGCAGCGCCCCTGCAGAATGGAGACGCCCTTGTCGGCTGTTTTGCGGCTGGCGCTTTCCTGGTACAGCGAGGGGTAGGCCTCGGACTCGCGCTGGTGGAAGTTGCTGCTGCTCTTGAGCGGCCCTTCTTCGACGAGGACGACCTGCAGGCCCGCGCGGGTCAGCAGTTCGGCGGTGATCCCCGCCCCGGCGCCCGAACCCACAATGGCTACGTCGCAGGTGATGTTTTCAGGCAGTGCGCCGTGCGCGCCGCCCAGAACCTTCCAGCCGCGCTCAAGCCCCGCGCGGATCGGATCGGGAAAATTGCTCATGGATGCGTCAGCCTCTTAGAAGACGTTCTTAAAGAATCGGGGGCCCGGGGTATCCCACCGAGGCCCAGGTGCTTTCGTCGGAAAAGTAGGCGCCGCCAACGATCTCGTGCAGTCCCAGGTAGGCCTGCTGGCGCAAAGCCAGGCCCGATTGGCGCATGCCTTCCAGCGCGGCCTGCAGCTGCGCCTCGCTCGCATCCGCCCAAGCTGGCACCAGACCGGCCAGGCCGAAACGCCCCGGCGCGGTGCACAGAAGCCCCAGCAGCTGCGACAGCTCTGCCTGCACATGCGGCGGAAGGTTCTGCAGCAAAACATCGACGCGTTCCACCATGCCCTCCACCGCCTGGGCACGGGCCTGCGGCTCGGAGGGCAAAGTGCCTTGAAGAATGGCGTACCCCAGGCTGGCAAAAACTTCGCGGGCAGACGCCGTCAGCCGGCCCTGCGCGATGCCAGGGCGCCAAAGCACGGCCGCGCCACCTGCAACGGCCAGTACGGCGCCAGACACCAAGCCGAGCTTCAGGAGCGATCTTCTTTGCATCGGAGAAATATCGCACGCGATGCCTTCCCGGCTCTAGAGGCTTACGCCTAGAGGGGATCGGGGTTTTCATCGATGCCGCAGATCCGTATGCACGTCACCCCTCTTCTGTCGCGCCGGTGGTGGTGCAGCTGTATTGCCCCTGACGACGAGTCGTCTTGGTGCAACGCGCGATGGGACGATGCAAAATGAAAGCTTGGCAAATTTGAGGGATCGATGCCCGCTAAGTGCGGTACCGCACGGACTGTGGACGCATGATCGCAGTTAATGCCCTGATGTCGTGCCTGTAGAGGCCTGACCCATTGGGGTGCCTTGCACGATTGGCATCAGTTGCATTGAGGGCGAGCAGATTTTTAATTTTTGTAGCTCCGTCCCCGTGTGGTGCCGGAATGATTCTTCGGCGCGAGCGAACACAATAGCCCGTGAACAAGCCCGACAAAGAATACGACAAGGTCGAATTGATCTTCAACAAGTTGCCAAGACGCCGATCCAGGCTACGTCCTTGCGTGAAAGGCCTGCTCCGTGATTCCACCCCAATCTACTAACGCCACCGACGACCGGGCACAGATGGCACTTTGATCGTTGCCGGGCGGGCGCACCCTTGCTTGCTGCAGGCCCATGAGGACACAACGCCAGTGCGCTTCGAGAAGCTCAGGAACGTACTGATTCAGCAGCCTCCGAACCAGGCCGCCGAGGCCACGGATGCGTGTGTTGAGACCTTTCACGATCTGCTCAACAGCTTGATAGGCATCCCCCTGACCCAAAGGTTGCTCGGCGGCTTGTGGTCTCCCACTTTTAGCGGCTCGCCCGTTCAGAACAGATTGAAATGACAGACAAAGTAACTATCAACAGGCTGGCCACGGGTGTGCCGGGGTTTGATGCGATCCTCGGAGGCGGGCTGCCGGAGTTCTC
>CAZMXB010000307.1:4269-5916 GCA_964569855.1 uncultured Rhodoferax sp.
CCACCCTCGCGCACCAGATGATGTTCGCGCTGGCCACGCTCGAACGGCCGGCCTTGTATTTCACCGTCCTGGGCGAGCCACCGCTGAAGATGCTGCGCTATCAGCAACAGTTTGCGTTCTTCGACAGCGACAAGGTGAACGACTCCATTCGCTTCATCAATTTGTCGGACGAGACCGTCGCAGGCGACCTGGGGGTGGTGCTGGGCAAGATCACCGAGCACGTGCAGGCGCACAACCCGGCCCTGGTGTTTGTCGATTCGTTTCGCTCGGTGATCATGGCCAACCAACGCGAGGGACAGTCGAACAGCGAACTGCAGATGTTTGTGCAGCAACTCGGCATGCTGATGACGAGCTGGCAGGCCACGACGTTTTTGATCGGCGAATACTTCAGCGAAACCGATGCCAACCCAGTCTTCACCGTGGCGGATGGCCTGATCTGGCTGCGCCAAAGCGTCGAGCGCAATTCCATGGTGCGCAAGATGCAGATATTGAAGATGCGCGGGCAACCCACCTTGCCCGGTCTGCACACGTTCCGTATCAACCAGACCGGGCTGGAAGTTTTTCCTCCTGCGGGGCGCGACTTGGTACCGAGTCGGTCGAAGGTCAGCGAACCCCAGCCTGGCCGCGTGTCCATTGGCGTGCCTGAGCTGGACGCCATGCTGGGCGGCGGAATTCCTCGTGGTTATTCGCTGCTGGTGGCCGGCCCTTCGGGCTCGGGCAAGAGCATTCTGGCCGCCTCCTTTCTGGCCGAGGGGGCACGCCAAGGGGAAACCGGTGTGATTGCGGCGTTCGAGCAACCACCAAGTGGATCGCGCAATCGACTGGTCGCAAAACTGATTGAATCCGGCGCGGTGGGCCTGGTCGACAGCCGGGCTCCTGACCTTTCCATCGACGAAATCGTGCTTCTTCTGCTCAAAGAAATCGAGCGCCTCAAGGCCACCAGGGTCGTGATCGACTCATTGTCGGGCTTCGAGTTGGCCTTGGCACCCACCTTCCGTGAAGATTTTCGTGAGTCGCTGTCCCGCATGGTGAGTGCACTCGTCAGCACTGGCGTGACGGTGCTGATGACCTCCGAGCTGGAGGACCGCTACACCGATTTGCGATTCAGCCCCTACGGCACGGCCTATCTGACCGACGCGATCATCGTGCAGCGCTACATCGAAGTGGACAGCCGACTGCGCAGAATGATTGCCGTCGTCAAAGTGCGGGCCAGTGCGCATTCGGACGAGATGCGCTTGTTCAGCATCGATGGCCATGGCATCCAGGTGGGGGACACCTTGTCCGACCGGGAGGGCCTGCTCGGCGGCAGGCCGACACGCAAGCAGGCTTAACGCCTACTGCCGTCAGCAGCCGGGACGGGTACTGTCCAACCTTCCCTTACCCTGAACTGCACCCGTTGAAACCTATAGTCGCCAAGTCTCCTGCTGCATCCCCGGGCGTGGTCGATGAGCTTCGAGACTTGCAGCAGCAAATTGACGAGGCACGCTCCGTCCTGGCGGATTTGCAGAGGCAAACAGCCGGAGCACGCCGCCAACTCGATTTCGATGACAGCGCCTATCTGGTGGAAGTCAACGAACAATTGATCGTCTCAGCCTTGCAAAGCCAGACCGAGGCCGAGCAGGCCGCCCAGGCCTTGGGAGAACTCTC
>CAZMXB010000308.1:0-5913 GCA_964569855.1 uncultured Rhodoferax sp.
GCTGTTGAACAAGCTGGTATCAGCAAACACGTAACTGTTCACACGCTACGCCACTATTCCGAGTCCAGGAATATGCCGAGTGATTCCAGTGCACCCTTGCACCTCGGGCACTGCACCGCGTCTTGGCGGGTGTCCGCTCGGCATATTCCGTGGCTTCAAAGCCCGTTAAGAAAGGCCAACAGCTTGTCATCAGGCCGAAAGCGGCCGACACGTCCGGGTTGCGGTTCGACTTTATCCAGTGCTGCCTGCTTCATCTCCAAATTTGCATCAAGGTAGATCTGCGTCGTTTCAATCGATTCATGACCGAGCCAAAGTGCGATTACGCTGGGTTCAATTCCAGCTTGCAGCAAGTCCATCGCAGTCGTGTGCCTCAATACGTGAGCGGTCACGTGCTTTTGCTCCAGCGACGTGCAGATCTGTCTGGCCTGTGCAACGTGCTTTGTCAGCAGATACTGGACACCGTCGGCGCTCAGGCGAGTGCCCCGCGCGCTGGGAAAGAGTACGGCATCCTCGCTGGGTTCAATCTCGCGCATCCAACTGCACAACACATCCACCGTCGGCTTGGTCAGTGGCGTCGACCGCTCTTTGCGTCCCTTGCCTACGACACGCACATGTGCTCCGGTGGTCAGGCAAACGTTACGCCGGCACAAGCCCGTAATCTCCGACAAGCGCAACCCAGTTTGAACCGCAAGCAGTATGAGGGCGTGATCACGCCGCCCCGCGCGCGTGGTCAGAGTCGGGGCGCGCAATAGGGCGTCAGTTTCCGTTCGGCTCAAAAACCCAATCTGGGCTCGCGTACAGCGCTTGTTCGGAATGGCCAGCACCCGCTGGATTTGTGCGCAATGGGTTGGCATCTCGAAAGAGGCATACCGGAAGAACGAGCGAATGGCGGTCAGTCGCAGGTTTCGACTGCCGGCGCAAACGCCGCGCCTGGTCTGCATGTCTTCAAGGAATGCGGCAATCAGCGGCGCATCGACTTGCTCCAAGCTCAAATTCTGCGGCGCAACGCCAATCCGTTTTTGCGCGAACTGCAGCAGCAGCCGAAAGCTGTCCCGGTACGAAGCGATGGTGTGGGGACTTGCCTGGCGTTGCTGCATCAACCGGTTGGTGAAGAAACCTTGCAGGAGTGAGGCAAAGCTTGGCGTAGTCATTGCCGGCCCTCCCAGCGACGCTCCAGCCGGTTCATCGCCAGATTCATAAGCGCCGGGTGGGCGCTGAGGTACCAATAGGTGTCACTGACATGCACATGGCCGAGGTAAGTCGACAGAACCGGCAAACGGTGCTCGACATCCTCGCCTGATCGGTACCACCCCAGCAGAGTCTCAACGGCAAATCGATGGCGAAAGTCATGCAGGCGGGGCCCATGACTGTCGTTGGCTGCGCGCAATCCGATTTGACGCGACAGGCGGTAGAAAACGCGATGCACATCACCACCATCGAGTTGATGACCCGTTTGGGTCACAAAGAAATGGACGGCGTTGCGGTCACCCAGCAGTTTGGCGCGTCGTGCTCTATAGTCGGCCAGGATCTGCCGTGTTGAGGTGTGGATTGGCACAAACCGAGATTTGCCAAACTTGGTGCCTCGCACCGTGAGCACCCCGTTGTCCAAATCAACATCGTCGAGCTTCAAGCGCAACGCCTCGCCTAAGCGCAGGCCCGTCACGCTCAACAGACCCAAAAGCACGTAAAAGGTCCATCGTCTCAGTTCCATGTTGGGCGAAAGTGTCAGCGCAGCTTCGAGCAGGTGCTGGACTTCCTCGTCTGAATAGAGGTACGGATTGGCACGTTGCGGGCGAAACGGTAGCAAGCCCGGCTCTGGGATCTCGGTCTTTGGATCGCTGGCAATGTGATGGCGCGCGAAGCATCGCACATAGCTCAGTCGTTGTGCCCAAAGCGCTGGCTGTGCTTTGTTGGGTTGCTGTGCCCATTCCAGCGCCAGGTGTGTAGTGATCACCTCAGCATTGCGCTGTTCCATGAATGCCGCGAACTTTGCCAGAACCAGACCGGCATCGCGAAGTTTGAATCCCAGGTCTCGTCGCATCGCCAGATAGTCCTGGATTGCTTTGGTCAGTGGCTTCATTGCACACCTCCTGGCCAAGCAAGGGCCAACGTTTGCAGCGACACAAGGTCGACCTTGGCGTAGATCGTGGTGGTCTGCGGGTTGCGATGGCGCAGAATCTCGGCGATTTCGCTGAGCGAAGCGCCCCCACCGAGCATTTGGGTCGCCAGAGAATGGCGCAACAGGTGAGCGCCCTTGGTGGGCGAGTCGATTCCAGCGCGGCGCAAGGCTCGAAACACGATGCAACTGACAGCACTGGGACCGAGCAGTGCGCGCAGGGGTGCCCGGGATCGGAGAAACACGTTGCGTGAGGCGCAATCAGGGCGCGCATGGCGCAAGTAGTCAACCAAGGCCGCTCCGACATCCGCAGGCAGCGGCAGATGATCGACACGTTGTGCCGGGCCTCGGATGCGAAGGGCCCCCTCGGTCCAATCAAAGTCATCAAGCGTCAGGTTGACCACTTCGCTGGCTCGCAGTCCCAAACGTGAAATCAGTACCAACATCGCATAGTCACGACGGCCGGTGGCACCTTGGCGGTCGCACCCTTCAAGCAAACTGTGTACTTGATCCGGCGATATTGATCTGGGAATGCCTGCCATCGACCAGTTGGCCACGGTTGGAACACAGGTATGCAAATCGATAACGATGTTGCCACAGTAAAGACCATATTGCAGGAACGAGCGCAATGCCGTCGTCATGACTTGAGAACGCTTTGGATGGTGCAAGCGCGCAGCTTCAGTCTGCACGAATCGAGTGACGTCAGGCGCCGTGAGTTGGCCGAGTCGAACCTCTGCT
Organism: uncultured Rhodoferax sp.; assembly: GCA_964569855.1. Lineage (GTDB taxonomy): Bacteria > Pseudomonadota > Gammaproteobacteria > Burkholderiales > Burkholderiaceae_C > Allorhodoferax. The sequence goes on from CAZMXB010000308.1 coordinate 2,855, forward strand.
GCGGCAAAGATGCTTTCAAGAAAGCGCCCTACCGAATCACCATACAGACGAATCGAGGCCGCGGCGAGGCCACGCTCGTGCAACAAATACTGTTCGAATTCCCGTCTGACGCGCTGAGAGGGGGAAATCGCCGCAATCGGCCCTGTGCTTGTCGTGGCGTGGTCATCCGGTACAACAAATCGAACAAAAGAATGAAGTGTGAACGCTTCTCCGCATCGGCGGCGATGCGTCTGCGAACGATCCTCAAGGTAGGCCACAATGTGCTTTGACGACAAACTGCGTCCTTCGATCCCGCGCTGATCGAGCCAGGCCGCAAAGCCCCTGACTAGCCGGGTCGATTCTTTCAATGAACCCGCTGCATACCCCTTGGCTTGCATCTGTTGGGCAAACACTTGAACGGATGCCAAAAAAGTACCCTGCTGCGCTTGGTGGCGCGGGTTAACAAACGTCTGAGTCATCATCATCTCCAGTCGCACCACAAAGCGTGGCTGGTGATGAAACTATGCCGCGCGAAAATGGTCAACTCGGCCGTGCAACACGGGTGCGATTAAATCACTCGGCATATTCCTGAACTCGGCATAGTGGCGAAGGCTGTGCGGGGTGATCTTTTTTTTAGCCCGCAGGAGACGGCCACTTGATGCAAGGTCTTTTGCACACCTCCACGGTCCAGCGGGGTGCGTGCGCTCTTGGCACCAGCCAAGCCGCCGTGGCGGTTGGGAAACAAAAGCTCAGGATTGTGGTGGGTTTGCCAGAATCGGCGCAGGACGCCCAGCGTGGCCTCGGGCAGGGGGACAAAGCGATCCCGGTTGCCTTTGGAGTCGCGAATGTGCACGCGGTGGCGCACCGCATCGATGTCCGCCACCGTCAAGGCCAGTCCTTCAGAGAGGCGCAAGCCCAGGCTGTACAGCGTGAAATAGAACACCCGGTAGCTCAGGGTGTGGGTGGCCGCAAACAATGCCTGCGCCTCTTCGACGGTAACGATGTCGGGCAGACGTGAAACCTTGGGTGGTTTGATGAAGTTGGGCATGGTCCAGGGTTTGCGCAGCACATGCAGGGTGTAGAACTTGAAACCGTACAGATCGATCTTGACGGCGCTCCAGGAGTGCGAGGCAACAAGATCGTGGAAGTAGTCGGTCAGCTGAGTGCTCGACAGGTTGTCGATCTGGTGGTCAAAATAGTCACCCATGCGCCGGATGGTGCGGGCGTAGGCGTCGATGGTCTTGGGCTGCAGGCCTTTGAGTTTGAGGTGCTTGAGGTGACTGCGGTACGTGTTGCAAAAGGGATCAGGAAACGCGCTCGGATCGAACCCGCCGGGGTAAGTGAACATGGGCAAACTCCAGGTAAGTTGAGGTCAACATGCGCCACAATTGAGGCATGTGCCTGCAGCTTACGAATTCACCGACTGGGGTTCCACTCCGCGTAGCGGCTTCGTCCAACCCCTGGCTCAAGCGGAGCGCCAACGGCAGGCCACCAGGCCCGGGCCGGTGGTACGCGGTACATTTTCACCGGCCCGGGCCTGGCGTCCTGCCGTTGGCGCCCGCTTAGCTCGAACGTTATCCATGACCAGGCGCAGCGCATCTTCAGCTCCGGCGTCACGATTGATGGTGGTCGGCGCTTGGGTTGGCGGAATCGCGGCTGCAGGCGGCTTTATCGCGATGATCCTCGTTGCCATCGACAAGGTCAGTGGCGGGCATGGCCTCGACACATATCGAACCAAGTGGATGGTTGAAGACAATTGGATCGGCTTTCTTGTCTTTGTCGTCGTGACCATCGTCGTGGTTTTGGCGGCGGCAATAATTGGGTGGTTTCAGCGGCGGAGCGAGCAGCGCGAAATTCAACTGCTTCAAACCAAGTATTCAGCGAGGCATCATGGATAACAGGTTGATCGATTGGACCACCTACGGCGGCCTATGCCCTCGCCATTCTTCGGCCAGCAGTGCGCCGTTGTCGTCCAATCATCGCCAACGTTAGGCCTCGCTGAAATGCACAGTGATTCGTTGCAGACAGTTCTTCGCGCAGCGGCGGAGAGTATGTTTCCCGCCGAGGAAGAGATTTCCATCGATGTGAACAGCCGTGCACCAGACGGCGACACGCCGCTTCACCTGTTCGCCTGGCGAGGCGACGTAGAGTCCGCGAGAGTGTTAGTCAGCGCGGGTGCGGATGTCAATGCTCTGGGGGACATGAGCGAAACACCGTTGCATATCGCCCTTCGCAAGGAGAACGAACAACTCGTAATCTTGCTGTTGGCTGCGCGAGCCAAAATCACACTCCGTTCGGAGTTCGGCGATACTGCACAAGACATTGCGAGGCGTATAGGAGGTCGGTGTGCAGAGCTGTTCGCGAATCGAAGATCTCGGCGCCAAGCCATTCGTGGCGGTGCCTAACGGGTTCGTGGAATGGACCCACAACGGCGGCCAGCGTGGTCGCCATTCTTTAATGCTGAGTGCGCCGTTGCGGCCCATTCACGGCCGACGTTAGCCGTCGCTGGCGCTCACTGACATCGAATCGATATGGAACTTGAGGACAAATTCGACGAAGCATCGCAAGAAGCTTGGGTGGCCGACCAACGACGTACCGTGACGGACTACCTTCGACGCGAGGGAGTCAACCACGGGGAGGTTGGCGAGTGGCCTGCCTGGCATCTTCAGCCTTATCTCGCGATCCTGGCCATTGAGTCGTTTGTAGCGCCGGGTCGCATGGGGTGGTGGGCTATTAGCGGCGACTGTCCGACCGACTATCTCAGCTTTTCCGACGCCGACCATCCGCGCGAGGCGATGCGCCACTTCGCGCAGCAGTGGGCAGGGGTCTCCTCTTACATGCTTCGCGGAGAGCCACATCCCCACACCACAATTGGCACGCCCGACCGATGGCCTCAACTGGGCGATCTCCTTCGGCGCCGCGCGGAGTTACTCCTACAATTCGCCAATGACGACTCAACCTGGGATGAATGCAACGGCTAACCGGTCGGCCCACACGGACACACAGCAGCAGGTTGCCGCTGCGCTGTTGCCGCCAGCCGAAAACTGACCATCTAAACGGATAAGTGCCAATCCAAAACT
>CAZMXB010000309.1:0-5910 GCA_964569855.1 uncultured Rhodoferax sp.
AAAAGGGCTACCACGGCGTGAACTATGGCGGCATTTCGGTTGGCGGCATCGTCGGCAACCGCAAGACCTTTGGCCAGGGCATTGAAGCCGACCACCTGCCCCACACCCAGCCGGCCGCCGGGTCCTTCTACAAGGGTATGCCGCCCACGGGTGCCGAACTGGCTGACGAGCTGCTCAAACTCATTGCGCTGCACGACGCGTCCAACATCGCCGCCGTCATCGTCGAGCCCATGTCGGGCTCCGCCGGGGTTGTGATCCCGCCGGTGGGCTATTTGCAGCGCCTGCGCGAGATCTGCACGGCCAACAACATCCTCCTGATTTTTGATGAGGTCATCACCGGCTTCGGCCGCATGGGGGCCTACACCGGTGCGGCAGCGTTTGGCGTAACGCCCGACATCCTGAACATCGCCAAGCAGGTCACCAACGGTGCCCAGCCCCTGGGCGCGGTGGTCGCCAAAAAGGACATCTACGACACCTTCATGTCCCAGGGCGGCCCGGACTACATGCTGGAGTTCGCCCACGGCTACACCTACTCCGCCCACCCGGTGGCCTGCGCTGCCGGCATCGCCGCGCTGGACGTACTGGTCAAGGAAAACATGGTGGAGCGTGTGGCCGCACTGGCACCGCATTTCGAGCAGGCGGTGCACAGCCTCAAAGGAGCCAAACACGTGGCCGACATCCGCAACTATGGCCTGGCTGCAGGTTTCACGATTGCATCGGCCCCCGGCGAGCCGGCCAAGCGCCCATATGAGATCGCGATGAAATGCCTGGAAAAGGGTTTCTACGTGCGTTATGGCGGTGACACCATCCAGTTGGCGCCACCCTTCATTGCCACCACGGCCGAGATCGACAGCCTGATCAACGCGCTGGGCGAGTCCCTGAACGCCACCACCTGATCCGAAACGCTCTTGTTTTGATAGCTGCTTGAGCAACATCTACGAGGGCTGGAAGCCATTTTTATCCATAGTCATCCAGGAAAACCATGTCCCAACTCCCCACCATCGGCCACCTGATTGGCGGCCAGATCGTCACCACCGAATCCCCCGACGCACGTTCACAGGCCGTCTTCAACCCCGCCACCGGCAAAGCCGAAAAACGCGTCCTGCTGGCCCCCAAGTCCACCGTCGAGGAAGCCATTGCCAACGCGCAGGCCGCCTTCCCCGCCTGGCGCAACACGCCGCCGCTCAAGCGTGCCCGCGTCATGGGCAACCTCAAGGTGCTGCTCGAACAGCACTCCGAAGAACTATGCGCGCTGATCACTGCCGAACACGGCAAGGTGCTGAGCGACGCCGCCGGTGAACTGCAACGCGGCATCGAGAACGTGGAATACGCCAGTTACGCCCCCGAGCTCCTCAAGGGTGAACACAGCAAAAACGTTGGCCCGGCCATGGACTCTTGGAGCGAATTCCAGCCGCTGGGCGTGACTGCCGGTATCACCCCGTTCAACTTCCCGGCCATGGTGCCGCTGTGGATGTGGCCGATGGCCGTGGCCTGCGGCAACACCTTCATCCTGAAACCCTCGGAGCGTGACCCCAGCTCCACACTGCGCATCGCGCAACTGGCGCTGCAAGCCTGCCTGCCGCCCGGCGTACTCAACGTGGTCAACGGCGACAAGGAAGCCGTGGACACGCTGTTGACCGACCCGCGTATCAAGGCGGTGAGCTTTGTCGGCTCCACCCCCATTGCCGAATACATCTACACCACGGGCTGCACGCACGGCAAGCGCGTGCAGGCCCTGGGCGGCGCGAAGAACCACGCCGTGGTCATGCCCGATGCCGACATTGGCAATGCGGTCAGCGCTCTGATGGGTGCGGCCTATGGCTCCTGCGGCGAGCGCTGCATGGCCATCCCGCTGGTGGTGGCCGTGGGTGACGCCACCGCCGACGCCGTGATTGCCGGCCTGAAGACCGAAATCGCCAAGATGAAGGTCGGCCCCGGCACGGCCCCCGGCATGGACATGGGCCCGCTGGTGACCAAGCCACACTTTGAGAAGGTGAAAGGCTATGTGGACCAGGGCGTGAAGGAAGGCGCCACGCTGGTGGTGGACGGCCGTGGCCTGACCATTGCCGGCCACGAGGACGGCTACTACCTGGGCCCCTGCCTGTTCGACAACGTCAAACCCGGCATGGTGATCTACCAGGAAGAAATCTTCGGCCCGGTGCTGGGCGTCATGCGCGTCAAGACCCTGCAGGAAGCCATGGACCTGATCGACGCGCACGAGTACGGCAACGGCACCTGCATCTTCACCCGCGACGGCGAGGCCGCGCGTTACTTCACCGACAACATCCTGGTCGGCATGGTCGGAGTGAACGTGCCGCTGCCCGTGCCGGTCGCCTACCACTCGTTTGGCGGCTGGAAGCGGTCACTGTTCGGCGACCTGCATGCCTACGGCCCGGATGCCGTGCGGTTTTACACCAAGCGCAAGACGATTACGCAGCGTTGGCCGAGTGCCGGGGTGCGGGAAGGAGCAGTGTTTAGTTTTCCGAGCAGCAAGTAATTGTTGATGAACCAAACGCCGCTGTTTCCTCTCTCCAGCGGCCTGTTTCCCGACGGGATGCTGCAGCTGCAGATTTTCGAGGTGCGATACCTGGACATGGTGCGACGCTGCGAAAAGGAAGGAACACCGTTTGGTGTGATCGGTATTGCGCAGGGACGCGAGGTGCAGGCTCCCGGCGAGACGGTCGTGCTGCATACCGTGGGTACGATGGCGCATATCGTCGAGTTGGTTGCCGTGCAGCCCGCGTTGTTGAAAGTGGTGTGCAAGGGTTCCAGCCGCTTTACGCTGGACTCCTACCAATTGGGACCCTACGGCGTCTGGTACGGGAAGACCCGCACAGTGCCACCGGATGCACCGCATGACATACCGGCCCCCTTGCAGCCCATGGCCAACTTTTTGGGGCAGTTGATAGCCCAAAGCCAGCGGCACGGTGCAGAGCATGTGCTGCCCATTTTTAAGCCCTACCAGTTGGACGATTGCGGCTGGGTCGCCAACCGTTGGGCTGAACTGTTGCCACTGGCGCCACAGGTCAAGCAGCAATTGCTGGCAGAGCCTGACCCGCTGCAGCGCCTCAAGATGGCATTGCAGTATGTTGACTTCAATTAGATAAGGTCCTGTCGGGAGCCGTGCTCGCCGCAGCGCCTAGGGGTCAACCACGGTCACCGCGCGGCAGAAGAAGCCAAGTTGCTTTATTCCACCATCAACGGCAAGATGCGAAAGTCCTCAATTCCGTCCCCCCCAAATGCTGCCATGCCCTATCCAAACTCAAAATCCAATCGCCCTGATCTGACTGGCCTGATCGATGCGGTAACCCGCAGTGCGGAAGCAGCCGGGCTTCAAAAGTTCCTGGACCCCGAGCGCTGGGATGTACTGGTGGACTATGTATGTCCGGCCCAGCATAAGGCTGGAGAGTTGCTGATTGCGCAAGGCGACGGCGACCGCAGGCTGTATTTCGTCGAGTCTGGCGACCTCAAGGTGGACTTGCACACCGACAAGGGCATTGTCCACCTGGCCGTCCTGGGGCCGGGGACTGTGGTGGGGGAAGGCAGCTTTTTTTCCCATGCGGTACGCCTCGCGTCGGTTTCGGCGTACAGCGATTGCCGGGTCTGGACACTCACGCCGACCGACTTCGACAACCTGTCGCGCCACCACCCGCAGGTTGCCTTGGCCTTGGCCATGGCCTTGGGTGCGGTCCTGGCGAACCGCATGTTGGAAATGAGCAAACGCTCAGCTGTGACCTGACGCGGCCAGAACCACGGCGCACAAGGGATCGCGTTTGCCTTTGGCGACAATGTCCCGTGACTCCTCGATAACAAGGCCGGCTGCAGCACAGACTTCGACCGAGGCCAGCAGTTCCCCCGGCGCTGCGGCATCACACAACCTCTGCGCGGTGTTCACGGTGTCGCCAATGAAGTCATAAGCCTTGGCGTTGTGGCCGCCCAACACGCCTTCCACCACCTGACCCACATGCACGCCGGCGCCTGCGGCCAGGCCCTGGTCAACCAACAGGGGGCGGGTGGACGCCAGCATTCGCCGTGCCGCAGTCACAGCGCTGGCCGCGTCGGCGAACACGACCATCACCTCGTCTGCGGTGTATTTGAGTTTGATGGGAATGGCATCACCCAGGGCGGTTTCCGCTGCAGCATAGAAGTCGTTGAGCATGCCCACCACCGCTTCTGGAGTCTGCTGCTCGCTCCAGGCCGTGAAGCCGCGGATGTCCATGAACACCACCGCCCGGTGGACCCTTTTGAGCGACAAAGTCTCGGCATCGTTGATGGCGCGACTCAAAATGCCGCTCCCCAACGACCATTCGGAATACTGGCGCAGTTGGGCCGTCAATGCCTGAACTTTCTCCCAGGAGCGCCGCAAGCTGACCTCGGCAAAACCCAGCAGCAGGCCCAGCAAAAGCAGCACGATGGCCAGAAAGCTGTGGGCCCGGTCCCCAAAAAAACCTTCCCAGGACAGCGCAATGCCCTTGCTGCGGGCTTCGAACAGGGCGTAAAGCACCAGGGGTATGGCTGACCGCACCACACTCTCCAGCGACACCAGCACCGTGTCCCATGCCGGACGGTGCGCCTGCAGCGTCTGCAACACGCCAAAACCAATCGCAAAACCCCAATAGGCCTGGTGGTGCCACTGCAAAAAGAAGTTGCCCCCTTCAAAAAACACCTCGGTCAACGAATAGAACGTGGGCCCGATCAGGTTGGACAGCATCGGCCACGCCCGCTTTTTTTCATGCAGCCACTCGCTGCTGGCTGCCTGAACCAAACCTGCGGCCACCAGCAGGTAGGGGTCAATGCGAAAGAAGTATCCAGGGTGCGCCAAAAGCGCCTCGAGAATCAGTAACACCAGCGGCACGTGCCCGCTGTGGGTCAAGAGGTTGCGCACAGCCCGTGCCACAAAAGGCTGCGATGGTAGTCTGCCGGATGTCATGCCATAAGTATGACTGCGATCCGGGGCAGGGGATAATCCCCCCCTCATGGCACTTATTACCTTACTTGACGCCCAGCTGGCATTCGGGCACGTCCCGCTTCTCGATCACGCTGATTTTTCCCTTGAAACCCAGGAGCGCGTGGGCCTGATCGGCCGCAATGGTGCTGGCAAATCCTCCATGCTCAAAATTCTGGGCGGCATCGAGCGCCCCGATGACGGCACGCTGCAGGTGCAAAGCGGCACCCGCATCGCCTATGTGGCCCAGGAGCCGATTCTGGATGCGGACGCTACGGTTTTTGTAGCTGTTCGTGCAGGTTTGGAGAGGGTTATCGGCCTGATTGAGGAATACTGCCTGGGCCATGGCGACCTCGACGCAATGCAAAGCGAGATCGAGACGCTGGACGGCTGGAACTGGGAGCAACGGGTGAGCGAGACCCTGCATCGTCTGCACCTGAATCCGGATGCGATCGTCAACACCCTGTCGGGCGGCACCAAGAAACGCGTGGCATTGGCCCAGGCTCTGGTGGCGCAGCCCGATGTGCTGCTGCTGGACGAGCCGACCAACCACCTGGATCTGGACTCCATCGAATGGCTGGAAGGCCTGCTGGTCGACTTCAAGGGTTCCATCATCACCGTCACCCACGACCGCTCGTTCCTGGACAACGTGGCCACCCGCATCGTCGAGCTGGACCGCGGCAAGCTGCTGAGTTATCCCGGCAACTTTGCCGCCTACCTGCTGCAAAAGGAAGAACAACTGGCGCAAGAGGCGGTGGTCAATGCCAAGGCCGACAAGTTGCTGGCGCAAGAGGAAGTGTGGATTCGCAAGGGTGTGGAAGCCCGCCGCACCCGTGCCACGGCGCGCATCGTGCGCCTGGATGAGTTGCGCAGCAAACGCGAAGCCCGCCGGGACGTGGTCGGCAGCGTCAACATGGATGTGAACACCGGCGACAAGAGCGGCAAGCTGGTGGCTGAACTCACAC
>CAZMXB010000310.1:0-5245 GCA_964569855.1 uncultured Rhodoferax sp.
CGATCAGGCACCCTACGTACTGACGTTGTTCGAACGTCTGAGCGCCGAGCAGTTGCCGTTTTACCTGCGGCTGATGAAGCACCTGGCGCACCATGGCGTCCCGGTGCCCGACCCGGCGGCCAACCGCGATGGCGATGTCGTGCACACACTTAACGGCAAGCCCGCAGCCGTGGTCAACCGGCTGCGCGGCAAAAGTGAACTGGCGCCTACTGTGCAGCATTGCGCGCTGGTGGGCGCGATGCTGGCCCGCATGCACCTGGCCGGGCGCGACTTTGGCATGCGCCAGCCCAACCTGCGGGATTTGAGTTGGTGGAACGAAACGGTGCCGGTGGTGGTTCCCTTTGTTCCGGTCGAGCAAGCGGATCTGCTCAGGAGTGAGCTGGCCTACCAGAACCACGTGGCAACCCTGTCGGCATATGGCGCTCTGCCGCGCGGCCCTATCCACGCGGACCTGTTCCGGGACAACGTCATGTTTGAGTCCGACGCCCACGGAGCGCCCTCGCTGACCGGCTTTTTTGATTTCTACTTTGCCGGTGTCGATTCCTGGTTGTTTGACATCGCCGTCTGTCTGAACGACTGGTGTATCGATTTGTCCAGCGGCGCAACCGACAGCGCGCGAACCAAGGCTTTGCTTCAGGCCTACGAGAGTGTGCGCCCGTTGCAAGCCCAGGAACGCGACCTGCTGCCTGCAGCCGCGCGTGCGGGTGCACTGCGGTTCTGGATTTCACGATTGTGGGACTTGCACCTGCCGCGCGAGGCTGCAGTGTTGCAGGCCCATAACCCGGACCATTTTTGGCGCGTATTGCGTCAGCGTATCCTCTACCCTCTGACATTCACCCATATCACTGCATGAAACTTCAAATCGTCCCGGCGCGCCGGGGCATCCAATGGGTCAAAGCCGGAATCAAGACGTTTTTCCGCCAGCCGCTGGCCTTGGCCGGTCTGTTTTTCATGTTCCTGGCATTGATGTCGGTTCTCAGCCTGATTCCGTTGATTGGCAGTGTGATTGCGCTAACGTTATTGCCCGGAGCCACACTGGGCCTCATGGCCGCCACAGGGGAAGCCAGCGCGGGCAAGTTCCCCATGCCCCTGCTGCTGATTACGGCCTTTCGGGCTGGGCGACAGCAGTTGCGCTCCATTCTGATTTTGGGCGGGTTGTATACACTGGGTTTTGTTGTGATTCTGGGAATCACAGCGCCGATTGATGGCGGCAAGTTCGCCAAACTTTATCTGTTGGGGGGCTCCATGACCCCGGAGTTGCTGCAATCGGCTGACTTTCAGACTGCGATGCTGGTGGCCAGCGTGCTGTATCTGCCGCTGTCCCTGATGTTCTGGCATGCACCGGCCTTGGTGCACTGGCATGGCATAGGACCGGTCAAGAGCCTGTTTTTCAGTTTTGTCGCCTGCATCCGCAATTTTTGGGCATTTGCGGTCTACGGTGTCGCCTGGATTGGCGTATTCTTGGGTTTTGGCATCGTTATGGCCACTTTGGCCGCCTTACTGGGCAGCGCCGAGATCGTGGCCGCCACCATGTACCCGGCGGCCATGTTGATGGCAGCTACTTTTTTTACGTCGATCTATTTCACCTTTGTTGACAGCTTTGGGCTTACCCCGGGAGAAGATTCATGACACAGCACCATCTGCAGGGAAGAAGCGAAACCGAATTGTTGTGGTTTCAGCGACGGGGTTTCTTGCAGGCGGCAGCGGCATGGACAGCCGCGGTCGGCCTCGATGGCGCCATCGCACAGTCACGCGGCAATGTGGTCCAACTTATGGGGGACGCAACAGTGAATGGGCAGCGTTTGCGGCCCGACCAGACGCTCCAGACCGGGGACGAAATCGCGACCGGCCCGGGTTCCACGCTGATCTTTGCGGTGGGCAATTCGGCCTTTCATGTGCGCCAGAATTCCAACGTCATGGTGGAGCGCGGAGCCACTCTCAATGCCGTCAGTTTGTTGCGTATATTGACGGGTGCGGTGGTCAGCGTATGGGGCAAAGGCAGCAGCCGACGGATTGTGACTCCGACGCTGACTGCGGGCATCCGCGGTACCGGCGTGTACACGGAAGTGTTGGCCAACCAGGGCGGCCGTACCTATTTCTGCAATTGCTACGGCGTGGTCGACTTGGCCGCAGCAGGACAGCAGGAAGTTTCAGAGACAAGCTACCACCAGTCCTTCTGGGCCGAGCCAGCGGGCGAAGGGTCGGCCCTGACGCCGGCCCGGATGCTCAACCACTCTGACCTGGAAGTCGAGAACCTGGCACGCCTCATCGGCCAGCGCACTGCGTGGCAAATTTCGGGCAAAAAAGGCAGCGCGGAGATGCAGCGCGAATACGGGGGGTGACCGGGCAACGTGTTGCCAAAGCCACAACAAATCCGCCAAACAACATGAAAAATGCGACAGAAGGTGTTGATTCTTCTTGTTTTTATGGTTCGGGTCGGCTGATAATGATTTCCTCGGATGGCGCAGCAATGGCGTCTTTGTTTTACCTACTATAGGGGGCTACTTTGATTCCCAATACCCTGAAGCTGATGGCACTTGGAGCTGGGGCTGCGCTGCTGACCGGCTGTGCGTTGTCGCCGATTCCAGTCTCGGCAAACTTTCCCCTTACGGTAGAACCCAAGGTCCGATCGGCCGGACATTGGAATATGTTGTCCAACGACGTTGTGAAACAAACTCTTGGTTCCCTGAGCTCACTGGGCATCTCGGGAAACCTCTACGTGGGTTTGCCGGCCAATCCTACTGCGTTTGACGTTGCGTTCCAGCAGTTTCTGATTACCGACCTGGTCAAGAGTGGTCGGGTCGTCATGCAGTCTCCGGGACAGGCTCTGGAAGTGAGCTACCAGACGCAGTTGGTACGGCACAACAGCCCACGCCCCCATTTTGTGCCTGGAATCTACACGATGATTACGGCAGGCCTTTACGCAGCTTATGGCTTGGGTACGGCGACCAACGGCGAGAAAATGCTGGGTGGACTGGGTTTGGCGGGAGTCGCCGATTTCGTGTCGAGTGAATACTCTGGCGGACCGACCCATACCGAACTGATATTGACGACCACGATTGCTTCGGGCGGACGGTACCTGGTGCGCAAGACCGACGTCTATTACATCGAAAACGCCGATGTCAATCTGATGCAATATCGGGCACCCCAGTACATGAAGGTGGTTGGCCCATGAAATACAAACTCATACTCTCTGCGGCCGCTGCGGTGGCTGTACTGGCCGGTTGCATGACACCCACAAGCGTGCGCATGGATCCTTCCTACGACGATGCCGCGGCCAGCAAATTTGTAGCGTTGAACAAAGACGCCATCAGCAAGTTGGTTGGCGACTTTGACAGAGGCCCCACCGGCGACACCCCCGTGTTGGTGGCGACCGTGGTCAATGTCAACGATATGCGCCGCACGGCTCCGTTGGGTCGCACCCTGTCGGAGCAATATGCATCCGCCATGGCCATGTCGGGCTTCAACGTCAAGGAAATGAAGCTGCGTGGGGATGTATTCATCCGTGAAGAAACGGGTGAATTGTTGCTGTCTCGCGAAATCAAGGACATTGCGCGCAGCCACAACGCCCACATGGTGCTGGTGGGAACCTATTCCACGGCAGCATCACTCACCTATGTCAGCCTCAAGTTTGTGCGCACCGAAGACAGCCGCATCATCCGTGCCTACGACTACGCGTTGCCCAACGACAAGGACGTCAGCAAACTATTGCAAGTGCCCACGACACCCACACGCTGATCAGTCCCAAACCATCAAGCCCGGTTTTCACCGGGCTTTTTTTTGCTCGCGCTTCAAGGAAGTGGTGTCAGCTTGGCCACGCTCAGAGCCAGCCATTTGGTGCCGTGGCGGGGAAAGTTGATATGGGCCCGCGCATCGTCGCCCGCACCTTCGAGCGTCAGCACCGTGCCTTCGCCAAATTTGGCATGGAACACCATCATGCCCAGACGCAGGCCATGCTTGGGTTCCTCCTTGCGCACCACTGTTTGGCCAAATGGGGTTCCAGCCCTCGTAAAACCTGCGTAAGGCGCTCCTGAATCAATAGCAGCGTCAGCACTCCAGCTGCGCCCGAAGTTCTGGTTCCTGGGCGTCAGCCATTTCAAACAAGCCTCTGGCAGTTCCTCAAAAAAGCGGCTCTTCATGTTGAAGCGCGTCTGGCCATGCAGCATGCGCGACTGCGAGTGGCTCAGGTACAAGCGTTTGCGCGCGCGGGTGATGGCCACATACATCAGGCGCCGCTCTTCCTCTAGGCCGTCACGGTCGTTCATGGAGTTTTCGTGCGGGAACAGGCCCTCTTCCATGCCGGTGATGAACACGCAGTCAAACTCCAGGCCCTTGCTGGAGTGCACGGTCATCAACTGGATGGCGTCCTGCCCGGCCTCGGCCATGTTGTCACCCGCCTCCAGTGCCGCGTGCGTCAAAAAGGCAACCAGGGGCGACAGTGTCTCTCCGGTATCTATAACCACATCGGGCGGCAATTCGGGAGCATTCATATCCAGCCCCTGACTGGCCGGGCTCTGACCAGCGGCGGCGACCGTCATCGCAGCCGCATCCCGGCCAAAGCCCTCCTGCATCACAAAACTCTCGGCGGCGTTGACCAGTTCGTCCAGATTCTCCAGCCGGTCGGCACCTTCGCGGTCGGCCTTGTAGTGGTCGATCAGCCCGCTGTGTTCCAGCGTCTGCGCGATGATGTCGCGCAGGTTCATGCCCAGGGTTTTCTCGCGCAGCACATCGATCTTGGCAACAAAGCCTGCTACCGCAGCACCGGCGCGCCCCGGCACGGCGCTGACTGCATCGTGCAAGGAACACCCCGTAGCACGGGCCACGTCCTGCAGTTGCTCCAGACTACGCGCGCCAATTCCACGGGCCGGAAAGTTCACCACCCGCATGAAGCTGGTGTCATCGTGGGGGTTCTCCAGCACGGTAAGGCATGGCAGCGTTGAACAACGCGGTTTCAATCACCCGGCTTTGCGCATTGCTCCGGTAAAGCACAGCGATTTCTTTTCGCCCGTAACCAGCCATGGTGCCGTTGTCGCGCACCAGTTGCTTCATTTCTTCGACCATCCACTGCGCCTCGGCAAAGTCGGTGGGCGCCTCGTAGACGCGCACCGGCTCGCCCGCGCCCTGTTCCGTGCGCAGGTTCTTGCCCAGGCGTTTGCTGTTGTGGCTGATCAGGGCATTGGCCGAGTCCAGGATATTGCTGTGAGAGCGGTAGTTCTGCTCCAGTTTGATCTGGTGCTGCACGTTG
>CAZMXB010000310.1:5255-5893 GCA_964569855.1 uncultured Rhodoferax sp.
GCACAAAATCGGCCATATTGCCCACGCGCGCACCACGGAAGGCGTAGATGCTCTGGTCGTCGTCACCCACCGCGATGACAGCGCCGCCCGGGGTGTCGGGGCTGGCGTCATTGCCTTGCCCGGCAAGGATCTTGATCCAGGCATATTGAAGCTTGTTCGTGTCCTGGAACTCGTCGATCAAAATATGGCGAAAGCGGCGTTGGTAATGTTCGCGAATCGGATCGTTATCGCGTAGTAACTCGTAGGAGCGCAGCATCAGTTCGCCAAAGTCGACCACGCCCTCGCGCTGGCACTGTTCTTCGTACAGTTGGTAGATGTCGACCTTGCGCCGGGTCTCGTCATCGCGCACTTCCACCATGTTGGGGCGCAGACCATCTTCCTTGCAGCCACTGATGAACCACTGCAACTGCTTGGCCGGAAAACGCTCATCATCGATATTGTTTTGCTTGCACAGGCGCTTGATGGACGACAGTTGATCCTGTGTATCCAGAATCTGAAAGGCCTGCGGCAGGTTCGCGAGTTTCCAGTGCGCACGCAGGAAGCGGTTGCACAGGCCGTGGAAGGTGCCGATCCACATGCCGCGCACGGCAATCGGCATCATTGCCGACAGCCTGGTGAGCTTCTCCTTGGCGGCCTTG
>CAZMXB010000311.1:0-932 GCA_964569855.1 uncultured Rhodoferax sp.
AGATCGTCATGACGCAGGGCATGCTTATTCACACCCTGCAGGATGCGCGTTTGTACGCGGCTGCCGCTGGTGTCGCCTATTTCTTCTGGCGCAAGGGTGCCGGGCAGGTGGTGCTGGGGACCATTGTGGTGGGGATGGCGGTTTACCTGCCGTTGCACATCGGGCTGGGTTGGTGAAGGACACTCGCCCCAGCCCTGCTGCTTGAAACCTCCGCTGTACGGGATGGGCCTTCTACAATCCGCGAATAGCACGCTGCGGCGCTGCACTGTATTTCCCACTTCCATTGAGGTCTTACCATGAACGTCATCCGATTCTCCGACTTGTGCGCCAGCGGCAAAGTTGCCGGCAAGCGCGTCTTCATTCGCGCCGACCTGAATGTGCCGCAGGACGATGCGGGCAATATCACCGAAGACACCCGTATTCGGGCCAGTATTCCGTGCATCCAGATGGCGCTGGATGCCGGTGCCGCGGTGATGGTGACCTCCCACCTGGGCCGCCCAACCGAGGGCGACTTCAAGCCCGAAGACTCACTGGCTCCCGTGGCCGTGCGTATGGGCGAGCTGATGGGTCGCAGCATCCCCGTGGTGGCCAACTGGGTGGACGGTGTGCAGGTGCAGGCCGGTCAACTGGTGATGCTGGAAAACTGCCGCGTCAACAAAGGCGAAAAGAAAAACAACGAAGAGCTGGCCAAGAAAATGGCCGCCCTATGCGACATTTTTGTGCACGACGCCTTTGGTACCGCCCATCGCGCCGAAGCCTCGACTTACGGCATCGCCCAATTCGCGCCGATTGCCTGCGCCGGCCCGCTGCTGGCAGCCGAGATGGATGCAATCTCCAAGGCCCTGCTCGCCCCCAAACGCCCGCTGGTGGCCATCGTCGCGGGCTCCAAGGTGTCGACCAAGCTCACCATTTTGAAGAGCCTGGCCAACAAG
>CAZMXB010000311.1:942-5885 GCA_964569855.1 uncultured Rhodoferax sp.
GTGGATCGGGGGGGGCGGCATTGCCAACACCTGCATGCGGGCCGCCGGACTGAAAATCGGCAAGAGTCTGGCCGAACCCGATTTGCTGGACCAGGCCAAGGCCGTCATCGAGGCCATGAAGGCGCGCGGCGCCGCCGTGCCCATCCCCACTGACGTGGTGACTGCCAAGACCTTTGCAGCCGACGCCGCAGCCACGGTCAAGGCGGCGACCGACGTGGCCGATGACGATCTGATCCTGGACATTGGCCCGCAGACCGCACAGGCCCTGGCCACGCAGCTGATGTCGGCTGGCACCATCGTCTGGAATGGCCCGGTCGGCGTGTTCGAGTTCCCCGCGTTTGAGAACGGAACGAAGGTGATCGCGCATGCGATCGCCGCGTCCAGCGCCTTCAGCATCGCCGGTGGCGGCGACACCCTGGCCGCCATTGCCAAGTACGGCATTGAAGACCAGGTGGGCTATATCAGCACCGGCGGTGGCGCTTTCCTGGAGGTGCTGGAGGGCAAGACCCTGCCGGCGTTTGAAGTGCTGTCGCGCCGCTTTGCCGGTTAGGTACTACGTGTTTGATAGCGGCTTGCGCAACATTCACGAGGGCTAAAGGCGAATTGGCAGATCCTAAGGAAGCTTGATCGGCCGCAGATAGGCACCTGGCTTGGCCGGTTTCAGGGGCTTTTCAAGCATCATTTTCCGCAACTGCGCTATCGCCGCATCCAGCTGCGCGTCGCCCCCGAGGAAGGTCGCCCGCGGCGGATTATCAACCTCGATGTCGGGTTTGACGCCAACACCTTCGATGATGAACTGGCCCTGCTCTGTCATCTGGCCGGACTCAGCCGCGCGCATGATGCCGTTGTCGAGCAGGCGGTTTTGGTCGGATAGAAAGACGCCTGCGCCCGCGGTGGTCTTGCCGATCAGCGGCGCCAGCCCCAGACGTTGGATGCCCTCGGCAAATGTCTCGCCGTCAGAGTAGGTTTCTTCGTTGACCAGCACCACCATGTGGCCGCGAAAGGCATGTTGCATGTTGGAGTACGGCGCGCCGCCGTCGGGTGAGCGGCGTTGCCAGAAGGCCCAGGCGCGACGCATCAGTTTTTCCACAATCCAACTGTCAACATTGCCGCCGCCGTTGAAGCGCACATCGATGATCAGGCCTTCGCGGTCGGTCTGGGCATAGAAATCGCGCGCAAAATCGGCAATGTCGTCCCGCCCCATGGCGCGCAGGTGCAGGTAACCGATACGACCTTCCGACGTGGCATCAACGACCTTTGCACGTGCGTAACGCCAGTCGGCGTAGCGCAGCTGTTGCTCGCGCCGCTGTGGCACAGGTGTCACGATCACTTGTTTGTCTTTGCCGTCCGGGCTGCGCAGTTGCAGGATCACCTGTTTACCAGCTTGGCCGCGCAGCAGTTCGGACGGGTGGGCTGTGTCAGAGGTCTTGCGGCCGTTGATGGCGGCAATTACGTCGCCGACCTGGATGGTTGAACCATTGGCGCGCAGGGGTGATGCTTCGTGCGGCAGTTCGGGGTCGGCCTGGTAGATAGTGTCTATTCGCCAGCCTGCTGCGGTGCGGGTCAGGTTGGCACCCAGACCAGCCAGCGCGGGGTCTTCGGAGGCGGTGCGCACATCACCGGCACCAATCTGGCTGTGCAGGGCGCTGAGTTCGCCGACCATTTGCGCCATCAACTCGGCCAGCTCGGCGCGGTCGGTCACACGCGCCACCAGCGGTTCGTACTTGGCGCGCACGGCCAGCCAATCAACGCCGTGCATGGCCTTGTCGTAGAAGTGGTCGCGGTGCATGCGCCAGCCATCGGCAAACATCTGCCGCCACTCGGCCTTGGGGTCAGTGGCAATCTGCCAGTCGCTCCACTTGACCTGGAATTTTGGCAGCTCGGTGGGCAACTTCGGCCCAGCCTCAATCAACTGAATCTCCGGCGCCGCACCGGGCGCAGCCGCACGCACCAACATCAGTTTCTTGCCATCGGCGCTGAGGTCGAACGCGCGCAAATCGGGCGCCACGGTCTCTGGCGTGCCACCGAGGCGGTCGATGCTCAGGGTCTTCAACGCGCTCTTGCGCTCAGGCCCACTGCTGTTGCTGGCCTCAGTGTCCAGCCACCACAGACGTTTGCCATCGGTACGCAGGTCGCTGTAGTTTCCGGCTGGCACGGGCACTTCAAACAGGCGCTCGGCCAGGCCGGCCCAAACGACGGCGGGCTTGGCGGCTTTCTTTCCAGGCTCGACGTTGGTCACTGGTTTGGCTTCGGCTTTGTTACCGGTTTTGGCGTCGGCCTTGTTGCTATTGGCCTTGTTATCGCCTGCGGTGCCTGTCATTTCTTCCGTCTTGGTATCGGTCTTGGTATCGGTCTTGCTCTCAGGCTTGGCCTCGACCTTGATCTCTGGTTTGGCTTCCGGCCTGGCCTCTGGTTTGGCCTCGGGCTTCGCGTCCGCAGGTGTCAACTCATCCTTGGGCGCAAACGGAAAGCTCTGGCCGGGCTGCAACGCCAGGGCATACAGCTTGCTGCGTTTGTCAAAAAACGGCCCCATGTTGCGGTCACCCCAGGGGCTGCCCTGGCCGGTGACAACAAAGTTGCGTTGCGAAACGAAGTAAAGCCAGCGCCCATCGGGGGTGAAGGCCAGTGCCTCGCTGTCGTACCGGTCACTGGTGATGGTGTGGGTCTTGCCATCTGCCAGGTTGTAGAGGCGCAATTGGTCGCGGCCGATGGCCCGCATGGGCTGGGTGAAGGCCAGGGCCTGGCTGTCGCTCGACCAGGTCAAATTCTTGATGTCGGCGCTGATGGGGTCATGGCCGATCAGCTTGGTCGCTGCCGCAGTTCCAGCCTTCGCGCCGCTGTTCTTGAGTTCGGTCAGGAAGAGTTGGCCGTCTTTGTTGGTGTGGGCAAGATAACGGCCGTCGGGCGAGGGCTCCAACTGGGTGCGCATCGACTTGGCGTCAAAGGTAATTTGCTCCCCCGCGCCCAGGCCATTGGCGGGCAGGCGCCAGACCTCGCGTTCTCCGCTGAAGTCGCACAGCGCAAAGACGCTGCTGCTGTCGGCGCTGAAAACGCCCTTGCGGCAGCGGCCATCGGCCGGCTGCACCAGCTCGGCCCGGCGCAACGCACCGATGCCCTGCGTGGCCATGTGGCCGCGGCTGGTCAACAGCACACGTTCGCCATTGGGGGCCATCGCCATGTCAGTCAGAAAGTCTTGTGGCTTTTTGATCCAGCGCGCACGTTGCTGGTCAAAGTCGCCGCCCAGGCGGATGGCCAGGCGCTGGCCTTGGTCGGCTGTAGTCGATTCCAAGTCGAACATATGGATGTCCGCCCCGACGGCAACACTGACCCGTGTGCCATCGATGGATGCGTGGCGAATGTCCCAGCCCTTGAAGCGGCTGTGCTGGCGCAGGTCTTTGCCTTCAGTGTTGACGGACCAGAGGTTGACGGTGCCATCACGGTCGGACAAAAAGGCAACGCGTTCGCCGGTGGCACTGCGGTAGGGCAGGGGGCGCGTGTTGTTGGCATCTTCGGCGAGCAGCGGCCGGGCTTCTGCCGTGCCACCCAGTTCCAGCACCCACAACCGTGCCATGCCACCGCCCCGGTACTGGCGTGCGTTGTCGCCGCGCAGGCCGTTGCGGGTGAAGTACAGACGTTTGCCGTCGGCGCTGAGCGCACCGTCACTGGCCTGGCCAACCGGCAAGGTGCGCCGCTGCTGCGTGCTGGGGTCAACGGCATACAACTGCGTGATGGGCTGACCCGTTTGCGAGGGGCCGGTGTACAGCACCTCGCCCTGCGGCGTGAAGCCCCAGACGCGCTGCGCCGAGCCTTCCCAACTGAGCCGCTTGGGCACACCGCCCTGCACCGGCATCACATACACATCGGCCGGGCCGTCGTATTGCGCCACAAAGGCCAGCCAACGGCCGTCTGGCGAGATGCTTGGCATGCTCTCCATGCCCTGGTGTGTGGTCAGCCGCTCGGCCTGTCCGCCCTGTGCAGCCACGCGCCAGATGTCGCCCTCGGCCACCAGGTAGAGCTGATTGCCGCGCAGCGCGGGTTGGCGGTAAAAGCCCTCGGTCTGGGCGAGGGTGGCGGTGTGCAGGGTTGCGATGCACGCGGCAAGTAATAGACGTTGGCTTGTCTTCATTATTTTTGGGGCCGGAAAGAGGGGGAAGGGCAAATGGTTCTCGGTTGCCAAGTATGGCAGGCCATGGCCACTCCCGTCGCAGCAGGTGACCAACCTGTTGGCGGACATGGAGCGCTGCATTCACGACACATCCAACCCGGAGCTTCCCCACCGCCACGACCGCTGTCAAGTATTGGAAGGTTTGGGGCTGCTCACTGAGAAATCCGGGCAGAGACGAACCGGGGCTACAGCTTTCAGCGGTATGTGGAGTTGTTGACACGAAAAAAAGCCCCGCCAGTTGCGACTGCGGGGCTTGCTTTGCACATCAATTGCTACAAAATTGGTAGCTATCTACACATATTCCACGAGCGCTGGCGCCCAGTTTTCTTTATAGCCCCGCCGCTTTTACACCAGCAGCGCGTTCACCCGCTTCACATACGCCGCCGGGTCTGCCGGCATGCCGCCCTCAGCCAGCAGCGCCTGATCAAACAGGATGTGGGCCAGGTCATTGAAGTGCACTGAGCCATCCAGCTTCTTGACCAGCGCGTGTTCGGCATTCACTTCCAGAACGGGTTTCACCTCGGGTGCCGACTGACCGGCCTGCTTGAGCATGCGGGCCAGTTGTGTGCTCATGCCGTCGTCCTTGACCACCAGGCAAGCCGGGCTGTCCACCAGACGGGTGGTGACGCGCACGTCCTCGGCCTTGTCTTTGAGCGCTTCCTTGAGCTTGGCCAGCAAGGGTTTGAAGGTCTCGGCGGCTTCTTCAGCAGCCTTCTTCTCGGCTTCGTCCTGAAGCTTGCCCAGATCGACCGCACCCTTGGCCACGCTTTGCAGCGGG
>CAZMXB010000312.1:0-5885 GCA_964569855.1 uncultured Rhodoferax sp.
GGCAATGTTGTATTCCACCGTGTCATTGAACAACACGGTGTCTTGCGGCACGATGCCAATCGCCTGGCGCACACTGGCCTGGGTGACCTGTTTGATGTCTTGCCCGGCAATCAGAATGCGCCCCCCCTCCTGCGGATTGCTCACGTCGTAAAAACGGAACATCAAACGCGCCATCGTGGACTTGCCGGAGCCCGAGGGACCCACCACAGCCACCGTCTTGCCCGCCGGTATCTCGAAGCTGATGTTGTGCAAGATCGTGCGGCCGTCAGCCGGATTGGTCACACTGCCCGCGTCATAGGAAAAACTCACGTTCTCAAATGCCACGGGGGTTTCGCCGTCCAGACGCAAGGCTTGTGCGCCCTGCACATCGGCAATCTCCCGCTCGCGCTCCATCAGCGTGAACATCTTCTCGAGGTCAGTCAGGCTTTGTTTGATCTCACGGTAAATCACACCCAGGAAGTTCAAAGGAATGTAGAGCTGGATCATGAAGGCATTGACCATGACCAGATCACCCAGCGTCATGTTGCCATCCACAACGCCTTGCGTGGCCCGCCACAGCATGGCCACCAGCCCCACCGCAATGATCAACTGCTGACCGGTGTTCAGCATGGACAGCGTGGTCTGGCTCTTCAGGCGGGCGCGGCGCAAGCTCTCCAGGCTTTCGTCGTACCGTTTGGCCTCAAAACCCTCGTTATTGAAGTATTTGACCGTTTCGTAGTTCAGCAGGGAGTCAACGGCCTTGGAGTGCGCGGCCGAGTCAAACTCGTTGGCCTCCCGGCGGAACTTGGTGCGCCACTCGGTCACCAGCACCGTGAAGGTGATGTAGAACACCAACGCACCCAGCGTGATCCACGCAAACCACACGTCGAACTTCACCGCCAGAATGGTCAACACCATCGCCACCTCCAGCAGCGTGGGCACGATGCTGAACAGCGAAAACGAAATCAGCGACTCAATGCCACGAACCCCGCGCTCGATGTCGCGTGTCATGCCCCCGGTCTGGCGCTCCAGATGAAAACGCAAACTCAAGGCGTGCAGGTGCTCAAAGGTTTCCAGCGCAATGCTGCGCGCCGCACCCTGGGTGGCCTTGGAAAACACCAGCTCTCGCAGTTCGGTGAGCAACGTGGTCGACAGGCGCAGCGCGCCATAGGCAAATAACAAGGCAACCGGCACCACCAAAACGGCCGCCGGATCACCCGGTTTGTAGCTCATGCTGTCGACCAGGTTCTTGAGCAGCAGCGGCACACCCACATTGGTCAGCTTGGCACCGACCATGAAGGTCAACGCAAAAACAACCCGCCACTTGTAGGTCCACAGGTAGGGAAACAGGCGCCGGATCGTGGCCCAGTCGGACTTTGCGGTTACTGCAGGGGCGGCTGGATTGGGGGCAGGAACGGGGGCTTGGTGGCTGAGATCGCGCATGAGAGGGAGGTTTTTGGATCGGTCCTGCAAGAGGTTAGGATTGTGCCTATGTCTACGAATTCAAGCCCCCCATCGATCCAACTACCCAAAGACGAGGAACTGGTCCTCAAGGTCATCCCCATGCCGGCGGACTGCAACGCCAATGGCGACATCTTTGGCGGCTGGGTCATGGCCCAGGTCGATCTGGCGGGTTCCGTGCTGCCCGCGCGCTACACCCAGGGCCGTATGGCCACGGTGGCGGTCAATGAATTTGTGTTCAAGCACCCGGTGCGCGTGGGCGACATTCTGTCCTTCTTTTCCAAAGTGACACGCATTGGAAGAACCTCCATCACTGTCAAGGTGGAGGTGTATGCCGAGCGTTACCGAGCGCAGGGGCAATACATCAAGGTGACCGAAGCATCGGTGACCTATGTGGCTATAGACGACGAAGGCAAACCGCGCGAGATCCCCAAGCCCTGAAGCCGATTTGAAGGCTGGGCGCTCCTTTTTTTATAGCTACAACCATAGCATTTGCGAGGGCTAGAGGCATTTTTGTCCATAAACGATGCTGGCAGGCACCTCGTCCACGGTGGCGGGCGTGACTATTTCCGTTGCGCTACTCCAGCCCACTACCAGATCCCTGCGCACCGACCGGTGGCTGGTGCTGGGTGGCGTGTTTGTATTGCACCTCTTGCTGCTGTTGGTGCTGGCCCATTTCGCAACATTGCAGTCGCCGGTGCGTAGCGCTCGGTCCAAAATATTGGAGACGATTTCGGTCTCGCTCGCACCACCCGCGCTCGTTCGCCCTGTTGTACCCAAGGTAAGACCTGACGTGCAACAAAGCCCCGTCAACCCGTCACGCGTGATACCGCCCCCCGTGCCCGAAAACGCTCCGCCGCAGCCCGATGGACCGGGGCCGGCACGGGAAATGTCTTCGCCTCCAAACCCCGGCATCAATAACGCCGTCTCTCCGTCAAACCCTACCGGCCCGCAATTGGATCTGCAGATCGACCCGGCAACCCTCAGAAATGCTGCGCGCGAAGTGGACCGGAAATCCGTGCGCCGTCTGGCACGTGAGAGTGGTCAGGCGAATCTCATTGACCCTGAGCGGCCAGACCCGCTGAAGCTGGCATTTGCCGACATGTCAGAGCCACCGTGCCCTCCCGCCGGCCTGATGCGCGAAGCGCGGGGTGACCCCATGGGAGCCCCAATGGCAGACCGCAGTGGCGACTGCGCCGACAAACGCCGTGAACGGGTACGCGCGCGGGCGCTGATCCGTTGACCAGCCAATCGCTACATATTCAATAGCGCCTCGTGCAACATATACGGGGGCTGCATGCGAATTTCTTGCAGAGAGTTGCTGACCTGCGCCTCGCGTGCGGCGGACGGCGTGACTGGCGTTCTCCAGCTCGCGTCGCGGGCGAACAGGGTTGGCTAGGCAGGGCTGTCGCGTCAATGCTGTGATGGGCACGCCCGCTTATGTGGCAACCGCAAGTGCGGCCTGCGCCCGCAAGCCCCACCGCCCGCCTAGAGTGGGATGGTGGCGGGGAAAATCCAAGGCCTGCCAGGCGTTTTACTTCTTCGCATTTCGCTGCAACCAGCAACGCCCGTAGGCTGGTGGATTGGGTGTTCGGGCGTCGGCCCCATTCGACGTTGCCACAGAGTCAGCGCGCCAGCAACCCCGTTAACGCAGTAAGGCGGGCACTCCAAAAATGCCAGACGGCGAGCGTGGGCCAGAGAACGAATACCCGATCCACCAGCACCCACACCCATTGGCACACAAGGCAGCAAAACCATTCACTACACATTCAGTATCGCCTCACGCAATGTTCACGGGGGCTTCAGCCCAGTTTCACTAAAACTTTCCGTGCCGCCCCGCCCCCGCCGCAAACCGCGCCGCGCCTTCCAGCCCCGACGCGATACACGCCTTGCCACGCTGCCACTCCTGCTGCAGGGCTTTCGGCAAATCGAGATCCCATTGGGCATAGGCGCTCGCGCGGTCAGCGAGCATGGTTTTTTGCGGAAAGCCCGCCATTTGCTCAGCCAGCGTGATGGCCGCAGCAAGTGCTTCACCCCGGGGTACCACGCGGTTGCACAAACCCATTTGCAACGCTTCCGCGGCCTCGACCTTGCGCCCGGTCAGGATCAGGTCCATCGCGTGCCCCATGCCGATGAGTCGCGGCAGCCGAACGGTACCGCCGTCGATCAGGGGTACCCCAAAGCGGCGGCAGAAGACGCCGAAGTAGGCGTCTTCCTCCATCACCCGCATGTCACACCACAGTGCCAACTCCATGCCGCCCGCGACTGCCGCGCCACTGACGGCCGCAATCACCGGCTTGGACAACAGCAGGCGCGACGGACCCATGGGCCCAGCCGGACCGACCGGATTGTTCTCATAAGTCAGCGCGGAAAACTCCAGAGCCTCAAACGGATCAACCCCCGGCACCGGATGCTGGGCCAAACGGGCACCTGCCTGCAAATCCCAACCAGCGCAAAAGTGGCCATGCGCACCGTGAAACACGGCAACCCTGGAGTCGGGGTCCGCATCAAATGCCACAAATGCTTCGTAAAGCTGGCGTGCCGTGCCGGCGTCGACGGCGTTGCGCACGTCGGCACGGTTGATGGTCACAACGCGGATCGCGCCGTGCTGATACATGTCCACACAGGCAGTCATGCCTTCATGATGCTCCTGTTTTCGACCTTTTTTCAGTCCACTTGTCGCCTGCCCGACAGGGGGTCGGTACAAACCCTGTCGGGTTCCGCGAGCAATGCAGCTATAACGGGCAAGCATAAAAAATACAGGAGACGACGTGCTGCTTCTTCAACTGGTGATCAGTGGAATTGCACAGGGCTGCATCTACGGATTGATCGCCCTGGGCTTTGTGCTGATCTACAAGGCCACTGAAACGGTCAGCTTTGCCCAGGGCGAACTGATGATGCTCGGCGCATTCGGTGGCCTGGTGGGCATGACCATGCTGGGCTTTCCGTATTGGCTGGCCATCATCAGTTCCATTGCCGGCATGGCACTGTTTGGCGTCGTGCTGGAGCGTGTGGTGATTCGCCCCATCCTGGGTCAGCCGGCATTCTCGGTCGTGATGCTCACCATCGGAATTGGGTATGTGGCGCGCGGGCTGATCACCATGGTGCCGGGCATTGGTACGGACACCCAGGCATTGCCGGTGCCGTACAAGGATGAAATCTGGAACGTGAGCGGCCTGGTTCTGAACGTCGAACACATGGTCGTGATTGGCGCAACGGCTGTGTTGTGTGCGTTGTTGTTTGCGTTGTTCCGCTACAGCAAGCTTGGCATTGCGATGCAGGCCGCCTCACAAAACCAGTTGGCGGCCTATTACATGGGCATACCGGTGCAGCGCCTCAACGGCATCGCCTGGGGGCTAGCGGCGGGTGTGGCGGCCATAGCGGGTCTTCTGCTGGCACCCATTACCTTTGTTCACGCCAACATGGGCTTTATAGGGCTCAAGGCTTTTCCCGCCGCAGTGGTGGGTGGGTTTGGCAGTTTGCCCGGTGCCATCGTCGGGGGGTTGGTGATCGGCATTGTGGAGTCCCTGTCAGGCTTCTACCTGCCCGATGGATTCAAGGACACCGCTGCGTATGTCGTCGTCCTCGTCATGCTGGTCGTAAAGCCCAACGGTTTGTTTGGCGAGCAATTGCGCAAGAAGGTCTGACATGCGTTTTATTTTCAAAACCGACTACGCGCAAGACATCAAGCTGGCCAAACATGGCGGCCATGTGTTCTGGTACAGCGCACTGATGCTGGTGCTGATGACAGCGCCGTGGATCGCGACGGAATATTGGCTGGCGCAACTCACCTTCATTTTGATCTATGCGGTGGCCGGCCTGGGGCTGATGTTGCTGGCCGGTTTCACGGGGTTGTTTTCATTGGGGCATGCTGCCTTTCTGGGCGTCGGGGCCTACACACAGGCCGTATTGACCAATGCCGGCCTGCCCTTTCCATTGGCGCTGGTCTGTGCGGCCGGGTTGTCCGCCGCGGTGGGTTTTGTGGTTGGCCTGCCAGCGCTGCGCGTCAAAGGCATTTACCTCGGCATGGCAACCCTGTCATTCGGCTTTATTGTGGAAGAGGTTCTGGCACGTTGGGAGTCGGTCACCGGCGGCAATGCCGGCATTCACATCAAAAAGCCCGATATCTTTGGCTGGACCCTGGGGTCGAATGAAGAGTTCTATTTCCTGTGCCTGGTCATCACGGTACTGGCCACCCTGGGCATTTTGAATCTGTTGCGATCGCCCACCGGGCGGGCCTTTGTGGCGATTCGGGACTCCGAAATTTCGGCACAAAGCATGGGCATTCACCTGGCCTATTACAAGACCTTGTCGTTCGCACTGTCGGCGGCCCTGGCGGGCATTGCCGGTGCCCTGTACGGGCACAAGATGCAATTCATCTCGCCCGACCAGTTCAACATCCTGCAGTCCATCGACCTGTTGCTGATGATAGTCATCGGGGGCGT
>CAZMXB010000313.1:0-5571 GCA_964569855.1 uncultured Rhodoferax sp.
GACGGCCTTGAACCGATCCTCCACGGCTTTGCGAAAATTTGCCAGCGTCTCCTCAATGGGGGCCAGCAAAAGGGGCAAGCCAATTTCGGCAAGTATCGCGTCTTTATGCTGCCAGCGCTCATCGCTGATGAGGTCGTCCTCAAAGCGCCGGAACTCATTGCTGTGGTTGACGTACAGGTCGCCTGACTCCAGCGCATTGCGCAGCAATTGGTAGATCAAAATCTCGTAGCGATCCATGTCCAAAAGTTTCTTGCTTTTGCCTTCCTCGTTCTCCTTGCAATAGAGGTGGCGTTTGAGGTGGTTGGAGATCAACGCCTTTGGAAACTGGCCCGCATCAGCCTGTCGAAGTGACTGCTTGCGCCGCAGCAAGTCTTGCAACATCGTGACTGCGTTGAGCAAGGGCGCATCCTCCACGCGGCCAGAGAAATCCAGTTCACAAAACAGTTGGCGCAAGTAGATTTTGATGCGCTGGGCCAGTTTGGCATAACAGTCCCACTCAAAGGCCAGTTTGTCAAAGGCAACGTTGCGCAGGTAGTTGGTCACGTTCATGAGCGTCTGTTGATCAATCAAGGCAAAGGCGCGCTTTTGAACATCAGAAAACAGGCAGTTATTGGGGACGGAGCCATCCACGAAAAGGCCCAGTATTTCGCCTGCCACTTGTAGATTGGCACTGGCATCTTCCAGTGCTTTGGCGCGTGCCTCGTTGGCGGCTTGCTTGGCTTGTTTATCAAATTGCCCCACGACGTGGATGAACGACTCAATGAGGTTGTCATTGATTTGTCGAAACCGATGGAGGGCAAAACACAGCAGGTACAACTGGGCTAGTCCTCGGGGCATGCGCTGGAGCTTGTAGAGCGTGTAATACTTGACCAGGGAGGCGAAGTACTTGCCGCTTTCGTTCGACAACCCCGCCAGCTTCAGAAAGCTGCCGGCAAATTCATGCAAGGGCGCAAAGAATTGGCGTCGTTCAATCTCAAGCCGTAACTCCTTTGGCGTGAAGTCTCGAGGCTCACGCTTGATGGCGCTGACGGTTATCGCTTGATCATCGCCTTGCAACAGGTTGTTCAATCGTTCCATGATGGCGTTCGGCGCCTGCTGTGCCAGCAATTGCGTGACGCGCACGCCTTCGCCAGCAACCACGCGCCCGACCAAATCTTGTAGCGAGGTGTAAAGGGGCGCCACAATCCGCTGGAGCGCAAGAAATTCCAGAGCATCGCGAAAGATGTACTGCGGATGGGTTGATAATGCGGCGGAACGCCGCATCCGAGGCAGCAGGATTTCTTTGGCGGCAGCATCGAAGGCGCGGTAATTAACCAGGCCCAAAATGGCCTGTCGGATGAGCAGCCGGGTTGGCTTGGAAGGTATGTCCACCGCTGTCAAGTCTATGTGTGGAAAGTGATGCGTCGCCAAATACCGCAAGTCGCCCATGACATCGGCAAGTTCAAAAACGAAGAACAGTTTTTTGGCCTTGAAGTAGCCCAACTCCAAAGCCTGAAAAATCCCCGCTGATGCTCTGCGTGACTGGATTGACAGATGTTCCGCTTCGCTCATGTCAAAGAAAATCTGGCGCTCGTTGTCGCCAAACCGGGGAAGGCCGTAAAGTTCGTTGATCTCGGCAGGTGTGAGGATATTCAGGCGGTGGGAATCAGCAGATGACATGAGGGGCAGGCTAATAAACGGGGTAGAGAATGGAAAGATATTCGATGAAGATGCGATAACCTTTATTATCGATGCAGATTCAAATATACGATAAACTGACGGAATGCAAAAGTACGTGAAAGCCTTGTCAACTGAGTCCCAATCCGGACCAGATGACGAATTCCCTGATTCGGCGGAGCTTGCTGCCCTGCGCGCCTGGCACGAAGGCCTGTCGTCGCGTGAGGCCGTTACCCAGTACCTGGGCGAGCGCAAGCTCAGCGGCCAGTCTTCACGCGGACTGCTGGGCCAGATCCGGCGACGTCTGGCCCTGTTCGCTCGCCAGCGCAACCGCGAGGACCTGGCGACGGTATTTGAGCAGCCGGAATCCGAGCGCGCCCTGCAGGTCCGGGCTGCAACGACCGCCATTGAGCAACTGCGCGGCATGCCACTGCCAGCACCACAGATCACCGATGACATCAGCCTGTGGCTCTCCGAGCGCTCGGTGCGCGCATTGAATGCCCACGGCATCAAGACCCTGGCTGATTTGACGGTGCGCGTGCCGCGTCGGCGGCGATGGTGGGCAGCTGTTCCCGGGCTGGGAGTGAGTGGTGCCAAGCAGATCGAGGCTTTCTTTGCCGCACACCCACGCCTAGTGGAGCGCGCTCGGGCTTTGGTCGTGCGCAATGTCCAGGAGCTTGCGCCATGGGAACAGCTGGTGGTGCCAGAAGAAGTCGATGGCTCCAGGGGGAGTTTCAGGGCACCACCTGGCACCTGCACACTGAATTCGACCAATGACTATGAGGCGGTCCAGGCTTGGCTGAGCTTGCACGAGTCGCCCGCCACTCAGCGGGCCTACAGAAAAGAAGCCGAACGCCTGATCCTCTGGGCAATCGTCGAGCGCAGCAAGGCTTTATCGTCCCTGAACACCGAAGACGCCATTGCCTACCGGTCGTTTCTACGGCGCCCGACACCAGCCAAGCGCTGGATTGGCCCGTCGCAGGCCCGGACATCACCCGAGTGGAAGCCCTTTGTGGGTGGCTTGGCACCACGGTCAGTGGCCTACGCCCTGGCGGTGATCGGCGCCATGTACCGCTGGTTGATTGAGCAGCGCTACGTGCTGGCCAATCCGTTCTCTGGGGTCAAAGTCAAAGGCGCGTCGCACGCCGCCCCAGTGGACACGGGTCGGGTGTTCTCTGAAGGCGAATGGGCCATCATCCGGGCGGTCGCTGACAGCTTGGAATGGTCACATGGTTGGCAGGTTCCAGCCGCGCAGCGCCTGCGCTTTGTGCTGGACTTTGCTTATGCCACTGGCCTGCGGGTCAGCGAGCTGGTCGGCGCCAATCTCGGTCAGATCGAAACCGATGCCCATGGCGACCCCTGGTTGGAGCTGGTTGGCAAGGGCAACAAGGCCGCCAAAGTGGCATTGCCGCCGCTGGCGAAATCCGCTCTGGATCATTCGCTGATGCAGCGCGGCCTGCCGATCACTCCTGCGCACTGGAAGCCCAAAACACCGCTGATCGCTGACCTGGGCGACCCTCACAGCAATTCTGGGATCACCGCTGCCAGAGTATGGACGCTGATGAAGCGGTTCTTTCTGACCGTGGCGACGGTCATTGAGAAGGAGTCCCCGGTCACAGCGGAAAAACTGCGCCGGGCCAGTCCACATTGGATGAGGCACACACACGCCACGCATGCACTGGCGCGCGGAGCCGAGCTGACGACCGTGCGCGATAATCTGAGGCATTCGTCGGTAGCCACCACTTCGATCTACCTGCACACCGATGAGGTCAAGCGGGCAAGGCAAATGGGGGATGCGTTCGCGGCGCGCCAATAGCATTTGGCTGGATCTGAGCACTAACCGACAGTGGCTGGCAGACTCAGTTGAGCCAGCCACGCAACGGGTGCTGGGAAACAGAATAGGGCATGTGTGGCTCTCCCCGCTATGGAAAGACCTGGCTACCAGTGCGGCGGCGCTGCCGTTCTATCCGAACACCCCATTCGATCATGGTGCGCCTATTTGGCTGCGTATGGGGGATTGGGTCGCCGCGGTCGCCGCAGTCAAGAGCATTGAGTCATGGCGCAGGAAACCAGTACCTCTGAGCTGGATGCTTCAAGCGAATTTGGAGTTGACCGGGCTGCAAGCCAATCTTGGAATGCTTGCCGAGCTTGCCTGGATATCACCCAAGCGTTTGGAAGAGGTTGTGTCCACTACGACCGAGCCGATGCTCAAGCAGCTGATCAGAAAATTCGAGACAACCTTTGCAGGTTACGAAACCGTCAGCGATGTGGTCTGGTTTCCAGCGTGGGTGCTGACAGAACATCCCAATTTCGCGGCATCATTTGCATTGGCACACCCATCCAATAACAGTCCTGCGGAAAAGGCTATGCGTCTCATGATCGAGTTGCTTGGGCTGGAACGGCATGGTCGACACCATGAAATTATTACCAAACGAAAAGACTCAATGGTCTTAAATGGGCCGCTGTTCTCAGCCTATATGAACTCGCGATGACAGTGCCTTGGTTCGCTAACTTTACTTTGTTGGGGGTTGGGCAAATTTAGCCAGGTTCAAATGCAGTGGATTTTTTGAAAGACTGTCCACATGGAAACACGGAACCTGTATAAAATAATAGAATGTGGTGAGCAAGCTTCAGATGCTCGAAGTTTGTGTTATAAATAATCACATGCGATTACATTTTTTGTTCGCGTGCGTATACATCTCCCCAACTGGCGTGCAGTCCGCCGAAATTTGGCCGTGCTATTCACTCAACCACAGGCAGCGTAGATTCTGTCGGCAACATGCGACCATCCGCACGCTTCGTCACTCGCAGAGTCACGAGCAGTCAATTGCCCCTGAATGCGTGTCGCCATCACACTCGACCAGGATTTCCTAGATGTTTAGGGTGGCAGTGATAACGAACGAGAACGAAGTTGCGCATTCGTCGTTTGCTGACACTGTATCAATTCTAAAACGGCCGGGTACTCTAAAGAATCAGAAGACTGATTCATACATTTTTTCCGAGTTTGACAAGTTCACAGTTGCCCGACTGTTCTCGGCAGGGCATCAGGAGTATTTGCTTGGATTCGACTCACTGATCATTGCCACGAACGCCACAAACAACGGTGAAGTTCTTGCAGCCCTAAGAAATGGGTGCGAAACACTTGAAAAATTTGTAGTTGCAGGACGTGGAATTCTAATTCTCTCTCAAAAGAAGTTGAGCGTTCCGTTAGGGAATAACCGGCAAAATACGGAATTTCTGCCAGAACGATTCGATTACGCACTGTTTGATCGACCGGAACCGTCATCTGCAGACGGAAAAATCGAAATCGCCGAAATTGAAGATCGAATTGTCAACTACCCCAACACAATTACAGAAGAGCTGATCTCCCGTCATTGCACGGAAAATTCTTTCATGGAGCACAGATATAGATCCGTCTTAACAGCATCAAATGCCAATCAGTACATTGCAATTCTTGTTGATCGCCCTTCGTCGGATCCACTAAATCTGCCTCAAATGGGCTTTCCACCTGGAAGGCCAATACTGATCAGAACAGCCAGCAGCAGGGAGCGAATAGTTGCGACGACTATGGCTTTGGACTGGGCAGGACACGAGGAACTGCTGGAAAACATTCTCGTTTACATTACGGAAAGCCAAGAACAGATTGCTTTGCTTCGCCGGAGTGGGACAACACAAGATGATCAAATCGACATCTATGCAACAAGGGCTCGTGCAGCGAAACTGCCGATTCGCGAGTACTTTGATGTCGACGTCGGCAACTCCAATTTTTCGAACCATCGAGCAATTGTTGTCTCGCCGGCATATTCCACAAGTGATGTGGAGTTGATATGGAAAAGTCTCTCGCGAACCTCGAAGCGCAACGTTGATCTATACCACTTATCAGCTACCACCCGTGGCAGAGATTTTGAAATTAAT
>CAZMXB010000313.1:5581-5859 GCA_964569855.1 uncultured Rhodoferax sp.
GCCTTATGGATTCAGCGATCCTTCATACCCACCTTATGGGGCCGGAGCATCTGGACCTACAGCTATGCAATCCCAGCGCTCAGGGAACTAGACCTCGATATTGCACCACTCTTAGATCCAGTACTTGAAGATATTGGTAAGCATATTAGGCTTTCCGCTTCCGGGGGAGCGAGCTACGACAATGTACCGAATGCAACTGCGCAACTGCTGGAGTTGCTCAGTAGTTGCCTCCCCGCGCTGAAGATCAAGGGGACTCAGCTTAATCTTGATCAACTCAT
>CAZMXB010000314.1:0-744 GCA_964569855.1 uncultured Rhodoferax sp.
CGGCCTTGACGCGAATCCAGTCCGGCTTCTTCAGCACCTCACCCTGCACCACCTTGACGGGAATGCGCGACAGCTTGGCGGCGGCCTTTTGTTTGGCCAGCGGGTTGTAGTCGGCCTGCGACTGGGCTTCGCGCACCGTGGGGTTGGCTGCGGTGTCGGCGTTCGCATCGACAGCGTTGGCAGGTGCGGGGGAAGCAGCAGAAGTAGAGGGCGTAGCGTTGTGGCTCATGGTGGAAAATGCCTTGGTGGAGGCAAAATTGGGCGTCAGGGCGCGAGGTAGGTTGCGAGCTTGTGGCTCAAAACGTCGGCGGCCTCAGCCCAACCGACAGCGACCCCGATTGTAGAAAGGTCTACCGTTTGCAGGCCTGAATACCCACATGGGTTGATGCGCGAGAAAGGCTCCAGGTCCATGACCACGTTCAGCGCTACGCCATGGTACGTGCAGTGGCGGCTCACCTTGATGCCCAGTGCGGCAATCTTGCCGAGACCGGTGAAATCAGGGGTTGGTATGGCTACGGTAGGCTGCGGCCCGGAGGAATTGGGGTCGGATGCGGTAGCGAAGCGGATCGGCTCTGACCCCAATTCTTTAACACGCTCCACTTTTTTTGGCCGCTGATCCAAGGGCGTGTGGCCGAAAGGATCCTCCAGCCGCACATATATCCCCGGCGCCCCGGCCACGCGGTGCCCGGTCACCCCAAAGTACAGCAGCGTGCGGATCACCGCCTCTTCAATCCGGTACACATA
>CAZMXB010000314.1:754-5828 GCA_964569855.1 uncultured Rhodoferax sp.
CGCTTCAGGTCGATCAGCGGATAGGCCACCACCTGCCCCGGCCCGTGGAAAGTCACTTGGCCACCCCGGTTGGTCTGCACCACCGGGATATCCCCGGGCATGAAAATATGCTCAGCCTTGCCCGCCAGGCCCTGCGTAAAAACCGCCGGGTGCTCACAAATCCATAGCTGGTCACACACATTTGACGAGGGCTCAGGGCTTCTTTCGCTTGTGAACACCTGCATGGCAGCATAGGTTGCCTGGTAGTCCACGCGGCCGAGGTGGTGGATTTCGATGCCGGGCATGGTCAGGAATCTGCGCAGCGGTGGAGCGTGGGGGCAGCAATTTCCCGCCGGGCCGCCCCAAGGAAAATTAACCCCCGCGGGGGGCAGCGACCCGCGCAGCGGTGGAGCGTGGGGGCAAACATACCTTTACAGCACAACCTTGACCATAGGGTGCGTGGACAGCGTGCGGTACAACTCGTCCAACTGCTCGCGGCTGGTAGCCTTTACGGTGATGGTGACGCCCAGGTACTTGCCGCCCTTGCTCTCGCGCAACTCAATGGTGCTGGCGTCAAAGACCGGGTCGAACTGGTGTGCAATGTGGGTGATGGCCTGTACCAGGCCGTCCACCTTCACGCCCATGACTTTGATCGGGAACAACGAGGGGTATTCGATCAATGATTCCTGACGTGGGGCGGGTGCAGCGTCAGGCTGGGGCGGGGTGTTGGAAGGTGGGCTGGAAGAAGTCATAGGTCTTGTGCAGATGGGGACGCACCGCCGGCTGGCAAGGTCGTGACGATGGATTGTTGATGCAGAAGTGCCTTGGCGCTCTGGTAGCCGGCATACAGCGTGTGGTACACCGGGCCGGGCAGGCCACTGCCCACGGGTTGGCCATCCAGCGTGGTGATGGCCAACACTTCCTTGGTGGCGCTGGAGAGCAACAGTTCGTCGGCTGAAAACACTTCGTCCCGGTGGATGCGGCGCAGTTCGAACGGTAGGCCTTGTTCCCGGCAAATGGACTCAATCAACCCGTAGCGGATCCCTTCGAGAACCAGGTTGTCGCGGGGCGGCCCCAATACGCGGCCGTTTTTGACGACCCACACGTTGCTGGAAGCCGCTTCGCTCAGGTAACCGTCCCGAAACATCACGGTTTCTACCACCCCGGCGTCCACGCTGATCTGGCGGGCAAACACCGAGCCCAGCAAGCTGGTACTTTTGATATGGGCCTTTTGCCAGCGGAAGTCCTCATTCGTAACACAGGCCACCCCAAGGGCGCGCTGCCCGGAAGAAGGTTGGGTCATGCGATTGCTCATCGCAAACACGGTGGGGGTGATGTGTTCCGGCATGGCGTGGTCGCGCAGGGCCACGCCGCGTGTGATCTGGATGTACACCAGCTGATCGGTGTTGGCTGCGGCGGTTCCCGAGAAGTCTGCATAGCGCAGTATCAACTCGGATACCAGCGCTTGCCACTGCGTGTCTGATAGCGGATTGGGCAGACGCATTTCGAGCAGGTTGCGCGCCAATCGGGCCATGTGGTGCGCAAAGCGGAACGGCTGCCCACCATACACCGGGACCACTTCGTAAACGCCGTCGCCAAAAATGAAGCCCCGGTCCATGACGCTGATTTTGGCGTCCGGCAACAGTGTGAATGCACCGTTCAGATAACAAGGCAGGGACGGAAGGATGTGCATGGGCAAATTATCACTGTGTGGGTAGTGCACCCGTATTTCGTCGGTACGTGAACGTACGTATGCGCACCAGACAGGTGAAAATTTCTGGCCCGCTGCGGGTTTCTACGTATAATCAGGGGCTTTGCCGCAGTTGCTGCATGTAACCGCTTGTAAACTGGCTGTAATTTGAAATGTCCACAATGGCGCTTTCGCAGGGTTACGACGCAGATGAGGCTGACGGTGAGTATTTCAAGCCGCTGACGAAGGCTGAGGCGCAGGACTTGCGGATGCGGGATCCGGCGGTTTCGCCTTGGTGGATCGTTGGTTTGCAGTGTGTTGCCGGTGTGGTCGTTGCCTTGATTGCCTGGGCTGTCTCGGGTCAATCGGTGGTGGCATGGTCGGCGGCTTACGGAGCACTGGCGGTGATAATTCCGGCGGCATTGTTTGCACGGGGACTGATGAGCCAGTTCTCGTCGATCAATGCGGCAACAGCGGGGTTCGGCTTCTTTTTGTGGGAAGCGGTGAAGATGGCGGTCAGTGTTGCAATGGTCGCCGCAGCGCCGCGTCTGATTGAGAATTTGAGCTGGCTGGCCTTGATGGCTGGCCTGTTTGTGACTTTGAAGATGTATTGGTTGGCGTTGTTGAAGCGCCCCAAGCCTAAACAGATTAAAGAGCTTTAAAGAGTTGAATATGTCCGAAGTAGCACACGCAGCACCCACAGCCAGTGAATACATTGTTCACCACCTGACCCATTGGCAAAACAAGCCGCAGACGGAAATCGTTGATTTCTCCGTCTTCAACCTGGACTCGCTGTTTTTCTCGATTACCCTCGGTCTTTTGGGCTCGTTCTTTCTGTGGAAGGCCGCCCGCAAGGCCACTTCCGGCGTACCCGGGCGTTTCCAGTCAGCGGTTGAAATGCTGATGGAAATGGTGGATGGCCAGGCTAAATCCATCGTCCACAATGCCAACAGCCGCAAGATGGTTGCGCCTTTGGCGCTCACCGTGTTTGTGTGGATCTTCCTGCTGAACGCCATGGACTTGTTGCCACTGGACCTGTTGCCCACGATCTGGTCCTGGATCTACGGCGCTGCCGGTCACGATCCGGAGCATGCCTATCTGCGCGTTGTGCCAACTGCCGATCTGTCGATCACCATGGGTCTGTCGGTGTCGGTGTTGTTCATCTGCCTGTTCTACAACATGAAGATCAAGGGCCTGGGCGGCTGGGCGCACGAGTTGGTTTCGGCACCATTCGGCACCAGCAAGAACCCGATCTTTGCGGTCATTCTGGGTGTGGTGAACATCGCCGAACAACTGATTTCCTTTACGGCCAAGACGGTTTCGCATGGCATGCGACTGTTTGGCAATATGTATGCGGGTGAGCTGGTGTTCATGCTGATCGCCCTGTTGGGTGGCTCGTGGGCCTTCTCCGCAGAACCTGGCAGTCTGATGCTGCTGCTGTTGCATGTCGTGGCGGGTTGGGCGTGGGCTGTGTTCCACATCATCATCATCTTGCTGCAGGCGTTTGTGTTCATGATGCTGACCTTGGTCTACATCGGTCAGTCACACGACGCACATTGATTTTTTGAGTTTGGTTTCGGTTTCGTTTTGTTTTGTTTTTTCTTTGTTAATTTAGGAGTGAATCATGGAAGTTATTAGTTTTGCTGCTCTGGCTGCTGGTCTGATCATTGGTTTGGGCGCTTTGGGTGCTTGTATCGGTATCGGCATCATGGGTAGCAAATACCTAGAAGCAGCTGCTCGCCAACCTGAACTGATGGGCGAGCTGCAAACCAAGATGTTCGTGTTGGCTGGTCTGATCGACGCGGCTTTCATTATCGGAACTGGTATTGCCCTGTGGTTTGCTACAGCCAACCCGTTCCTGGCCCAAATCGCCCGCGCTGTTGCCGCCGCTGCTGCCAAATAATTCCTGGTCGAAAACCTCGCACTAGGAGAGTTATTGTGAGCATTAATGGAACACTGGTGGCGCAAGCCATCGTCTTCGCATTGCTTGTGTTGTTCACGATGAAGTTCGTGTGGCCGCCCATCGCGGCCGCACTGGACGAACGTGCCGGCAAGATTGCCGACGGACTGGCTGCGGCTGACAAAGCCAAATCCGAACTGTCGTCTGCCAACAAGCGTGTCGAAGATGAACTGACCAAGTCGCGCACCGAAACTGCGGCCCGTCTGGCAGACGCCGAGCGCCGTGGCCAGGCCATCGTGGAAGAGGCCAAGGCCAAAGCCACGGATGAAGCGAACAAGATCATCGCCGCCGCCAAAGCGGAAGCGGATCAACAGACGATCAAAGCACGTGAGGTTCTGCGCGAGCAGGTCGCCGCACTGGCGGTCAAGGGTGCCGAGCAGATTCTCCGCAAGGAAGTTGATGCTGGTGTTCATGCCGACCTGCTGGTTCGTCTGAAGACCGAGTTGTAAGAGGTCACCATGGCTGAACTTGCCACTATTGCCCGGCCGTACGCCGAAGCGCTGTTCAAGGCTTCTGGGTCAGACCTGTCCAAGGCCGCTGAATGGGTCGACGAACTGGGAGTGATTGCGCAAAACGCGCAGTTGCTGCAGTTTGCCGACAGCCCCAAGGTCAGCGTTGACCAGGTCTTTGACCTTATCGCTTCGGTCGCCAAGACGGCATTGCCGGACCAGGCCAGGAACTTCTTGCGCACCGTCATCGAAAACGGTCGCCTGGGTGCTCTGCCGGAAATCGCACACCAGTTTCGCGTGTTGAAAAATGCGCAAAGTGGTTCCTCTGATGCGGTGGTCTACAGCGCTTTCCCGATTGACGGGGCCGCGCTAGCCGAAGTGAGTGCGATGCTGGAGAAGCGTTTTGGTCGCAAACTCAACGCAAGCGTTGTGCTGCAGCCCGAGCTGATCGGTGGCATTCGTGTGGTGGTCGGCGACGAGGTGCTCGACACTTCTGTCAAAGCCCGTTTGGAACAAATGAAAATAGCGCTTACTGCCTGAGGCGAGAAGCCCTGGAAGTTGGCCCAAATTTAACGAAAGAAGGAAAGAGTCATGCAACTCAATCCAGCAGAAATTTCTGAACTGATCAAGAGCCGTATCGAAGGCTTGGCCGCGACTAGCGATATTCGCAACCAGGGCACGGTGGTTTCTGTGACAGACGGCATTTGCCGCATCCACGGTTTAAGCGATGTGATGCAGGGCGAAATGCTTGAATTCCCGGCCGGCAGCGATGGTTTGCCTACCTACGGTCTGGCCCTGAATCTGGAGCGCGACTCGGTCGGTTCCGTGATTTTGGGTGAATACGAGCACATTTCCGAAGGCGACACGGTCAAGTGCACCGGCCGCATTCTGGAAGTGCCCGTGGGCCCCGAACTGATTGGCCGCGTGGTGAACGCACTGGGTCAGCCGATTGACGGCAAAGGCCCCATCAACGCCAAGATGACCGACGTGATCGAA
>CAZMXB010000315.1:0-5805 GCA_964569855.1 uncultured Rhodoferax sp.
CGGTACCAACATCTACCCTGACCGCCAGATGATGTTGTTTGCACGGGATGTGCTGTCGCGCGTGCCCGGCGGCACCATTTTGTTCGACGTCAAGTGCTCGCAGCGCCTGGCGCCCACCATTGTTGCGGCTGGAGGTGTGCCGCTGATGTACAAGACCGGCCACTCGCTGATCAAGGCCAAGATGCGCGAGATTGATTCACCACTGGGTGGCGAGATGAGCGGCCACATCTTCTTCAAGGAACGCTGGTACGGTTTTGATGACGGCACGTATGCCGGTTGCCGCCTGCTGGAGATTGTCAGCCGTGTGGCCGATGCGGGTGTCATGCTGAATGACTTGCCCACCAGCTTCTCGACGCCCGAACTGAATGTGAAGTGTGCGGAAGGCGAGCCCCACGCCCTGGTGGATCAACTGGTTGCCAAAGCCGCATTTGCTGCGCCCGCGACGATCAACACGATTGACGGGATCCGGGTCGACTGGCCCGATGGTTTTGGCCTGATCCGCGCCTCCAACACCACGCCGGTGCTGGTGCTGCGTTTTGAAGGCCACACCCACGAAGCGCTGGAGCGTATCCAGGCCGACATGCTGCAACTGCTGCGCTCGGTCAAGCCCGACGCCAGTTTTGCCGAGGCGGCGCATTGAGGGGATTGAGCGCCGCCGGGCCGCCCCAAGGCGCGCAAGCCCCCTCGGGGGGCAGCGACCCTCGCAACGCGGGGGAGCGTGGGGGCAAGGTACTCATTGTCAAACTGTCTTCCCTGGGTGACGTGGTGCATGCCATGCCTGCGGTGCAGGACATGCTTCAGGCGTTGCCCGGTATTGAAATCGACTGGGTCGTGGAGCGGGCCTTTGCCCCGCTGGTGGCGCGTTGTACCGGCGTGCGCCAGATCATTCCCTGTGAACTGCGCCGCTGGCGCAAAACGCCCTTTAGCGTCCAGACCCGCGCGGAATGGCGCACGTTCAAGCAGGCTTTGCAGGACCACACCTATGACGCCGTCATCGACCTGCAGGGGCTAAGCAAGTCGGCCTTGGTGTCCTGGCTGGCGCGCACCACACCCACGGGTCACCGCTTTGCCATGGCCAACCAGACCGCGGGCTCTGGTTATGAGGCCCCCACGCGCTGGGTGGCCGATGTTGCGATCCCGCTGGAGCCGCATCTTCACGCCGTGCAACGCGCTCGCCTGGTGTGTGCGGCGGCAATGGGCTACGCCTTGCCTGACGCGCAAACCTTTGGCCTGCTGGCAGATGTGCAAGGCGTGGCTGCGACCGGACAATCGGGCCAGGCGGACAACACCTTCACACCGCGAAAACCCTGCGTGGCCCTGGTCCACGGAACATCGCGCGCCGACAAGCAGTGGCCCCTGGCCCTTTGGGTTGAGTTGGGGCGACGGCTGAACCACAGCGGTTTTGTGGTCGCGCTGGCACATGGCAACAGCGCAGAGCAAGCCATCAGCGCGTCTATTGCGGCCCGGCTACAGGATGCGTGGGTGTGGCCTTCGATGGGGTTGGACACCCTGACCGACACGATGGCGCAGTGCGCTGGCGTCATCGGGGTGGACAGCGGCCTGAGCCATATCGCCGTGGCACTGGGCCTGCCCCATGTGCAGATCTACAA
Organism: uncultured Rhodoferax sp.; assembly: GCA_964569855.1. Lineage (GTDB taxonomy): Bacteria > Pseudomonadota > Gammaproteobacteria > Burkholderiales > Burkholderiaceae_C > Allorhodoferax. Next base: position 1,611 of record CAZMXB010000315.1, read on the forward strand.
CTTCGACACGGCGTGGCGAACCGGGCCGGTCACGGGCGCTCCCAAAGCAGCGCGCCAGGTCAGCGTGTTTGCCAGTCCCTATCCCGATGTCGACGCCGTCTGGCAGGCCTGGGAAGGACTCGATACCCCGGTCCTTTGCCGATGATGGTGCGCACCCTGTATTCCTTTGTGATGTGGCTGCTGCAGCCGTTGGTGCGGCGCAAACTGCTGCGACGCGCCCGAGCCGAGCCCGGCTATGGCGAGCACATCGAAGAGCGTTTTGGCGTCTATTCGGCTGATTTGCTGGGACACCAGGTGAGCAAGAGACAAAATGCCAGTGCAAATGCTTTTGTCTGGGTGCATGCTGTGTCGCTTGGTGAAACGCGGGCGGCTGCACCCCTGATTGCCGAGTTGCGTACAGCATTGCCTGGTATGCGTTTGTTGCTGACCCATGGCACGGCCACCGGGCGTGAACAAGGGCTCTCGCTGCTGCTGGACGGGGATGTGCAGGTCTGGCAGCCCTGGGATACGGCGGGCGCTGTACTCCGCTTCCTGGCGCGCTTCCAGCCCCGCATTGGACTGCTGGTGGAGACGGAGGTCTGGCCCAATATGGCGGCCGCGTGTGCGTCTCGCGGGATTCCGCTGTGCCTGGTGAACGCCCGTATGAATGCGCAATCCCTGGCGCGCGCACGCAGTCTGGCGTGGCTGGCCCGGCCGGCCTATGGTGCATTGCGCGCAGTCTGGGCCCAGGCGCAGCCCGACGCCGAACGACTGGCCGCGCTGGGCGCACCGGTGCGCGGGGTGTTTGGCAACTTCAAGTTTGACGCCACGCCGGACGCGCAGCAGTGGAAGTCGGGGCGGGATTGGCACGATGCGCTGGGACGACCAGTCGCCGTACTCGCCAATTCGCGGGATGGTGAAGAGCTGATGTTTCTCGAAACCTTGAAGAAAAATAGGGCCCTAGCCCTCGTAAATACTGCACAAGGCGCTATAGATACAGTAGCAAATCAAGAAATCCAGTGGCTGTTGGTACCGCGCCACCCGCAGCGTTTCGATGCGGTGGCGGCGCTTTGCGAAGCCCATGGTTTCAGCGTCTCGCGTCGCAGCGCGTGGCAGTCTGGCCCGCAGGAGGCCGATATCTGGCTGGGTGATTCCCTGGGCGAAATGGCAATGTATTACGCCCTTGCGGACGTGGCCCTGCTGGGTGGCAGCTTTGCACCTCTGGGAGGGCACAACCTCATTGAAGCAACGGCCTGTGAATGCCCGGTACTCATGGGGCCGCACACATTCAATTTTGCGCAGGCTGCCGAGTTGGCGGTGGCCGCTGGAGCCGCCTTTGAATGCGCCGATCTGCCGCAGGCCCTGGAGAAGGCGTTGGTTTTGTTGCATTCAACGACCGCTTTAAAACAGGCCCGGCAGGCCGCGCTTGATCTGGGCCTGGCCCACCGGGGGGCGGCACGCCTCACCTGCGAAGCGATACAGGAAGTGCTACGGGGCCAATAGTGAATTGATGGCTTGCAGATCTTCGGGTTTGAGCGCGCCGGCCGCCTGGCGCAGTTTGAGCCCACCCACCAATACGTCATAACGCGCCTTGGCCAGCTTGGCCTTGGTGTCAAACAACTGGCTTTGTGAGTTCAGCACGTCGATGTTGATGCGCACCCCGACCTGGTAGCCCAACTGGTTGGCTTCCAGAGCGCTTTGGCTGGACGCCTCCGCGGCTTGCAGGGCCTTGACTTGGGCCTGGCCCGACTGCACGCCGAAAAATGCGCTGCGTGTGCCCTGGGCGACGCTGCGTTTGGCAGTGTCCAGATCGGCCCGGGCCTTGTCTTCCAGTGCCAGGGTTTCCCGGACGCGATTTTGAATAGCGAACCCGGCAAACAAAGGTAAGTTGAGTGACAGACCAAGACTGGCAACATTGACACGGCTGTCATTTGGACCGGTCGAGGAGCCGTTGTTGTTGAGCGCGGTGTAACTGCCGGTCACGTCCAGCGTCGGCTTGTGGCCGGCCTCGGCCTTGCGGGTTTCCAGGCGTGCAACCTCCAGGGCGATGTCCGCCTGTTTGATACCGGGGTTCTGGGCCTGCGCCTGATCCACCCACTGGTTGACGTCCGCCGGTTCCACTGCGGCCAAAATCACGGGGGCCTTCAATGGCTTGGGATTGACGTTGGTTTGGCCCACCAACTGGTTCAGCGCCAGGGTCTTGACCAACAGGTCGTTTTCGGCAGCCAGTTCTTGCGCCGTCACCAGGTCATACCGTGCCTGGGCTTCACGCGAGTCGGTGATGGTCGACGTACCCACTTCGAAATTGCGCTTGGCAGAAGCCAGTTGCTCACCCACCGCTGTTTTCTGCGACTTCAGAAAGGTAAGGCTATCGGTGGCAGCCAGCACATCGAAATAGGCCTGGCTGACCCGCACGATCAAATCCTGCTCGGCCTGTGCCAACTGCGCTTGCGCCAGGTCCACTGATTTCTTGCCCTGTTCGTAGCTGGCCCAGTTGGCGGGCCGGTACAACGGCTGTGATGCGAAGACGGTGCCGGTTTGTGTGTTGTAGGTGCGGCCAGGTGTGGGCTGGACTTCCTGGTTGGTGGTGGTGGCGTCAACCTTGAGCCCGGCGGTTGGCAGGATCAGCGCTTTGGCCTGATCGGCCTTGGCCAGCGACGCATCAAACTGGTATTTGGCGGCCTGGTAGGTGGCGTCATAACCCCGCGCGGCGGTGTACAGGTCCACCAGGCTCTGGGCCTGTGCGGAAAACGCCATGGTGGCCCCCAGGGCAACCATCAGCGGCAACAGACGAACGTTCGGGAGGTGTTGGATACGGGACATAGCGGGCTTTCTCGGGCTCGTGAATAAAAGGGACACAGTGAGGGGCTGCAACCGGCGGTTTCAATAACGCGGAACGGACGGGTCCATTTCCGTCGACCAGGCGTTAATGCCGCCCGCAATATTGGCCACGTGGTCAAAACCACGGCTGCTCAGAAAGTGGGCCACCTGCATGCTGCGCCCGCCGTGATGGCACAGGCAAGCCACGGGTCGCTTGGGGTCGAGCTCCGCCAGACGGGGTGGAATGACACCCATGGGAATGGTGACCAGAACAAAACCGTCGGCCTTGACACTGGCTGCTTGCAACTCGCCGGGCTCCCGCACGTCAAGGACAACCGGGTCGCCGTGCGCCCGCATGCTGTCAAGCCACTGGGCGAGGTCTCGGGGGCGAACTTGCGCAATCATTGCAGGATATGTCCTTGTGGGTTTAGAACTTGAACCGTGATGGTTCGGGAAAATTGAGAAGGCGTGGAGCAATCGTGTCCCAGCTCTGTACCGTGATGAAATCGGCGTCACTCTTGCGGGTCACGATGGTGGCGCGCATGACGGGCTCGTCACCCACAATGGCACCAAGACGACCGCCAATTTTCAGCAACTGCAGCAGGCTGTGCGGGACTTCGGCGACAGAGCCGCTCAGCACAATCACATCGAACGTCCCACGCGCACTGGTGGTGCTGGCGCCGTCGCCTTGCTCAACTTCCACATTCTGGATGCCAGCGTTGCGCAAATTGGCGCGCGCCATGTCGGCCAGTTCCGGAACAACTTCCAGCGACAGCACGCTTCGGGCCTTCTTGGCCAACAGGGCAGCCATGTAACCCGAACCGGTTCCGATTTCCAGGACGGTTTCGTGGGATTGCACATTCAGATCCTGCAAAAGGCGTGCTTCCAGTCGGGGCGCCAGCATGCACTGGCCCAGACGCATGGCGTCTTCGCCCGAACCCATCAGGGGGATTTCCAGATCGGCGAATGCCAGGCCCTTGTGCGCGGCCGGCACAAAATCTTCGCGTTTGACGACCGATAACAGTTCCAGCACCGACGCATCCAGCACATTCCAGGGCCGGATTTGTTGCTCAATCATGTTGAAACGCGCAGTGTCGATATTCATTTTAATACTCCATGGGGTATATGGGAAGATTGTAATTGATTCTACTGGGACGGTGCTGGGGGACGGCCAAACGTCCTTCGCATCCATTGCGCCAAATCATCCATATAACAGTACACCACCGGCACCACCACCAGCGTCAGCAGCGAGGACGTGATGACTCCGCCAATCACCGCCTGGCCCATGGGTGCGCGCATTTCTGCCCCCTCGCTCAGTGCAAAAGCCAGCGGCACCATGCCAAAAATCATGGCCAGCGTGGTCATCAGGATGGGTCGAAGCCGAACCTTGGCGGCC
>CAZMXB010000316.1:0-5733 GCA_964569855.1 uncultured Rhodoferax sp.
ACTGGAGCCAGGTGCTGGTGTTCACCCGCACCAAGTTCGGCGCCAACAACGTGGCAGAGTTCCTGGAAAAGAACGGCATCAGCGCCATGGCCCTGCACGGCAACAAGAGCCAGGCAGCCCGCACGCAGGCCCTGGCTGGTTTCAAAAGCGGCGATGTGCGCGCGTTGGTTGCAACCGACATTGCGGCCCGCGGTATTGATATTGACGACCTGCCCCACGTCGTGAACTACGAAATCCCCAATGTCAGCGAAGATTATGTGCACCGCATCGGGCGCACCGGCCGTGCTGGAAACGATGGCGCTGCCATCAACCTGGTCTGTCTCGATGAAGAAGGCTTCATGCAGGACATAGAACGCTTTACGAAGCAAGATATTCCGGTCCAGATTATTGACGGGTTTGGCCCCGAGCCCGGCGAACAAGGTGAGCCCATCGCCATGGGTCGCCAAACCATCTGGGGCGGTGCCGGCAAACCACCGAGCCGCGATGTGATGCAGGCAGCCGCTCGCGCTGCTCGCACCGAAATGATGCAGCGTGTCCGCGAGAACAAGGCCGGACAGGGTGAACGTGGCGGCCAAAGTGCCAGCCGCGGCAATGGCGGCGGTGGCGGTGGCCGTGGTGCGCAAGCCCCACGCGGCAACGGCGGCCAGGGTCGTGGTGGTGAACAAGCACCGCGCCCCCAAGGTGTACGCGGCCCACAGGGCCAGGGCGGCCAGGGTCAGGGTCGTAGCCGCCCACCCGTGGGCGACGCACAACCGCACAGCCATGAAGGGCGTTTCGCCGGCGGTATGACGGCCGACCCGCGCCCCCCCCGCAGCGCGCCTGGCGGTCAACCCGACCCCATGCGTACCAGTGTCGATATGATGACCGAACGCGGCCAGCGCCGCGGCGGTGGTGGCGGTTTTGGTGGCGGCAATCGCAATGGAGGCAGCAATGGCGGATCACGCTCGGGTGGCTATGGTGGCGGGAGCAACGGGCCTCGTGGGTCAGGAAATCCTCGCGGCCCTTTTAGCCGATAAAACCTATTCGGCGGTTCACTGCGTGGGCCGCCGCACCCTGGACCAACGGCATCCCAAGCTGAGCTCCCATGTGGTGGACTTTGCGGCCCTGCCGCAGTTGCCCAAAGTTGATGACTGCTTTATCGCTCTGGGCACCACCATCAAGGTGGCTGGCAGCCAGGCGGCCTTCCGCGCCATTGACTTAGAGGCCGTTGAGGCTCTAGCCCTCGCAGTAAAACGCTCGGGCGCTACTAATTTAGGAGTAGTCAGTGCCATGGGTGCCAACAGCCAGTCCTCGGTTTTCTACAACCGGATCAAGGGCGAGATGGAAGTCTCGCTGGCCCGCATGGGTTTCAAATGCCTGGTGATTGCCCGCCCCTCGCTGATTGACGGAAACCGCGCCGCCCTGGGCCAACCCGGACGTGCTGGCGAAGGCTTGGGACTGAAGTTGGCGCGCGGACTGAGCCCGTTATTGCCTGCCAATTACAAGGCCATCAAGGCCAGCGACATTGCGCATGCGCTGATCCGCCATGTCAAGGCCGGTACGCCCGGCGTTGTGACCCTGATGTCCGGCGAGATGCAGGGCCGCTGAAGAAGCCCCCACACTTCCGCTCACGCTCGCACGAACAGCGTCACCAACGGGTCCTCGCCGACCTGGCGACTCCAGTGCCCGTGGACGGTGGGGTCAAACATTGCACCCAGCGGCAGCACATCGGCCGAATAGAAATGCTCACCGGGCTTGAAGATGCGCGAGATACCGCCTTGCAGGCCAATCTCCATCTGACCTCCCAGAATGAAGCACCACTGTGGCGCGCCCGTGCAGTGGAAACTGCTGCGAAAGCCCACCGGGCTGGTGCGCAGTTGGTAGCCGCCTGACGCGAATACATCTGACAGCATGGACTGGGGCGTTCCCTGGTCCAGGGCAATGGCTTCCTCGCGAAAGCGCGCACGGCCGTCGGTATCGGTAAACAGGACAACTTTGGTGAAATGGGTCATGGCAGGTACCGGGTTGGCAATGCCACCATTATCCCCAGTGGTTTGTCTTCATACCTGCGCCCTGTCGGCTGTGGTTTGAGCAGTCTTGGGCACGGCCCGGCGCCGCTCAGGCTGGCTGTGGCACAGTGCGCACCAGCGGTGCCTCATCGATGGGCAGATGGATCAGGGCCGCACCGATGGCCAGCGCAATGTCGGCATACCAGACCCAGTCGTAGCTACCGGTCCAATCCAGCACCTTGCCACCCAGAAACGCGCCGAGGAAGCCGCCAATCTGGTGTGTCAGCATCACCAACCCAAACAGGGTGGCCATATTGCCCACGCCGAAAAACTTGGCAACCAGCCCGGCGGTTGGCGGCACCGTGGACAGAAAGGTTAGCCCCATCACGGCGGCAAACACCAGCACCACCGGCCCGGTCTTGGGCGCCAGCAGGAACAGGACCACGGCCAGCGCCCGCGCGGCATACACCAGCGACAGCAACGACTTCATGCGCCAGCGCCCTACCGCCCAGCCCATGGCCACGCTGCCCACAATGTTGAACAGGCCCAGCATCGCCAAGGCCCATGCGCCCCATTGGGTCGGAAGACCACATTGCGCCACCACACCGGGCAGATGGGTTGCCAGAAACGCCACGTGAAAACCGCAGACGAAGAAGCCTCCTGCCAGCATCAGGAAGCTGGGCGTGTGCAGGGCCTTGTGTATCGCCGCGCGGGTGCCGACCGGCGGCTGGTGCACCGTGCCGGCGTGCTGGGGGCCGCCCTTGAGGAAGAACGCCGCCGGCAGGGCCAGCAGCACCAACAAGCCCATCACCTGCATGGCCGGGGCCCAGCCCATGCCGACGATCAGCGCACCGGCCACCGGCGCCATCATGAACTGCCCAAACGACCCGCCAGCATTGATGATGCCGGTGGCCATGCCGCGCTTGTCCGCAGGGATCAGGCGCGCCGTCGCCGCCATCAGCACGGCGGGCCCCGCCATGCCGGCACCCCCGGCCGCCAGCACGCCAATGGCAAAGATCAGACCCGCCGTGCTGGTCATGAACGGGGTGATGAAGGTGCCGATGGCCACCAACGTCACGCCAATGAACAGCACCCGCCCGGCACCCACCCGGTCGGCAAAGGCCCCGGCAAAGGGCTGGGTCAGCCCCCACCACAACTGGCCAAAGGCAAAGGCCAGGCTGATGCTGCCCACGCCCAGCCCGGTGGACGTGTTGAGTGCACTCAGGAACAGGCCCATGGTCTGGCGCGTGCCCATGGTCAGCGCAAAGGTGGCCGCGGCCGCCAGCAGCACCAGCCAGACGGCCAGCGGCTTGCGCGAGGTAAAAGTGGGAGGCGCATCAGTCATGCTCGGCTCCGCCATCCGATTCGGTGGAGGCCAGCAAGGCCAAAGACTCCTGGATCAGCGCATGCAGGGCCTGCACCCGCTCCATGCCCAGGGTCTGATTGAGATGCTCTTGCGCGGACCTCCAATGGCGCTGCGCCTGGCTGCGCTTCTCGCGGCCCGCCGCAGTGGCACATACCAGACGACTGCGACCATCCACCCCGGCCATCATCTCCACCCAGCCGGCGCCCATCAGGGGCTTGAGGTTGCGCGTCAGCGTGGACGGGTCCATCTCCATGGCTTGCGCCAGGTCCGCCGGACGGATCGGGCCGAGCTTGACCACGTAAGACAGCAGCGAATACTGCGTGGTCTTCAGGCCGATTTGCGCCATCTCCGCGTCGTAGCGTTGGGACACGCGGCGCGTCAGCTGGCGCAACTGTAAGTTGGTGCAGCCCTTGGGCTTGGAAATCACCAGCTCGGAAGCCAGCTCTGTAACGGGTGTGACGTGTTGCATGATTCAATTGTAGCTACAATTATTGTATATGCAAGAATTTGCATGACTTTTGAAAGGAGCACCATGAACACCACCAACCACCTTGAAGCCTGGCTGGTTCAGGAACAGGCCATCCGTGCAACTCTGGACGCCGGCCCCGGCCCCGGCGTCGCCGCACCCGACCAGGTCGTCGGCATGACCGGGCTGGAGATCATGCAAGCCCTGCTGCATGGCAAAATCCCTTACGCCGCAATCGCCAAGACACTGGACTTCACGATCATGGAAGTGGCCTCGGGTCGTGCCGTATTCCAGGGCACGCCGGGGCCGACCCACCTCAACCCCATGGGCGGCATCCACGGCGGCTGGTACGCAACGATGCTGGACTCTGCGTTGGGTTGCGCCATTCACACGATGCTCCCGGCGGGGCTGGGCTACACCACGGCCGAGCTCAGCGTGAACCTGGTAAAGGCCATCAACCCCAAGAAGTCGCCGCGCGTGCGGGCCATCGGCACCGTCATCCACTGCGGCAAGCAGTTGGCCACGGCCGAGGCCCGCATCGTCGGCCCGGACGGCACGCTGTATGCGCATGGCACCACCACCTGTCTGGTGTTTGAACTGGCCAAAGGCTAGACCCGGCGGTTTGGGGCCACAATGCGATTCAGACTTTCTCCCCGATCAAAGGTATCCACCCATGCGACTTCTGCACACCATGCTGCGCGTCGGCAATCTGCAACGCTCCATCAACTTCTACACCCAGATCCTGGGAATGAAGCTGATTCGCACCTCGGAAAACCCGGACTACAAATACTCACTGGCCTTCGTGGGCTATGGCACCAACCCGGAACATGCGGAGATTGAACTCACCTACAACTGGGGTGTGGAATCGTATGAGCTCGGCACGGCCTACGGACACATCGCGCTCGGTGTGCCCGATGTTGCTGCAGCTTGCGAAGCGATCAAGGCTGCCGGCGGCAACGTGACGCGAGAAGCCGGCCCGGTCAAGGGTGGCAGCACCGTGATCGCATTTGTGACGGACCCGGATGGTTACAAAATCGAGCTGATCCAGAGGGCGTGAACATCGACCCGGCGACGGCGCGGTGGCGGCCAAGCCCAATTGAAATCCGGCGAGACTTCTTTTTTTGCGGTTTCAGCTTGAAACACCGCGCTTTGGCACCAATTCACAATGGCGGTGCAATCCATTGAGGTGACCGATAGAATCGTTTTCATGGCCACCAATAACCCGTTCAAACCACCTGACACACCCATCAAGCAGCCGGACCGCGACGACAGCGGCTCGGTCGTCCTGGAGCGCAGGACGCAACGTGTCAAACCGCCACAGATGTACCAGGTTGTCATGCTCAATGACGACTACACCCCGATGGAGTTCGTGGTAGTGGTCATTCAGGAGTTTTTTGGCAAGGATCTGGAATCTGCAACGCGCATCATGCTCAAGATCCATCTGGATGGGCGGGCGGTGTGCGGTGTTTATTCGCGCGATGTTGCTGTCACCAAAGTCGATCAGGTGCTGGAAGCAGCACACAAGGCGGGGCACCCGCTGAAATGTATTTGTGAACCCATGGAAGTGTAAGTGGGGTTACGAATCAAACTGACGGTGAATCGAGTTTCGGTTTACAGTTGTTCATCAACGCAAGGCAAAAGGAAATCACATGATTGCCCAGGAATTGGAAGTTAGTCTGCATATGGCGTTCGTAGAAGCGCGCCAGCAGCGCCACGAGTTCATCACCGTGGAACACCTGTTACTCGCCTTGTTGGACAACCCCAGTGCCGCAGAAGTCCTGCGCGCCTGCTCGGCCAATATTGACGATTTGCGCAAATCGTTGTCTAACTTCATCAAGGACAACACACCCCAGGTAGCGGGTGCCGATGATGTCGATACACAACCCACTTTGGGTTTTCAGCGTGTCATTCAG
>CAZMXB010000317.1:0-5712 GCA_964569855.1 uncultured Rhodoferax sp.
AAGACCAGCGGGAACATGAAAATGCGCTGGTACCAGCAAAGGACGCACGGCTGCATTCCCATCACTTCTCCCAAGAACAGTGCCCCTAACGATGCCGCAGCGGCCACAAGCCATGCTAGAAAAACCGTGGTCCAGGAAGAAATCCGCATTTTGGGATGCTCGTTGTTCGCAGACTTACTTCGCGGATTCAAACCGAACCTGGGGTATTTCACCGTCGGTATCCATCTGGGTAAAAGCGCTCTGGGACAAGGGAGGTTCGCTCAGCGTGGCGACTATGGCGAGGGGAAAACGGAAAGACATACTTGGCTCCAATAGCGCGTCAGATGTTCTAAGTATCGACAAATCGGGGTAACAGGAAGTTGACCGTCAGATTACATTTTTGTAATGCGCTCCTTTGAGGTGCGAACAGGCCGCAAAATGCGACGGCAGCGCTCGAACTTGAAATCTAGCCGGACAGCGGCTGCCTCAAAAAGCGGGCTTCCTATGGCCCTTAAGCCTCGGAGACCAGTATGAAAATTCTCATTGTTGAAGACGAGCCCAAGACCGGCGACTACCTTAAGCAGGGCCTGACCGAAGCCGGGTTTTCCGTTGAATTGGCACGTGACGGTGTTGACGGGCTACATTTCGGTCTCACGGAGGCCTATGATCTGGCGATCCTTGATGTCATGCTGCCGGGAATCGACGGCTGGGGAATCCTCGCAGGGATTCGCCGGGCAGGCAAAGATATGCCTGTGCTGTTTCTCACGGCGCGCGACCGCGTCGAGGATCGCGTCAAAGGTCTGGAATTGGGGGCCGATGATTACCTGGTCAAACCGTTTGCATTTTCCGAGTTGCTGGCCCGTGTTCGCTCGCTGATGCGACGAGGAACAAAGGCCAACGTGGAACAGTATCTGCGTGCCGCCGACTTGGAACTCGACTTGATGCGCCGACGTGTCACCCGTGCCGGAAAACGCATTGATCTTACCGTCAAGGAATTTGCACTTCTGGAGCTGTTGTTGCGCCGCAAGGGTGCAGTCCTGCCGCGTTCACTCATTGCATCCCAGGTATGGGACATGAATTTCGACAGTGACACCAATGTCATTGAGGTTGCCATGCGCCGCCTGCGCGTCAAGCTCGACGATAACTTTGAACCCAAGCTAATACGCACTGTTCGGGGTATGGGCTACGTTTTGGAGAATGAAGATTGCGTCTAATCAGCAAAACTTCGATCACCTGGCGACTGACTGGACTCTTCGTCATGGTGTCGTCAACGGTCCTATTGGCACTGGGATTCGTCATCGGATCTTCAGTCGATCAGCATTTTGAATTGCTGGATACGGATGTGTTGGCTGGCAAAATGAAGTTGACTCGGCACGCCATGTTGATGGTGAAAAACAAAAATGATTTGGATCATCTGGATCAACACTTTGGCGACTCACTGATCGGTCACCACGGGCTTGAGGTAATGGTAGTCGATGCCGCTCAGTCCGTTATCTTTGCCACACCCAACGCCAAATTTTCGCCCCAAAAGGTGATTGATTCTGCCCGCAAGGATCCCGAGAAATCTTCGTTGTGGAGGCAGGGACCTGAAGCATACCGCGTCATTGCTGCGGAGCTTGACACCAGTCTCCCTCGCTACCCTGCTGTCGACGACATCAAAACGGGTGCTTTCCAAAAAGTCTACGTTGCTATTGCCGTCGATATGGCGCCTCACCATGCCTTCATGGGGGCATTTTTGAAGACCTTGTGGTTCTTTGTGGCTGGCGCGGCGATATTGACGGGTTTGCTAGGATGGGCTGTTGTGCGTGCCGTTTTGGCGCCGTTGAGGGCAATGCGTGAGCAGGCAAAAGATGTTACGGCCCAGCAACTGAGCCATCGCCTCGCAGTGGAAACGGTGCCCTATGAGATGGCAGAACTCGCTACATCCTTGAATGACATGCTGGAGAGGCTTGAAGTGGCCTTTCGAAGGCTTTCGGATTTTTCATCGGACATCGCCCATGAGTTGCGCACGCCGCTAAGCAACTTACTGACCCAGACACAAGTGGCATTGTCACGCGTGCGCAATGCAGATGAGTACCGCAGCATTCTTGAATCGAATGCCGAAGAGCTTGAACACATGGCGCGCATGATCTCCGACATGCTGCTATTGGCCAAAGCGCATAACGATTTCGTGGTTCCCAGTCGGGAAATTGTCAATCTGGGCGAGGAAATCCAAACACTGTTTGACTACTATGAGGCCGTTGCCGAGGAAAAGGGCTTGCAACTCCTGAGAGAGGGAGAAGGTGAAATCGGTGCTGATCGTCTGATGCTGCGGCGTGCGCTAGGTAATCTTTTGTCGAATGCAGTTCGTCATGCGACCGCGAACACCTCAATTCGCGTCCGCATCAACGTCAACATTGAGTCGGTATCGATTGCGATGGAAAACACGGGTGACCCAATTGGTGAAGAGTATCTGGAGCGTGTATTTGACCGTTTTTTCCGGATCGATCCATCAAGACAGCGAAGCACGGAGGGGACGGGCTTGGGACTGGCCATAACCAAGTCAATTGTTACCGCGCATGGTGGAAAGATTGCAGCCCGTTCAGTCGGCAACCTAACCACTTTTACGATTACCTTGCCAAGGAATGCCGACCAAGCTGAGCGAGGCGACTAAGCTCACATCAAGCATGGCTCAAGAATGAGAGCTGAATACCTTGCTGTCGCCATCCTTGAGAACCAATAAGACGTCGTACGGATCACGGCGGCCGTTGTAGGTTGGTCCATCCATGCCAGGGGACCCTATCTTCATCCCTGGTACCGCCAAACCAAGTGCGGCGGGTCTTTCCTTGAGCAACCGTTGAATGTCACTGACTGGAACATGTCCTTCAATCACATATCCCTGAATCAGGGCGGTGTGGCAGGAGGCGAATTTCTGCGGCATGTGAAGCCGCGCCCGCGCGCCATTACTACCTGTGTCGTAGACAGTCACCTTGAATCCGCCTTTTTCAACGTGTTCAATCCAGTGCTTGCAACAGCCACAGCTTGGGTCTTTCCAGACCTCCATTGATTTCGTATTTTGAGCAAATGAAAGGCCTGTGAAGGACAGGCCCATGACGGCGGTGCCCGCCAACATCAAGCGGCGCCTGCGATTGACTGCATTCATGGTCGTGCTTTCTCTCTAGTTGCGAAAGGGTTCGCCTCAATGCTTGCGGCGGTGTCTGAAAAATGAAAGAGTGGCTTTGGCAAAGGGTGCAAGGCGAAGCTTCGGAACTTGACCGATTTTTAGCCTCGCAGCTGACCCCAACCTGAAGCATAGTCAACTTCCTTGCACCTCGCCTTGCGAAATGCTGATGAATACGCATAACGTCCAGTTGCGCGCACCCATTCACGGAGTCGGAGCCGACTTATTTTGCGCCAAGATTGCCTTCCTTGAGCTTCTTCTTTTCTTCTGGGCTCATATTTGCAACTTCCTTCTTCACTTCCTGGCGCGACTTGCCAGCAGTGGCAGCAGGTGGCTTCACTGTCGATACGTCATTGCCCATCTCATGGGTTCCGTTCTTATGCGCCACGTCCAGTTCCTTCTTCACTTGCGCACGAGATTTGGTGCTTTTGGCCGGATCGTGATCAACAACTCCCAGTTCTCCCCCGTGGTTCATCTTGCCGGTCATGCCCTTGCTGGCGTCCTGGGCGAAAGAAGCAACAGGGAAAGCGAGGGCAGCGACTACTGCGGCCAGCAGTAAAGATTTACGTGATTTCATGATTTTGTCCTTTGAAAGTTGAACCCATCGCAGTGGTCCACGGTAGGTATGCGTTTTGGCATGGATCTACTTTAGTACTTGGTTGCTGTCGGGAGTATGGCCGTGTGATTACAACTTTGTTATTCGCAGGAAAAACGTGACTGCGGCAACACCGGGTCTCGCCAACTTTTGTCTAAAGCCCAGGGGCAGCCAAATGACGAGATTCAAGGCAACATACAAATCTTCGCAAAGCAACATTTGCCGAGGTTTGAGCAGCATAGATGACCTTGTGCTTACAAAGACGCAATGAGTACGTCATCCATTTGGAAGCATGCGGACCGTAACATACCCAGTAACTTCTCAACCCGACATGAACAACAATCTGCTAAGAACCCAGCCCCATCGCAAGGCAAGGATCATATTGATCCCTATTCAAAAACGTTCGGCATGTTGGCGATTGATTCCGTTTTTGAAGTTGCTATGGCTGTCGGCATTCTCCTGGCTGCTGATGGCGACGACCGGGTGCGCATCGTTTAGCCCGGGCCAACTCCCGACTCCCACCTTTGCGTTGTCAAAAAGCGAAGTGAAAAGCACCCGCTTGGGAAAGCTAATGGACATGCATGCGGAACTACATCCGGGGCAGTCTGGCTTTGAGCTCATACTGAATGGAGAGTCTGCATTTAAGACAAGGGCTGCTTTGGCCGATGCAGCCCAGCAGACGCTGGATTTGCAGTATTACAGCGTTGGCGACGATCTCACAACAGACTTGTTGCTGACTCGCATTGTCTTGGCGGCCCAGCGCGGAGTTCGCGTGCGAATCCTGCTTGACGATGCACATGGGTCGGCGCGCTTGTTCGCACGCCGCGCCTTTGCCGCAGACCCAAGGATTCAGATACGCTTATTCAATCCCTTGCGGGTTGGTGTGTCGCTCGACGTTTTGCGGTGGGGAGAGTTTCTTTTCGACAGTGATCGATTGAATCGGCGCATGCACAACAAACTTTGGCTGACAGACAACGCAGTTGCCATCACCGGTAGTCGCAATCTGGCTGACGAGTATTTCAGTGCCAGTGAGGCCTCTAATTTTTACGATGTTGACTTGTTGGCAGTTGGACCCATTGTCAAAGAGCTTTCCGAAAAATTTGATGCTTACTGGAACAATCGAGTGGCCGTACCCTTCGAAGCGTTGAGTAGTCCTCCCGTAGGGGATGAGGCCCAATCGCTACGTATGGCGCTGGAAGATCGTACCAAGATTTGCGACAACATGCCGGCCTGCAAATGGCTTGACGTCAGGCCAGCCCTGGCATTCGCTCAGAACGGAATTAGCACGCTTACCTGGGCAATAGCACAACTGCAGTACGACGAGCCCGATAAAGCCAAGGAGGAAACTGCCAGCGGCATTCAGCACGGCTCGGTCCAAGATTTCCCGGGTGGCGCACGCACGGTAACCGAGCTATTGATTATCTCCCCCTACTTCATACCTGGCGAACGAGGCCGACACCATCTTAGTGAAATGCGCGATCGAGGTGTGCGGGTTGCTGTACTCACCAATTCGTTGGCATCGACCGACTCCGTGGCGGCCCATGCGGGCTACGCACGCCATCGGTTCAAGCTTCTTATGGAAGGTGTCGAGCTATTCGAGACCAGGCCAGAGACACGGCGTCATCACCGATTCAAGCACCGATGGGAAGATGGATCCGCATCAAGTCTTCACGCAAAGGTCATTGTTCAGGACCGCGCCCGCGCAATCATTGGATCCCTGAATCAGGATCCTCGCTCGCGTTTGTACAACACTGAGGCATGGATATTCATAGAAAGTGAGCAGCTTGCAGGTGAACTAGCAGCCCTTTTTGATGAAGGCACTGAACCCATGCATGCTTTCAAAGTCGATGCACATGCTAACGACGGTCGTGAAGGCGAGGTCTGGACTTCCGAGGAAGACGGGAGCCTCCAGCAATATTACGATGAGCCCATGTCAAGTCCATGGCAACGATTTTGGCGCGACGTCTTAGGTGTGGTG
>CAZMXB010000318.1:0-5709 GCA_964569855.1 uncultured Rhodoferax sp.
GCCCATCAATTAATGCGCTTCGCGTGCGTCATGATTATCCTTATAATCACGACGTTATATAAACAGCTCTAAAATGTCTGTTTTGACTTGTACGCGTCCATTAGCCTAAAAGACTACCCATCCGTAGCCTAAATAACTACCTGCGTGAACAAGGGATCTCTCGAAGTCTTTTGGGCGCTGCAAAGGGCGTACTTGGCCCGCGCCAGAAAGTGCCTTAGCCTATTGCCGTCCTTGACCTCAACCGCGACAGACCTGCAGGGGACATGACCATGCAAACACCTCGCCACGCTTTTGCCGACCCGACGTTGCACAGCGCGCCAGTCCCGCGGCGCAAGCCCGGACGGCCCAAGGGTTCAAAGGGTCGTGTCTTCCACGAAGTGCGGGCCCTAGGTGTGCACCACTTCGCCTTTGTGCGATCCAGCCTGTTGGGTCTGGACCTTGCCGAAGCCTTCAACCGCTATCTGGCCTGGTCCGAGACCACCAGCGACCTGCGCCACATACAACACCGCCGCGACGCCCTGCTCAAGCACATCATTGAATCGGGCCGCCAACTCGACGCCACACTGCAGCCACCCGCCAAGATCTCGGATTTGCTGGACCTGCTGCGCAGCGATGTCACGGTCAAACCGGCGATTGTTTTGCCGTCCCTTGACGAGTGGATCGAGGCCGAAGGCATGGACCCAGAGGGCTGGTCCGAGGCCGACCTGTTGGCTGAATACAAGGCGGCATTCGGTTTGGACAATGCCGATGCCCAGGAAGCCGCAGTAGGTCTGAAGGATCCGGTGGGTGAAAGAGTGCGAGCGCTCAACTACCTTGAAACCGTGCTGTCCATCACTCCGTCGGCCACCGACCGGTTGGAATCCTGGTTTGCCCGACCTGTCGTGAAATGCCTGCGCAACATGGGGATCGTCAGCTTGGCCGACCTGGTGCGATTCATCAACCTGTACGGGCATCGGTGGGATACACGGATCAAGGGGTTCGGGCGACAGCGCGCCCAACAGGTGGTTGCCTGGTTGGTGTTGGAGCAGGAACACTTGAATCTGCTGGTATCGAGCAAGGTCTACGAGCCCAAGGCCAAGCAGGCCTTGCGCGTGGCGAGCCTTTTACCGGCGGTGGGGCCCAATGCGGCCGCGCTGAGTCAATTCGGTGCCGGCACCTTGGTGGCCAGCGTGCTCGAGCGCGCGCAAATTACACCGGCCCTGAATGGTGAGCAGGGCGATTTCAGGTCGCACATGGCCAACACCCTGGGCGCGAAGAACGATCTGGAGGCAGTCCACGCGTGGTTGTTGCGCTACCAGGAAAAGCCATCGACCCAGGGTAGCTACAGAAAGGAGATCGAGCGCTTTCTAATGTGGTGTGCCCAGGAACTCAAAAAACCGCTGTCCAGTGTGAATGCGCTGGACTGCCAGCAATACCGCTCGTTCCTGCGGGCGGTGCCGGCGAGCTGGATCCAAGAGGCCCCCCAACTGCGCACCGATCCGGCGTGGCGGGCGTTTCGCACACAACCCAGTGCCGCGTCACAAAAACAGGCGCTGGTGATTTTGCAGACGATGTACGCCGGACTGGTCGACGCAGGGTATCTCGTGGCCAACCCCATGCGCGCGCTCATGAAAAGCTTTGATCTGCCACCCTCCAAATTGGACATCCGGCGCTCGTTCACGGAGGCCGAATGGAGCCATGTGCTGACCTGTCTGGATGCTTTACCGGTCGGAGCGGAGCGCCTGCGGCTGAGATGCATTTTGGAGTTGCTGGTGACGTCGGGCATCCGTCTGGATGAACTGGCCAAGGCGCGCCACAAGGACATGCGCGTCGAAGCACTGCCAGATTTGCCGCAGACCTGGATACTGACGGTCACGGGCAAGCGCAAAAAGACCCGCGAGGTACCGCTGAATCCGGACATCGTCAAGTTGCTGGCACTGCATGGCAGCGGATTCATGGAACAGGACAAGCTCACAACCGATCAGGCCAACCTGCCATTGATACGCACCTTGCGTGCATCGGTTCCACAATGGATTCGAGGGGAAGATGGAGAGCCGCGTTTGTTCGCGATCACGGGAAAATCTGGATCCGCGTTGTCGGCCAGCGGCATTTACGCCTCGCTCAAGGTCTTCTTTAAAAGAGCCGCGAAGTCAGCCGCCAACGCCGCTCTGGATGAGCGACGCTTCGAGAAGGCGAGTACGCATTGGATGCGGCACACCTTCGTGCGCCAGGCTCTGGTGGACGGGATGCCGATTGAAATCGCCGGTGAGCTGGCTGGCCACGGCTCACTGGATACCACTTCGATCTATTCCACCCAGGAATTGTCCAGAAAAGTCAGGGCGATTCAAGCAATGAAAAGACGGGTGGCACGATGATGCTGCGCGAGTTTGGCGGGGTATTGCGCGATAGTGTGTGCCAGACTGACAAGCACGCTGCGGGTTTTTGCGGTTGCCAGCGGGTATTGACCTGTCACCTACTTGTCGCACAGGTGATCAAAACAAAGTACAAGCTCATCGCTGGCACTAATGCCCAAGCACCATTGCGGCTCGCGCCGCCTTGCCAACAAGGACCTCACCAAGACAATGACATCCGGTGAACTTACATTGTCAGCGGTCATGCAAATGGATCGCCAAAACGCCAGCAGCCCTGCAGCGCTGATCCAGCGGGCGATCCACAGGTGAACGATGTCTTGTGCACCTTGAGAGGCCTGGCCACCCCGGAGTTTGGCAATCCACAATGGGATATCCCCATCAACGGCCAAGCGCAGGGGCCTGGTATGCAGCCCGACCTTTTGGTTGAATTCCCGTTCAATGATATGGCGCGACCATTCGAGTAACAACCATGCGCGGCATGCCATCGCACCGCCATGGTCGAGCAGGGTGTTCACATCGGTGGCACTGGTGGCTTTTGAAAGACGGGCGAGCCAATGCCGTCCCCGTCTTCCCAGATCGCAATGTTTGAGATGTCGGCGGATGGCCTTGAAGTCCCCCCAAATGGTTCTGTTGTAAACGTTCAAGTCAGTCTGGTGCCGCTCTGCCCGCCTGTCGTCGATATCCGCCAAGTCGCCCTTGTAAATCTTCGCAACCCCCAACCTGATGACGTCCGTGGTCGTTGGATCAAGCGCTCTGGCTCCATTGGTATCGACCCAGATTGGGGCGGCATCGGGCAATCTGAGGATGGTCTTGAGATGAACAAGTCGTCTTGTGAATTCGCCCAAAGGCGCCACCTGTTGCACGCCGTGCTGCCCCAGCCAGCATCGTGAATCGACATCCATCAGCCAGTGCGCGATCTCGCCGAGTACGCGGTCACGTTGGGTCTGTGGTTTTGGAATCCTTGCCTCAGGAAAGCCCAGAAGTTTCTGCAGATGCTGGCATCCACCGAAAGGATTGCGAAGGGCGTTGGTGAACAGGTCACTTGCAACGGCGCTGCAGCTCTGCAGGCTCTCCAGTCGCGTGCCGTGTGCTGGACAGTGCCGCATGCCTTGGAATGAGTACAAGACCGAATGAAACCCCTGCGCGAGGCAATCGCAGCAGACGGCGAAGTCACCAAAATACGGCCTCACCATGCTGGGGAAATCCCCAATGTGGCAGCCATGAAACGTTGTTGACGACTCTTTGAGAACCCTGGCAAAGCGCGCCAGACGAATTGGATTTTGATCGGCGGTCGTTTGGTAGTCGTTAATCGACTGCCTTGGTGTGGTGTGGGCCGGTGCCTTGCTGTCGCTGGCTTTGTGCCACAAGAAATCCTGCGCGAAGGCGGCGCGCGAGGGTTGGTTCAGCATCACAAAGCGCTGTATGGTGATCCACAGGGAAGAGTAGGGCGGTATGGAGCCTGGATGCCAGATGACCCGTGAGCGCCTTCCATGGCGACCCAGCTCATCCAAGGGCGCTGCTTTCCTTGCCACGGCGCATCACTCTGACTTGGCAGGGCGCTTGCGCTTGACCGCTGCGGAAATCAGTCGCATGTGGTCAGTGAACTGGGTTAGCGCCAGGGCATCGATCCAGTTGGCCTGCGAAGTGGCGATCTCCCAATCCTCGCCGCGCGCGAGATCGATCAGGACTTCCTCAATGGCACGGGCAATGTGCTGCATCGGAAACGCGATATCCCCCTTGTAATTGGCAGGAAGCAGTGAATTCAGTACCTGCCAAAAGACGGGTGCACACGGCGCCAATCTCGCCCCGCGTGCATGGTCCTGGTGGGCGAAATGGGCCAGGTAGGAGATGCCGCTGTTCGCCGGCCACTCCGATGCGTGGTCATAGCCCTTCAGGACAAACTCGACCTCTTCGACGCTGCTGATGCCCGGAAACGGCCAGTGCGCCACCAGGAATCGCGCGGCCACATGGGCATGGTCAGTCAAGCCCAGCAGTTCATAGGTGTAGTCCATCTGGTGCGAGGCAATGGAAAACACGCTGAGCCGGTAGCCCTCCCAGTCCATCGCGTTTTGCAGCCCGAGCAGCCAGGTCCATTCACGAAACGTCATCGCCTGCGCTTCGTCGATCAAGAGCGCCACGAAATTGCTCGAGCAGGCCGCCGCCGTGGCAATCATGAACTCCACCAGCAAGCGCCGGCGGTCACCGCGCGTGGCCCGCCGGGGCGCATAGCGAAACCCCATGGCGAGCCCGAGAGAGACCCAGAAATCGTTCTCACTGAATTGGCTGTCCGGCGGGCGCGTCCAGATGTGCAAGGGAATGCGTTTGCCGAAACGTTCCTCCAGCACCGCCTTCATATGCCATTTGACGCCACGCGACTTGCCAAAGCGTGATGGACCATGGATGTAGCCCCCAGGTTGGCGCTGATCGATCCAGTCGCCGATTTTCTGGGCCATGGCATACACCGGGGGCGTGAAGACGGCGTATTCCTGCAGCAGTACCGGATGGTTGGGATCCAAATGAGCTGGCAGGTTGCTACGCATGGTGTTTCCCGTTCAGTTGGCTGCCTTGCGCATCGGTGGCAGTTTCGCCTTGGCAAGTGTTGGTGCCTGCGCTTTTTGAGGTGCTGCCACTGCCTCGGTGGGCGTGCCTGAAGGCGCCCGATGATCCAGCACTTCTTCAAGAGGCGAGTCTTTGTCTGACGGACGATTCTGGATGCGTGCCTTGGCGGCCTGCACCTCGTCGTCACCAGAGCGATACTGCGCATGTTCGACCAGAATGCGCTTGAGTTCGAGGTAGCTGGGGTGGATGGGCAATTTTCCCTTGGCGTTGGATTCCACAAAGTCCATGAAAACCATTAGGGCGTCAGCACCATGGGCTAGATCGAAGCGGCGGTTGCGCGCCATGGAGTTGATGGCGCTGCGGATGGTCAGGCTGTGTGGCGTGCGGTGCCAGGGTGGGTGGGCCCGCAAGACCCCCAGCCGGTGGCCATCCTTGGTGGTGGCAAGTGCAACGCGCGCATCATTTTCCAGGTGGTTGATGACCCAGATCGGCTGGCCCACCAGATCGTGGCGCTGTGACAGTTCTTCATTGGAGTAGCTGGCCCCGAGGAAATTCACATAAGGCCTGCGACCCTCCTGGTAGCCACCACGTACCGTGCAGAGCTTGCGAACACTCAAAAGTCCCTGGACCGAGTTGGGGTCTGCGTGGCGCTTGGGTAATTTGTCCATGGACGCATGGAAGTCCAGCATCTGCAGCGGTGAGCGGTATCCCAGGCTGCTGTGTGGCGTGGCGTTGTAATTGGCGATCAGGGCGTCGAGCAACTCGGCGGCGTACTCCCACTGAAACTCACTGATGACGG
>CAZMXB010000319.1:0-2064 GCA_964569855.1 uncultured Rhodoferax sp.
CCGGAATCTTGCGTGAGATAGACTTCACACGGTCATTCGTCCAATCCCTACCCTTAGTGGGTCCATTATTCTCTTGACCGAGAATCCTTGCGATCTCGGTACGGGTTGCGTTCGGATTGCGTGCGATCGCAATACAAACGAGCCGTTCGTCAGTTGTCAGGGTATCCGATTCGGATACCTTATGAAGCATCTCATCCAAGCGGACCCGTTCACATCGCGGATCGGCCATATGCTGAACGTCCAAGGATACAACCATCGCACATCGGATAGGAATCCGAATCTCTTGCCCACTTGCCCGATCGAATCCGAAAAGATACCCCCGAGCGATGAGAGATTCGGCATCCTTTTTAGACTTGATTTTCAAGTATGGCCGATTCGCGTTGAACCATTCACCGTCCAACCTAGAAAAATACCAAACGTGCCCCCTAGGGTTCGTGCCCCTATACGTCTCACTGACCAGATGCCGAACCACACTAGACTTGGATATTGTTAGGGGCCGCTTCCCTTGTGCGATACGTTCGGTGTTCGTTTGGGACAGCCCCAAACAGTAGGTGAACCCCGAGTTGAAAATCTCGGCCCATGCCGTTTCGGGATCGGTGAACAATCGGGCAAGGCTACCCTCCCAGAATCGGCACAAATACGTACCCTTGCCGACGTTACCCTTAGGTTTGCGTCCCCCCCACAAATACCTACGCATATCCGAACAGATGCCGAGCATCATCAAACCGACCTGCTGGTAGGTCATTGTTTGGGGCTTACCCTCTCCCCAGTACGTCGGCATCGACCGATCGGTCGGGAGAAGATCGGGGGATGGGGGGTACAGATTCCAAGAGACTACCGTCGATCGACGAATAGCCTTGATTTTCTCCCTTGTGGCTCGGATTTTCGAGCCAAGGGTATCGTCCGATTGATCCGCAATGCGAACCTTGGACAATGCCGTAGACTCGGCAAGGGAGGGAGTGTACCCATGAATCCCGAACGACTTGAAAACACGCGAAAGAATACCCATGATGCTAACGCATCCTTTCTGGGCCTAGCGGCCCCGTTACATATAGGCTACATAGCCTATTCGTGAGCATCCGCCCACTAAACCCCGAGTATACCGTATCCGGTATACCGGGATGGTAGGTACTAACCTACTTACTTAGTGCCGTCAATCGGCACGCCCGTATGATTATCGGATGCCGAATCGTAGCCAAACTGCCAAGTTTCTCGATATTCCCTGCCGTTATATGGGCATTTTTGGGGGGGTGTATTCTTGTAGTATGCTACCCACCCCTCCCGCACAAGTTGATGGTACGTTGTGGGGTGCATGGAGAGGGTATATGGGGAGGGGAGAGAGAGGGGGGAGGAGGGGATCATGGGGGTACGCTCGCGGGGGGGGCTTGTCGCGTGTCCGATGCACGCTTCTACATTCTTCCCCCCTTCTAGCGAATCTGTAAGGCTTACATCAGCCTAACGGCTGATAATAATACGTGCCATAGGCTAGGATGCCAGAAAAAAAACTTACAATCTTGCAAGATTGAATAGAACCCTACCATTTGTTCGGGTAAAATATATTTTATACCACAAGTTTTCCCTGGGGGATTGGGGTATGGGTAAGTTTTCATGAAGTGTACGGTATTGGTTAGGAGGGTCGCTTTCGCGTGGGGGCTACAGACACACCCGCAATGAAGATTATAAATCTAGGAGACTTAAGAATAAACGTTTTTGTATTTGTCCTAGTATTATTTATATACATATTTGTGTAGAAAATAAAAGTGTGGGCGTGGATAAATCTAGAGTACCTTAGAACACCAAAATTATTACGGAGTTACCAAAACGTGTATTAGGAAAAGAATAGGAAGAAAACACTTATGGGCGGGGGGACGTAAGATCGCCCCATCCCTTTTCGGATGACGCAGTCATCCTAACCAGTTTATCTCCCTATACAAAGTATCTTTGATACTCGCCCCTACCTTCGGTACGTTTTTCTCTTCTTCTTCCTCTTCTTCTTTCCGAATAACACACGGCCACTTCGTATTCTCTATTACCAATTTCCCCTCAATCTTTCTCGCCCTTTCT
>CAZMXB010000319.1:2074-5704 GCA_964569855.1 uncultured Rhodoferax sp.
GAAGAAAACACTTATGGGCGGGGGGACTTAAGATCGCCCCTACCTTCGGTATATGTTCCCCTTCTTCTTCCTCTTCTTCTTTTACGGAAATGGCCACGGGCCACTTCGTATTCTCTATTACCAATTTCCCCTCAATCTTTCTCGCCCTTTCTTCAAACCCTCTCCCTTTTCCCTTCTGGTGGAGGAAGCGTGCTATAACGTGAGGAAATAAAAATTCCCGGTGGGCACTTTCTTAAGGTGAAGGGGACTTTAGGGCGGGGAACACGTATATATAAATAAAAACCCGGCTAGGTTGGCCGGGTTTATTCTTTAGGGAGTTTGAACCGTAGGTTCAATTTACTCGTCGTCAGACGGACGATTTTCCATTCGTTCCAACCTTGCTTTCCAGAACTTCTTACACATATCACTACGCTCCTGTGTAATTTGTTCACGGCTCTTGCCCGTATGTTTGGCGTGCGAAGCATCTGTAGGTCGCCCACCCTTCTTAATAAGTTCCATTCTCAATCTCTTCTGACGAACGGACTTCAGGGTTCTTCCCGTCAACTTGGCACACTGCTCATCACTCATATCCTCTACAATAGCCCTCTGCAAGAGAGCCATCTGTTGGGCCGACCAACGAGAGCGTTGTTTATAAACGCCCGTAGTCTCATCATCTCCACCCGTCCCTACTAACTTATCTTCTTCTGACATATTATCTTCCTTTTCTCTATAAATCGGGGGACAAAGTCCCCTTAAAGATAATATACACCGAAGGTGCTGGGGATTTTAGATTAAAATAACTATAATATGGTATGCATAAGATTAAAGGACTCACAGAGTCTCAAACAATTGAGGTTCTTACCAAGGTTGCAAAAAATAATAGGAATAGGGCCTTTGGCTCGTATGCCGAGGAAGATATTGAGCAGGAGGCTTGGATTATAGCATTGAAGGTTCTAAAGGATTTTAAACCTAAAAGGGCCACTACCGAAAATCTGCCTCAGGCGTTGGAAAACTGGCTTAACACTGTTGTGAGTCGGAGACTTAAGAATTTGTATAGGGACAAATATGTTGTGCCCCAAAAAGTTTCTAAGTCCGATTCAGGGGTAGATGTTGCTAAATTTAGAAATAATTTAATGCATCCAGTACACATTGGTGAAATTGATGAGAATACGATATTGGGCAACGCCGAGTATCTCACAAACGGAGAAAATCTTTTTCTTGATATGCTCGTTGAGAAACTCGATTTCTATCTTTTTGATGTTTTAGAAACTATTCTTTCTGGTGAATGTGTAAATTGTTACTATAAGAATAAACTGTTTGTTATTATTAAACAGGTTTGGGCACAGTATGAACAAAGAACAAAAGCAAATAGTTGAAAAACTTATTGTAGAAGATAAGTTAAGCGATCAGAAGGTGGTCGATGCGACCGGCCTAGATATTCAGGCCGTCCGTCGTTTTCGTAAAGAACACTTAAAAATTAAAAAGGGCGGCGGGCAATTTAAAATGTTGTCACCTAACACTACGAAGTCTGCCGTCAAACAGGAAATTATTCGAGAAGCCGAAAAGCCTATTGACAAGGAAATTATGTGGCGTACTTATTTTAAGACTACGCCCCGCTATAAAAGACTTCAACGAACCTTAACAAAAATGGATTTAGAAGAGTTTATAGATCAATGGGTTTCCATGCAAACGGTCATGGAAGATATTACCCCGGCGGAACAAGATTCGTTGGAATTAATGATTATCTATAAACTTCGTATTGATGATAATCAAAAGAGTATTAAGGAAGCGAATGATAGAGAAGAAGAGATTCGGGCACAAGTTGGGGCAAGAGAATTAAATCTCGAAAATGAAACCGACCGCATGTTCTTTGAAATGATTAATTCTACAAATAGATTCAAGCAAGAATTAAACAGGGATTTGAAAGACTTAACAGATAAATATCTGGCCTTGCAAAAGGCGATGAATCAAACAAGAGAGCAAAGAGAATCAAAACAAAAGGTGGGAGCCGATACTTTCCTTTCTCTTGTTAGATCTTTTAATGACAAAGAAAAGCGTGAGTCAATGAATAAGTATAATGAATTAATGAAAATGGCTACGCAAAATCAAATTAAGAAATTTAAGCAGCCCCATGAATTTGCTGATAAATCACAAGAACCTATTATTCTTGATGGTTCGGATTTCATCCAGAAAACCAAAGAATCGCCCTCTTTACCTACTACTCCCGAGGTTTCGGAGAAACCGAATGAATAAAAGGGCCACAATTATTGGCATTTCCGGGCAAGATGCCTTCTTCTTATCAAAAATTTTACACGCCAAAGGCTATCAAGTTTTTGGTTTGCATAGAGAACATTCTAATATTTCCCCCGAATTACGTTCCTTCGTAACTCTTATTGACGGTGATCTTACGGATCAATCCTCTTTGCAAAGGGCTTTTGAAATTTCCAAACCAGACGAAGTCTATAACCTCGCTGGTTTCTCTCATATCGGTAAAAGTTTTCACCAACCCGAATTAGTAATTGATGTTAATACTCTCGGAGTTGTAAGACTCTTAGAAATCATTAAGAATTATTATCCTAAAACTAAATTGCTACAAGCCTCTTCCTACGAAGTCTTTGCTGGAAACCCTGAGATGCCTATTAATGAGAATTCGCCGGTAAAGCCCGTTTCCCCTTATTCTATCTCCAAGGCTGCTGCTGATGAGTACGTTAAATTATATAGGAAGAACTACGGCGTATGGGCGTGTTCAGCCTATTTAGGTAATCATGAATCGTTTATGCGACCAGAACATTTTGTTACCAGAAAGATTAGTAAATACTTTGCGAACCTTCGGTTCAATAAAAAGATGCCTAGCCTTAAGCTAGGCTATCTTGACGCGGTACGCGACTTTGGTTTTGCGGGTGATTATTGTGATGCAATGTATCGTATGGTTCAATTAGATAGTCCACAGGACATAATAATATCTTCTAATAGACCAAGATCAATCCGTAAGATTTGTGAAGTAGCGGCACGTCATATTGGCATAAATGGATATTGGAGTGGTTCTTTAACCGGAGAACAATTCAAACGAGATAGAGAGTGTAACCCCAAGGAAACTCGAAATATTAATATAAAAGAATTAGGACCGCTTATTGAGATCAGTCCTGATCTCTATCGCCCCGTCGATGTCCCTGTGTTACACAGCAACTCTACTAAAGCCCTCAATTTATTGGGCTGGACAGCCCAAAAGGGTATAAGAGAGATAATAGGTGAGATGATTGACCATGATTCCAAAAATTGGACCAATTCGAATGAAGAGACTTGAACAGTTCAAAAGGGACTCTTCAAGTGAGAAATATAAAAATTGGAAAAAGGCAGTATTAGATAGAGATGAGGGAAAATGTCAATATCCGGCTTGTAGTTGCACAAAAGATCTTGAAATTCATCATATCAGACGATATGCTAATAACCCTCATTTAAGATACGAAGTGTTTAATGGAATTACTTTATGTGATAAGCATCACAAAGGAATTTACGGTAGAGAATGGCGTAATATACATCTCTATTCTAATAATTTGTTAATTACGGCTTTGTACTATCCTATTGGAATTGACTTATTATTTATTGTTTATAGATTGCTATTGGCTTTTTATAAAATGGTTATAATGGAAA